>NZ_CP093312.1:1879782-2193079 GCF_023213175.1 Sulfurovum sp. XGS-02
GTTTTCTATCTTTTCAGGTACAAGCCCGCAGCTCTTACAATGTACGAAAGGTATAGGCGCACCCCAGTAACGCTGGCGACTGACACCCCAGTTTCTCAGTTTGAAGTTTGTCGTACCTTTTCCAAATCCTGCCTCTTCGAACATCGCAATGATCTTTGCTTTAGCCTCGTAATTACCCAATCCTGTAAAGGCTGCAGAGTCAACCAGCTCTCCTTCAAGCGTATAAGGAAGTTCTTCACCTCCGTTGATCACCCTTTTGATCGGAAGATCATACTTGCTTGCAAACTCAAAGTCTCTCTCGTCATGTGCAGGTACGGCCATGACCGCGCCGCCGCCATAAGAGGCGAGTACAAAGTTCGCCGTCCATACAGGGATCTCCTCTCCCGTCAGAGGATGGATCACAGAGATACCAAGAGGATACCCCTCTTTATCTGCCTGTGCTCTTTCACGCTCCGTCATGTTGGCGATGTGTGTGATCTTTTGGGCAATATCATCATCAAGAAGATCATTGTCTATAAGATATTTTGTGATAGGGTGTTCCGCTGCAAGCGCAGAGTACGTGACACCGTAGATCGTATCAGGGCGTGTGGTAAATACCGTGTATTTGTCAAATTTCCCGCCAAGTTTCTCTTGACTCTCAGCACTGAGCTCAAATTCAAATTCAAGTCCCTGGGATTTACCTATCCAGTTGCTTTGCATCGTCAGCACCTGTGAAGGCCATTTCCCCTCAAGTTCTTTTAGATCCTCAAGCAGGTCATCCGCATACTTGATGATATCCAGGTAATACCCCGGCATCTCTTTAAGCTGTACTTCATTGTCACAACGCCAGCAGCACCCCTCTTCAACCTGTTCATTTGCCAATACCGTATGACAATCCTCACACCAGTTCACCGTTGTAGATTCACGATAAAGCAACTTCTCTTCGAACATTTTAATGATAAACTCTTGCTCCCATTTCGTATAGAGTTCATCGCAGGTAGCAAATTCACGTGTTTTAGAAAATGAAAGCCCCAGTGTATTGAGCTCTTTTCTCATATAATCAATATTCGAATAGGTCCACTCTTTAGGATGACGACCGTGTTTGATGGCAGCATTCTCCGCAGGCATACCAAAAGCATCCCATCCGATAGGATGGAGTACATTGAAATCCTGTTTTCTGTAGTAACGTGCAAAAGCATCACCTATAGCATAATTACGTACATGTCCCATATGCAAACGTCCGCTTGGGAAAGGGAACATACTTAAGATATATTTTTTCTTTCTTGTTAAGGCATCATCCGGTTCAAAAGCCTTCTCAACATCCCATTTGTTTTGCCATTTGGCTTCAATCTCACTTGGATTGTAACTCATATTTTCTCGCTTCATTGTTGTGATTATTTAAGTAAGGGGATTATATCTAATATGGGGTTAGAGATGAATTGAAAGGTACAGATATCCTTTATCTCACCTTTTTCACTGGGAAGCGGGAGTATTTTTATATATCATATCTATAACCCGAGTTTATGTAAAAAATCATTGTCATTTTTTCTTCTGGCTTTCACCTTCATATTTAGATCTTTTATACCAATCAAAAGTAAAATTTAACTACAATAATAACAATAAAAACAAGGAGTCTGTTTGTCTTTAGCCTTAGCAAGAAAATACCGTCCTGCAACCTTCGATGACCTCATCGGACAAGAGTCAGTTTCACAAACTCTCTCACTTGCGCTTGAGGGCAAAAGACTCTCCCATGCCTACCTTTTTTCGGGACTAAGAGGGAGTGGAAAAACATCTACTGCACGTATCTTTGCCAAAGCACTGCTCTGTGAAAAAGGTGCGACTTCCCATCCTTGCGGTACCTGTACACATTGTGTGATGGCAAGCGAAAGCAGCCATATGGATATCATCGAAATGGATGCCGCTTCCAACCGTGGTATCGATGATATCAAAGACCTTATTGAACATACCAAATACAAGCCAAGCTCTGCACGCTACAAGATCTTTATCATCGATGAAGTGCATATGCTTACCAACCAGGCATTTAATGCCCTGCTAAAAACACTTGAAGAGCCACCTGATTTTGTCAAATTCATACTGGCAACGACAGATCCGCTCAAGCTGCCTGCGACCATTCTTTCCCGTACACAGCATTTCAGGTTCAAAAAAATTCCTCAAAACCTTGTACTTAAACACTTGGAACATATCTTGGACCTTGAGAACATAGAGTATGAAAGAGAGGCTTTGGATATTATTGCACGCTCTGGTGCAGGGAGTCTGAGAGACTCACTGACCTTGATGGATCAGGCCATTGTCTACTCCAAGAACTTTGTCGATGTGAATACTGTAACAGGGATGCTCGGCATCATTGAACCCAGTCATTTGGAAGCATTGCTCTCTGACATCATGGCCAAAGACACAGCAAAAGTCTTAGCCTTTATCAACATGGCAGCCGATTATGAAGCAGAGATGATACTGGATGAACTCACACTCTATCTGAAAGATCTGCTGCTCAATGCCAAAGGCAAGTTCAGCCCGATGATCATAGAGCGTTTCTTCAGAGTTATCGCAGAGTCTAAAAGCTTGCTCTCTCTTGGCAGTGATAATGGATTTGTACTCTCGCTGGCACTCTTTAAAATGATGGAGTCTTTGGAGATCAAAGATATAGATACCATGATACGCGGCTTGGAGCAGGAACTCAAAGGGGTTGAAGTCTCTGAAATTATGGTGACCACTCCCTCTCCTGACCTCTCTACACCCTCAGAAGTGATTACGATCACTGAAGAGGAGATCGACGCTACTCTTCCTAAAACTGCAGCACCTGAGGCAGAACCACCTGTTGCAGAGGAGAAAACACCCGAAACTTCATCTGAGATCGCAGAAACACCGGTCATAGACAATGAGCCTACTCCCCCTATAGAAGAAGAAAAAGCTCCTGCCGATATACAACCGGTGACCCAGCCAGAAGTCACTCAACCCTCAGTACCAGCCATAAACCCACATCAAAAAACATTTAATACCCTGGTACAAAAACTCTATGACAGAGACTATGATCTTGGTGCCTGTTTTGAACGTAATATCTCCTTTGAAAACTTTGAAGATCATAAACTTACATGGGCTTCTATGGCAGAAGGCGAAGATAAAAAAATGCTCATTACCCATTGGGGACTTATCAACATGTTCGTAAAAGATGTTTTTGGTTTTGAAACCAAAATTGTCAATATCCCTAAAAAAAAAGTGAGTAACGACACGCTCAAAGAAGAGACTAAAGAACCTCAAAAAGAGATCCCTGCACATCAGGATGCAGATGCTGCTTCTATGATAGAAGATATCGAAATGAAAAGCTCCTGTATCGCTCCGGAGGCTGGAGAGACTGAAGCCGCTAAAGAGAAAGACCCTTCCACTCTGCTTGAAGAGCCTATGATCAAAGAGGCTATCGCCCTGTTTGATCCCAAAAAAGTGAGAATAAAGCGTAATACCTAAGGAGAAAACCTCTCTTTAGGTATCCATCCATGCCTGTGTCACAATTTTAGGTTTATCATCATAGATCTTGATCTTCTCAGCCCCTATACAACGCCCCTGATCATCCAGTTCAAAGACCACCATTTGCAGCAGTGCTTTGCACTCATCAGGTACGTTAAAATGCCCTCCAAGACCTGTAAGCACCCGTTTAAGTGGTATTTCTGAATCCATTCCTATCACACCGTCCCGGCAACCGGTCAAACCTACATCTGTGACATAACAGCAGCCATCATGTATCTGAAGATCATCTGTAGCAACATGGGTATGTGTACCAAGTATCGCAGAGACATCATCTTTGAGCATATGTAAAATGATCTGTTTCTCTGAACTCGCCTCAGCATGCATATCAAGAATGATATGTTTCACTCCTTGTGCTTTTAACTTCTCTACCTCTTCAACGATCATCGTGAATGGATTATCGGCCATAGGCATCGTATAGTGTCCCATAAGATTTAAGATCGCTGTTCTGTGTCCCAAAAGCGTCGTTTCATAGATACCTTTGCCCGGTGTTGCCTTAGGATAGTTCATGGGACGTATAAGAGGGTAATTGTCAAAGATTTTAAGGATCTCTTTTTTATCAAAGCTGTGATTCCCACCCGTCATCATATCGATGCCGTATCCCAGCAGTTCAATACAATTTTTTTCAGTGAGACCAAAACCATGACTTGCATTTTCATAGTTGGCTATCATGAAGTCTACAAAATGCTCTTGTTTGAGACGTGTTAAATGGCGTTTGATCATCAAGCGCCCTGGTTTACCTACGATGTCACCGATAAACCCTATTTTCAATTTTATACCCTATTTGGTGTTTGCTTTTCCGGCAAATGGAAGTAGTGCACTGGCCCATGTTAGTCCGCCACCGAAAGTATCAAGTAACATAAGGTCACCTGTTTGCAGTCTTCCTGATTCCCAGATATCATTCAATGCCATAGGTATCGAAGCAGCAGAAGTATTCCCGTATTTTCCTACGGTAAGGACCACCTGCTCTTCTCTCATCTTCAGTGCATCACCCACTGCTTTAATAATACGGTAATTCGCCTGATGCGGGATAAAATGCGGGATATCATCCGCATTAATCTTATTTTTGGCAAGTATCTCTTTGACATCTTTTGTCAAAGTTTTTACTGCCAATTTAAAGGTTTCATTTCCCTTCATCTGTACAAAATTAAGCCCCTGATCGATCACTTCCTGGCTTGCAGGATGTACAGCACCGGGTGCAGGTGTTACCAAAAAGTCTGAATAGGATCCGTCTGCACTTGCATGAATGTCAATAAAAGCTTCGTCTTTATTGGATGTAGCAGAGATCACCGCCGCACCTGCACCATCTCCAAACAGGATACATGTACTTCTATCTGTATAATCGACAACCGAAGAGAACTTTTCTGCCCCGACCACCAATACATTTTTCTTCATTCCTGACTCTATAAATGCTTTTGCAATGGTAAGAAGATAGACAAATCCGCTGCATGCCGCAGAGATATCAAAGGCCTGCACATCCCTGATACCGATCTTGTCTGAAATAAGACATGCGGTTGAAGGCATATTGAAATAATCAGGTGTCACAGTGGCACAGAGTACCAGGTCTATCTCCTCTTTTGCAAGACCTGAACGTTCTATCGCCATTTCACAGGCTTTAGCAGCCATATCACTTGTATACTCATCTTCTGCAGCTATATGACGCTCTTTTATACCCGTACGTTTTACGATCCATTCATCAGTGGTATCTACCATCTTTTCAAGATCTGCATTGGATAAAATCTTTTCAGGTACATATGCACCTATAGATCTGAATGCCGCATATATGGGTTTTATTGGTGACATAGTTGTCCTTAACGAATAATATAAAGTCTGTTATTTTACCATAAATTTATAAGTTTTAGGGGGTAGTTTCGCTTGGTGGAGGGTCTAATGTACCTGGGTACCTTAGACTTATTTAGTATCAGATAGAAGAGTTTCTATGGTTTTATTGACATCTGACTCCGTATAACGTATTGCCTGGAATATCGCATTTTTGATGGCTTTTGCATTCGAACTACCATGAGAAATGATGGCACATCCGTTGATACCCAAAAGCGGTGCACCACCGTACTCTGCATAATCAACCTGCTTTTTCATATTTCCAAACACTTTTCTTTTCATCATCAGCGCACCGATCTTCGCCGGCAATGATTTTCGAATATGCTGTCTCATCAATGTAAAGATCGTAGATACAACACCTTCACTGGTCTTGAGTAAAATATTACCCGTAAAACCGTCACAGACAACGACATTCACGTTACCGTTAAAGATGTCTCTACCTTCAACATTACCGACAAACCCTTTTAAACCTTGTAGCAGTTTAAAGGCGGCTTTGGTCAATGTATTACCCTTGGAATCTTCAGACCCATTTGATAAAAGCCCCACTTTGGGAGAGGCTATGCCTAAGATCTGCTGTGCATACGCTTCACCCATCGCACCAAACTCATACAGGTTTTGAGGTGTACAATCCGTTACTGCACCTACGTCCAGAACCAATGTTTTGGTCGCTACCACACTTGGCATGAGTGTGGCAAGTGCAGGCTTGGAGATATGCGGTAAACGTCCTATACGCAATGTAGCCAGTGTCATGGTCGCACCACTGTGGCCCGCTGAAACGACTGCAGATGCTTCCTTTTCACGTACAAGCTCCACTGCTCTGTAGATGGATGAATCTTTACGCTTGAGTGCATCTGTTGCCTGATCGCTCATAGATATCACATCCGAAGCTTCAACAATTTCAACTTTGTCTGCATAATACGGGGGAAGGAAAGAGCGTATCTCTTCTGTGTTTCCTACTAAAATAGGGAGGAATTTTTCAATTTCCAGTGCTTGAACCACACCTTCTATAATAGGCTCGGGACCAAAGTCCCCGCCCATAGCGTCAATCGCAATCTTGATCATTAAGATTACGCTTTAGTTTTTTTGTACTCACCAGTAGTCATATTCATGTGGTGAGGCATTCTCCATGTTCCATCTGCATCTTTTACTGGCATTGGTAATGTCAATTTGTAATGTGTTCTTCTTTTCGCTGCTCTTGTGTGACTCACACGTCTTTTAGGTACTGCCATTTTATGTCCTTTGTTACAATTTTATTTAATATTCTACTTCAAAATCTTCATCACTATCGGCACAGTCGCTGCAATAGTTATAAGCATTTTTAAACGTATTTATTTCGCTCTGTAGTATGTACGAAATATCTATTTCGCCATCTAAAAACTCAATTATATCTAAATCATCTTTATCTTCGGATACTATATCGCTCAGTCTAAGTTCCAGCTGATTGTCCATATCATAGTTGTAGGTCTTCCCACATCTATCACAGTCCAACTCAATACTGCCGCTCATGTGTGCATCTAAAGTTACTTGATGATAACCACTCTTCTTTAAAGTCCCTTCCAGCGTCACACCCTCCAAACTCAGTTCAATGGGTTTTGCTGTAGAACCTACTTTGTCAAAAGCTATCTTCACAGTATAGGCTTAGTGAATTTCTCTCTGTGCAAAAAAGAAGTTAATTTCATTGATTGCATTTTCAATAGAGTCACTTCCGTGTACTGCATTTGCATCAATACTTTCAGCAAAATCTGCTCTGATCGTACCAGGCTCAGCTTCAGCAGGGTTCGTAGCACCCATAAGCTCTCTGTTTTTAGCCATTGCATTGTCACCTTCAAGTACTGTTACAACCACAGGTCCTGAAATCATAAAGTCTACAAGGTCTTTAAAGAAAGGTCTCTCTGCGTGAATCGCATAAAATGCTTCCGCATCTACACGAGAAAGTCTTGTTTTCTTTGTTGCCGCAATTCTAAGGCCTGCTGCTTCAAATCTTGCAAGAATCTGACCTACAACGTTTTTAGCTACTGCATCTGGTTTAATGATTGATAATGTTTGTTCCATACTTATATTCCTAAGCGATTAATTTACTTCCAAAATGAAATGTAGTGGAGAGTATTCGGGCGGAATTTTACCGAATAAAGTATTAAAATAAGTTTAAGTTTTGAGAGGGTTAAGGGGGTATCTATAGAGACTACCAGGAGGTAGTCTCTGAGAAGGACTAAAATTAGTCTTCTACAACATTTCTATGTGCTGCTCTGTCTTCAAGAGAGATATCATCTCTCATTGGCATTTCAGCATCTGGGTTTTCCATAACATAGTTTAGACCATCAATATAGTTTTCACCATTGAAGTGATCTTTATGTTCAGCTGTGAATGGCATATCCCAAGTAATACAACCTTCAGTTGGACATGCTTCTGCACATGCTGGAGAATCGAAGTGATCTACACACTCAACACATTTGTCAGGATATACATAGTAGTACTCCTCACCCGTTGGATTATCATCCTCATCTACAATTGCTTCTACTGGACATTCGTCAATACAAGCTGCACAGTTTATACATGTATCACCAATAATTACTGCCATATTTATTCCTTTTTATTAAGATAGAAAACTATAGCTAAAGATATTTAAAAAAACTTTAAACCCTTCAGATTATTTGTTAAAGTCGATCAAAAAGATTCAATGCTTGACACGATACTAAACACTAAATATTTAAATATCTTTTGATATCTTCCACCCTATCTGTCTTCTCCCAACTGAAATCTTCTTCTTCTCTTCCGAAGTGACCATACGCTGCTGTCCTGCGGTATATAGGTCTCAATAGATCCAACGCATCCATAATACCTTTAGGTGTCAGATCAAAAAGTGACTCTACGCACGCCGTAATCTTAGACTCATCCACTGTTGCAGTCCCATGTGTATCTACATAGATAGAGACCGGTTTGGCTACACCGATCGCGTATGCTATCTGTAGTGTTGCTCTGTCACATACACCTGCAGCTACAAGGTTTTTCGCTACGTATCTTGCAGCATATGCAGCAGAACGATCCACTTTTGTAGGATCTTTACCGGAGAAGGCTCCCCCACCATGTGGGCAAGAACCACCATAGGTATCTACGATGATCTTTCTCCCTGTAAGCCCGGCATCCCCTTGAGGACCGCCGATCACAAAACGCCCCGTAGGGTTGATATGATAAGTAATATCATCAGACATCAACTCTGCCGGTATCACTGCTTTGATGACCTCTTCAAGTACGGCTTTTTGTACCTGTTCAAGCGTCACTTCAGGATGATGCTGCGTTGAGACCACGATCGTGTCTATTGCAACAGGTTTCCCATCTACATACTTCACCGAAACCTGTGCTTTTCCATCCGGGCGTAAAAACGGGACAGTACCATTTTTACGGACCTCAGCTAATTTGGCTGTGATCTTATGTGCAAGCGAAATAGGCAGAGGCATAAGCTCTTTGGTCTCATTACAGGCATATCCGAACATCAGTCCCTGGTCACCCGCACCGATCTCACCTGACGCCTGGTCCACACCTTGATTGATATCAGGACTCTGTTCCCCTATACCGTTGAGCACACCTGCAGACCGATAATCAAAACCATAACTTGCATCTGTGTACCCTATCTCTCTTACCACCTCTCTTGCAATCTCTTGCATCGGTGCATACGCTGTTGTTTTTAGTTCTCCTGCAATAACACAAAAACCATTACTCAGTAACGTCTCACAAGCCACTCTGGCCTGTGGATCTTTTTCGATGATATAATCGAGTATAGCATCTGAGATCTGATCAGCCATTTTATCTGGATGACCCTCGGTTACCGATTCACTTGTAAAAATGTATTCGTTAGCCATTTTTTTCCTTTAATTTACTTCTCTCACTTCTGTTCTAAAGAGCGATGCCGATCAATCACTCAATGATTTTCGGTAAAGTCTGCCATTCGGCTCAGAGAATTTTGAAATATTTGTTCACTGTCACTGAACTTGATACAATACCTCAAAAGGTACTTTATCAAATACAGCTTTCATGCAGAAGAAACCTCCCCTACACGATTCGTTTTGCCAACTGCTCCGGCAGTATCCCTAAGGACTCTTCTACCAATCTGGTATTACCATGTGTGATAAATGTATCAGGATACTCAAATGTTGTCAAGACTACATCTTGGATCTTTTTTTGACTTAAAAGTTCCAAAATCGCTGAACCCACACCACCCTGTGCTGCAGAATCAGAAAAAACAAACCATTTTTTATACTTGGTACTTAAGTCCACAAGCATCTCTTCATCCAATGGCTTGACAAAACGCAGGTCCAACACACCAGGGTTTACATCCACAAGTTCAGCCACTTTTTGGGCACGTCCGACACCATTACCATATCCTATAAAGAGTATCTCTTCTCCCTCTTTGAGCAAAACAGACTTCCCTAACTCATAGGCAGGGCTATCTGTATCTTCTGCCAAAAATGCCCCTCTAGGGTATCTAAAAGCACAAGGATGGTCATACTCTTTAGCAAATTGCATACAGAGCTTCATCGTTGTTTCATTATAGGGTGCCAGGAGTGTCATGTTAGGAATGCCTCTTAAATAAGAGATATCAAAAGCACCCTGATGTGTCTCTCCATCCTCCCCTACAATACCTGCTCTGTCCAGTGCAAAAGCGACACCCAGATCCATGAGTGCAATATCATGGATGACTTGGTCATACCCCCGTTGCAAGAAGGTGGAGTAGATCGTACAGAAGGGTTTAAACCCCTCTTTTGCCAATGGCCCCATGGAGGTGACAGCATGCTGCTCCGCTATGGCAACGTCCCAAAAACGTTCAGGGTACTTTTTAATGGCAGCACTTAAACCCGTACCGCTTGGCATCGCAGCCGTCACTCCAACCACTTTGTCATCTTCATCTGCAAGTTCTACCAGTGTGTCGGAGAAAATAGCGGTTGCTGCCTTCGGTGCTCCGGCTTTTTTAGGTGCTTCACCTGTTTTAAGATCAAAAGCACTGACCCCGTGCCAATGCTCTTTAGTACCTTCAGCGATCTCATACCCCTTGCCTTTCGTGGTCTGTGCATGAATAAGTACCGGTTTCCCCAGCGCTTTGGCCACTTCCATCGTCTCTACAAGAGATTCAATATCGTGTCCGTCCACAGGTCCGATATACTCGACACCCATCTCTTCAAACAGAATACCCGGTGTGATAAGCTTGAAAGACTCTTCAAACCTTTTTGCCATATAGGTCGCACCCTCAGGCAGATGATCCAGGACCTTTTCTACCCTGCCCTTGAACTTCTGATAAAATGAACCGGCCATCGTTTGAGAAAGGAGTTTACTGATAGCCCCTATGGGTTTAGCGATACTCATTTCATTGTCATTCAAGATGATCACGACAGGGTATTTTCTGTCACCCAGTTCATTCAGGGCCTCATAGACCATCCCGGCACTCATACTTCCATCACCGATGAATGCAACAGGTATTCTATCCTCCCCTTTAAGTGCTATGGCTTTGGCGGCACCGACTGCCAGTGAGATAGAGGTTGAACTGTGCCCTGCCACATAATAATCATATTTAGACTCTTTAGGCTTTGTGTAGCCGCTGATACCTCCAAACTGGCGTAAGGTATCAAACCTCTCCCACCTATCTGTCAAGAGTTTATGGGCATAGGCCTGATGGCTCACATCAAAGATAAAAGGGTCCTTCTCTACATCAAACACTTTATGCATCGCCACGATAAGATCCGTTGCACCCATAGTAGAACTCAGGTGTCCACCGTTTTTACTTACCGTACCCAAGATCTTTTCTCTGATCTCTCCGGCTAAAGTATTGAGTTCGTCTATGGAGTGTGCTTTTATATCTATCATCTTTTTATTTCCCTAGCAAATAGGCACTGAGCAGTTTTTTTGTGAAAACGATCTGGGAATCATCATACACCAAACCCAATTCATCTGCTAAATTTTTCAGTTCTTTTTTTGTTACTTTGTTCATCATACTATGCTGGACCTTATGTTGGATAAAATCATCTAAAATAAAAGGTTTTACCTCTACTTCATCTGCTTTGACCACTTCGATTCTTTTCAAGCTATCACTTCTAAAAAATGTTTAAAGAAAACATCATTTTGTTTTTCTGTTCCTATAGTGATCCTCATCGCATTCAACCCGTAAGAGGCAAGGTTACGAATAATGACACCACGTTTAAGCAGTGCATCTGCTATCTTTGTGGAGTCCATAGTGTCATCAAACATATACGTGATAAAGTTCGTATAACTCTCTATGTATTCAAATCCCTGTTCCTCTGCAAAAGCCTCATACCGTTTGATCTGCTCCTGATGCAAGGCGATAGACTCTTCTACAAAACGATTATCTTTGCACGCCTCTATGGCTACTGCCAAAGAGAGTGTAGAGATGTTAAACGGCGGTCTCATTTTATGTAGCTCTTTGATCAGTTCAGCCTGAGCGATACCATATCCTACACGCATACCTCCCAAACCATGTGCTTTGGAGAATGTACCCAGATAGATGACATTCTCATACCCGAGGAGGTCATTTGGCGTGATCGCATATTGCGGGTCTTTGGCAGCAGCATACTCCATATAGGCACCGTCTACAACGACCAGCGTATCCTTATCTACTGCCTGGATGATCTTTAAGACCTCCTCTTTGCTTGTGGCATCCCCTGTAGGATTGTTCGGTGTACAGAGGTAGATGATCTTTGGTCTATGCATACGGTACGCTTCCATAAACTCATCATACTTATGCGTATAGCTTGCTGTACGAAGGATCTTTGCACCCATCTGCTTTGCATAGATCTCATACATCGCAAAGGTCACAGCAGACATCAATACAGACGAATTTTCATCCAAGAGTGCACGAGAGATAAACTCTATCACCTGGTCAGAACCCGCACCAATGATGATATTCTCATCCGCTACATTAAACTTGCTGCTCAATGCCGCCTTCAGTTCGAACATACTATCATCCGGATAAAGATGCGCAATATCAGCATTGGATCTGATGACTTTGGCAATCGCCGGGTTTGTACCTATCGGGTTTTCATTGGAAGCGAGTTTCACCACATCTTTTGCTGCGATACCGAATTCACGTACCACAAGCTCTATAGGTTTACCCGCTTCATAGGTTTGAATGTTCTCTAATACTTTGTTAAATTTCATACTGATTTTTCTCCCTCACTGCTGACTTCATATTTTAAATATCGTCTATCTCTTTGACATAGGAACCTAATATTTTGATCTCATCTTTATGTTTTTCCAAAATAGGTTTGATATGTGTATCATTTTGATGTCCATGGAACTCTATAAAAAAGATCGACTCCCCCTCTACGATATGCGACTTGATCTTTGTCAGGTTCACATTTGCTTCTTCAAAGTCATTGAGGAAATTCACTAAAGAGCCTGGTTTATTGGAAAGTCTTACCAATAAAGAGGTTTTATCATTTCCTGACGAGGCATTTTCAAAATCAGAGATAATGAAAAACCGTGTTCTATTGTTTGTATCATCTTCTACGTTATTGAAACGTATAGGCAGGTTATTCAACTTTGCTGCCACTGCAGGACATAATGCTGCGGCCGTTTCATCTTTTAGGGCAAGCTTTGCCGCTTTCACGGTAGATTCCACAGGAATATGCTCTATCTCGTCTAAGCCCAGGTCCTGTAGAAACTTACGGCACTGTCCAAAAGCGATATCTTTAGAGTAGATCTTTGTGATCTTTGTGATATCATCATTGACCGTGGCAAAAGCCATATGTACATCCAGGCACACTTCAGCGATGATCTTAAGATCATACTCATCCAGACAATTGATCGTATCACTGACTATACCGTTAGAAGAGTTTTCTATAGGGATGACACCGAACTTCGCTGTGCCTTTTTTTACTTCGCGAAATACGCCCGGGATAGAGCTGATAGGCAAGTAGGCACTCATAGCACCAAACTTGCTCTCGGCTGCCTGATGTGTAAAACTTGCTTCAGGGCCTAAGTAAGCCACACCTTCAGGAAGTTCAAGATTTCTGGCCACGGCAAACATTTCCAAAAAAAGTGCATCGATCGCAGCATCCGTAAGTTTGCCTTTATTCTGACTTTTTAAGCGATTTAAAATAGCCTGTTCACGTTCAGGACGGTAGATAGGTGCACCTGTGGTATTTTTCACTTCGCCTACCTGATGTACCAACTCCATACGTTCATTATAGAGTTTTAACAATGCATCATCAATGCTGTCTATCTTTACTCTCAGCTCCTCTAAAGTCATATGCTCGTCCCTGCCTTTTTTGCTTTACTTTTCCAAATACTCAAGCTCTAAACGTACCTGGTCTTCATACGTTTCACGCTGACGTATCAGTCTGTCTTTTCCGCCTTGAAGTGCCACTTCTGCAGCTTTTGCACGTGTATTGTAGTTACTTGCCATCGTAAATCCATAGGCACCCGCAGAGTGAACAACGATCAGGTCATTATGCTCCAGCGGCGGAAGCGGTACATTTTTGCCGAAGAAATCTCCGCTTTCACATACCGGTCCTACCACATCTGCAGGTGTCTTTTCACCCTCTTTGAGTACCGCTTCAATCTTGTGATATGCATTATACAAACTAGGACGGATAAGATCGTTCATCGCACCGTCTACAATAACAAAACGTTTTCCGTCATTCACTTTTTCATAGAGCACTTTGGTAAAAAATGCTCCTGCATTGGCGACCATGTAACGTCCTGGCTCACAAAGCAGTGTCACATCAAGCCCTTTGGTTGCTTCAAATATTGCCTGTGTATATACTTCAGCAGGAATTGTGACCTCATCATCATATACTACACCGATACCCCCGCCTACATCAAAGAATTTGATATCGATCTTGATCGCTTTGAGTGAACGTACCAGGTCTGCTACGATCATACATGACTCACGTATAGGATCAATCTTGGTAAGCTGTGAACCGATATGAAAATGGATACCCACAGGGTTTAAAAACTCCGATTTGTTGGCATAGATATACATACGTTTTGCCATATCTATCTCTACACCGAACTTGTTTTCATGCAATCCTGTTGAGATATAGGGGTGTGTCTGCGGATCGATATTGGGATTGACCCTAATCGAGATACGCGCTTCTTTCCCCAGCTCTTTGGCCACCATCTCTACACGTTTCATCTCCGCTTCACTCTCTAAGTTAAGCAGTAAAATATCTTGCTCCAGTGCTTCACGTATCTCATCATCACGTTTTCCCACACCCGAAAAAATGATCTTGTATTTATCTACACCTGCCGTCAGTGCACGTTTGACCTCACCGATACTTACACAATCCGCACCTGCACCAAGCTTAGCCAAGTGGGCAATCACTGAAAGGTTCGAGTTTGCTTTTACCGCATAATTAATGAGTGATTTTTTACCTGCGAACGCATCTTTCAGTGTGGTATATCGATTTTCAATATAATCAAAATCATACATATACAAAGGCGTACCATATTTCTCTGCCAATGCTTTATAATCAATATTCATCTATCTTATCCTATATGCTCAATACCTTGAGTCTATTTTAGGGTGATTTTATCTAAAAGTTGATTAAAAGGTACATTTAACGTGCTGGAGGGGGTTACAGAAGACTTCTTTCCTCTGTAAAATAGATATACATGGCATAGGCCCATAAAAGAACGATAGGCAATATCGCTGTCAGTTCGGGAAGTAAGACACCGTTGGCTCCCATTTGACTCAAACCAAATAATATACCCCAAATTCCAAACGTTACCCCCAGAGAGAGTGCGATCACTCCACCCATATTCATCATTCTGGCATGAAACGGTAGTTTGAAAAACAGAATAAGTAAGAGGGCCATAGAAAAAAGCGGTACCACCACTTTGTCATAGAAGGATGCCCTGATTTTATCTGAACTGAGGTTTTGTTTATAGAGTAACTCCCATGTCATATAGGCGTCCCGTATATTTAATGCTTTACCCTCATAGAGTGACTCTATGATCTTAGGTTTATACCCTTCTAGTGTTTCTATACGCTCTTTATGTTCTACGGTATATCTTTTCAATTCACCATTTTCATAGATATGTGTCTTCAACGTAGCATCATGTGCAGTCCAAATTTCACCATCGAACGTTGCCAACGGTGCATTGATCGTATACCGTACCTGATACCCTTCGACTTTAAAGATCGTAATATCTTTTATCTTTTTTTCTATAGGATCAAGCTTGGTAATATAGACGAAAGTATCGTTGTATTTGAAAAAAAGGTCATTCACATCATAGGTACCCAGTCTATTTTCCAGGAGAAATTCCGCTTTGTCTTTGGCATAAGAGAACTCTGTGGTATGCAGGGTTAAAAAAATGAAATAGGTCAAAGTGCTTACCGTAAATAATGGTAAAAAGAGTCTTTTTTTATCATACCCAAAGGCATGAAATGCTCCCATCGTGTTGTTTTTAACCAGTGAAAGCTTAGTCATGATCAGCGCAAAAACGATCGCCAAAGGATAGAGTAAACCCAATGCCTCCTGCCACATGTAAAAGATATAGAGTATTTGATAGTTTGAGGCAACATCGAGTTTCTGTAGATGTTGAAAATAATCGATCGCAGCGAATGCGAAAGAGAGACCGAACAGTATTGACAATAGGTTCTTGCTATAGAGTTTGACCAGATATCTAAAGTGTAAGGAAGGGTTCAACAGACTCATACACTTAAACCCTCTATAGACTTCAGACTGTACTTTGACTTCACTTCAATCAGTTCTTCCTGGGAGAGCACTTTACACGCCTCTGCGACATGTACTATCAAACGCTCCAACATAAGGTTCTCTTCTTGGGAAAAGTCATGCAGGACATAATCTGCTACCTGTGACTTGTGTTCCGGCTTTCCCACACCTACCCTTACACGCAAATACTCTTTTGTGATATGCGCATCGAGCGATCTAAGCCCATTATGCCCGCCATGGCCTCCGCCTCTTTTAAAACGTACTGCACCAAAAGGGAGATCTATATCATCATGGATCACAATAATATCTTCAAGCTCTATTTTGAAAAATTGTTTTACAGGCTGTACAGATTTACCCGAAAGGTTCATAAATGTGGTAGGTTTTAAAAAAAGTGAATTGGCAGAACGATAAAGCTTGCCGTGAAAAGAAGTTTTGGAGATATCTCTGGCATTAAAATCATTGACAAGTTTGTCAATGACCTTAAAACCGATATTGTGTCGTGTATTTTCGTATTGTGATCCCGGATTACCTAGACCTACGAAAAGTATCACGACTGTGCTTTCATGCTACGATTATTTAGCTTTGATCACACCACAGATAGCAACATCCGGTCTGTCCATCATTTTACAGTTTGCCGGTACTTCCACATCTCTGATAAGAATTGAGTCGTCTCTGTTCAATGGTTCAACATTAAGATCAAATTTCGCTGGCATATCTTCGATAGCCCCTCTTACTTTCAATCTCTTTTTAGACATCACAAGTACACCTTTGTTCTTAAGTCCAACTGGTGTTCCGTGTGTTACAACCGGTACAAGGAAGTTTGTTACTTGACCCGGTACTGCTACTCTTAGGTCTACGTGAGTCACATCACCGTTTACCGGGTGTAGTTGATACTCTTGAATAAATACATTAAGTTCCTTATCGCCAACTTTCACTGGGAATGCAAGTGTCTCTTTATTTCTTACAGTTCTTGCGAATTCACCACGTTTAAATGCAGCGTTGATATTTTCAACACCATTTGCATAAATGTTTGCGATTAGATAACCATCTCTTTTAAGCTGCTTTGCATTACGCTTACCGATACTCTCTCTAACGATACCTTCTAACATATTTGTCCTTTGTTACTTGTGTATAATTTTTTACCCTATCAATTGCTTCATGGAGTAAAATAGACGCGAATTATACCCAGTTTTTATTAAATTATTCTTGCCTTCATTATTATGACTTCGTTCCGTCGTTACTGTCATGAAGTAATGCACGACAGCTTAGCTCTCCTCATCCTCTTTAAAGCCAAAGACATCCACCTCTTTTTCATGGGCATGTTCATCCACGATCGCACCCTTTCCGACACCCTGCATTTTAAGTTTCATATCCGATGGGTTGGTTGCATACTCAAGTGCGATCTCTTCTGTGATCTCACCTCTGCGGAAAATATCTAAAAGTGCCTGGTCAAAGGTCTGCGTACCGTAGATCTCTTTCCCTTCAAATAGTGCATCAGGGATCTCTGCATCTCTGTTCTCCGCTATGAGCTGCTCGATCCTAGCCGTTTTTTTAAGGATTTCAATTCCCGCAACCCTTCCGCCGCGTTTTGTAGGAATAAGTCTCTGGGAAATGACACCTTCAAGTACCGAAGCAAGGGACATACGAATACGGTTTTGCTCCTCATTCCCGAACATACCGACAATTCTGTCTATCGTCTCTTTTGCATCCAATGTATGCAGTGTTGAAAAAACAAGGTGCCCCGTATTGGCTGCATGAAGCGCGATATCGATCGTCTCCAAATCCCTCATCTCCCCGACAAGTATGATATCCGGGTCTTCCCTCAGTGCGGCTCTAAGTGCATCAGAGAAGGAGTGTGCATCCGGACCTATCCCTCTTTGGTTGATCAGACATCCTCGATCTTTGTGTACAAACTCTATCGGGTCTTCAACCGTAATGATATGTTTTTTTGATTCTCTGTTGATCTTGTCCAGGATCGCTGCCAACGTCGTCGATTTACCAGAACCCGTCACTCCTGTTACGAGTACAAGGCCTCTTTGTATCTGGGCAAATGTTTTGATCACAGGCGGTAGATTCAGTTCATCCAGTGTCAATATCTTCACCGGAATAATACGGAAAACCGCGCTCAAACCATCCATTTGAAAAAAGAAGTTCACACGAAATCTACTATCCCCTCCCATGACATAGGAAAAATCCAGGTTTCTGTCTGTTTGCAGTTTCTCATATTGGTCTGCAGTGGTGATCTCCTGGGCTAACTTGTCCATCATCTCTGCACTCAGTTCATCTTTACCCAATACTTTTAGTACACCGTGTATACGTACTCTTACTTGGGAGCCTGACTTGAGATGCAGGTCACTCCCGTTATTACTGATCATTGTTCTAAGATAGAGCTTGAGTTTTTCTTCCATTGATTATCCCTTTGAGATGTGATTTATTTTAAACTGTCAAGCATCTCTTGGAATGCTTTTTCAAAGGCTTCAAGCCCCTCTTTTAAGAGTTGGCTATAGACTTCATCCATATCAAACCCGTTATCGGCTAATTTCGTAAAATAGCCCTTGATTTCGCTCTCTTCCAAAGGGAATTGTGGTGCCGGAGCTTTTTTGGCGATGAATGCTTCTATCGTCGCAAGTGGTGCTGTATTGACAGAGTGTGATGCAAGCAGTTCTCTCATATAGTAATCTGCCGGGAGGTCATCCCCTTTCACACCTGTACTGGCAAAAAGGGTACGTATACTAGGTGTACGGTTTGATTCGATAAGATTATAGATCTTTGCAGCATTATAAATACCTGTTTTTGAAACATCGATCCCCTCTTTTTCCAGATCAGAATCCAGTAACCTGTCAAAACGGCTGACAAACACAGAGATCACCGCTTCTGCTCTCAACCCGCCATCTTTTTCAAAGCAATCCAAGCCTTTTTTCATCGCCTTCAACGCTTTTTTTGTCTGTGCAGGAGAGAAGATCAGTGTCGCATTGACCGAGATACCTGTACTTAGCAGTTGGGTCATGGCATCATATCCTGCCTCCGTCGCAGGTACTTTTACCATCACATTAGGCTCACCTATAGCTTCAAAGAGTCTCTTACCTTCGGCAACCGTAGCTTCTGTATCATTTGAGAGAAATGGGTCGACCTCTATAGAGATATACCCATCATTTCCTTCATCATACAGAGGTCTTAATGCCTGTGCAGCAGTACGGATATCTTCTATAGCCAGTGCTTCATACTTCTCTTTTGGGCTTTTGCCTGCCAGAGAAGCCAACTGCTCTTTATAGGCAGGAGAAGTGGTAATCGCAGAAGCAAAAATAGAAGGGTTACTCGTGGCACCATTAATGATACCTTTTTCAATCAATGCAGAAAAATCATTTCTAAGAAAATCTCTTTCTACAAAATCCAACCATAAAGAGAATCCTATATCTCTATTTACCATCTTTGTACTCCCACGTAAAATGCTGCCATGAACCAAAATCAGTAGGTTTTTGAAGTGTCTTTTCGAGTGCATCAAGAAAGGTATCTCTCTCAACCACTTCAGCCCCCAACCCTATCATATGATCTGTTTTCATCTGACAATCTATAAAATCATAACCTCTACTGCCTAAAACATCACTTAGTGCTTTAAATGCCACCTTGGATGCATCAGAAACCAAAGAGAACATAGACTCGCCAAAAAAGGCTCTCCCCAGAGCAATGCCGTAAAGTCCTCCTACCAGTTTTCCTTCTTTATAGACTTCCACACTATGTGCAAACCCCTCCTCATGCAGACGTCTATAGGCTTCTTTTATCTCACTGACGATCCAAGTGCTCTCTTGGCCCTCTCGGTAGACGGTTGCACAGTGTTTGATGACATCCGAAAATTTTTGATCAAAAGTGACCGTGAATTTTCCCGAACGCAACACCCTTCTGAATGATTTACGTACCTTAAATTTTTCAGGATACAGAAGAAGACGGGGGTTGGGTGACCACCAGAGTATGGGATCCCCTTGACTATACCAGGGAAATATCCCTTTTTTGTATGCGGCGATCAATCGATCAGAAGAGAGATCCCCTCCATAGGCAAGAAGACCTTCATCTGAAGCTGAACGTGGATCAGGAAACGCTGTAGAATCTTTACGTAACGGGGGGATAAAATAGTCATCTTCCTCAAACACAGACGCCAACTATATATCCTTTCCCCGTGGTACGACTGTTTAATCTATTTACTGTCAAATGAAAAATCTAATTTCTCATTTTTGTAGGTTACTTTGACCGAACCACCTTTTTTGAGTTTCCCGAAAAGTATCTCATCGGTCAATGCTTCTTTGACCTTGGCATCTATCACACGTGCAATGTGTCTAGCACCGTAACGCTCATCGTACCCCTCTTTGGCCAAATACTCTTTGGCTTTTTTACCCAAGGTCACTTTGACATCTTTAGGCTTGAGCAGGAGATTGAGTTTATCTACCTCTCTATCAACAATGGTCACAAGTACATCCAATCCGAGTTTATTGAACTCTATGGTAGCACTGAGACGGTTTCTAAATTCAGGTGAGAAGAAAGCTGCCAGTGCTTTGTCCGTTTTGATCGACGTGTCTTTATTGAAGCCCATCACATTGGCTTCTTTGGTACCGATGTTCGAAGTCATGATGAGTATCACATTTTTAAAATCAGAGACCACACCGTTGTTATCTGTCAACTTGGCACCATCCATCACCTGAAGTAGGATGTTCATGATATCAGGATGTGCTTTCTCTATCTCATCCAGAAGCAACACCGTATGCGGATGTTTTTTGATCATCTCGGTCAAGAGTCCGCCCTGCTCATACCCTACATACCCCGGAGGAGCACCGACCAAACGGCTGACAGTGTGTGCTTCCATATATTCACTCATATCCAATCTCTCAAAATGCACATGCATGGTTTTTGCAAGCTGTGTCGCAAGTTCTGTCTTACCTACACCCGTAGGACCTACGAACAGGAAGCTTCCTATAGGTCTATTAGGTGCATTCAGTCCTGCATAGGAACGTTTGATCGCCGTTGCCAATGCAGTGATCGCTTCATCCTGTCCGATGATATGAGAAGCAAGATCTTTCTCCAGTGATTTAAGTTTTTTCGTATCATCCGTCCCTATGACCGTTGAAGGAAGTTTCATGATCTTCGCGACACTCTCTTCAATGTCTTTAGTCTTGACCGTTACACCCTCTTCTCCTCTGAGCATAAAGTGTGCACCCACCTCATCGATGATATCCATCGCTTTATCAGGCAGGAACCTGTCATGCAGATACTTGACAGAAAGGTCAATAGCCGACTGTAGTGCTTCATCCGTGAATGTGATCTTATGATAATCCTCATATTTATGTTTGATACCCTGTAAAATGGTCATTGTATCTTCAAGACTCGGTTCTTCCACATCCACTTTTGCAAACCTACGGCTGAGTGCCTTGTCTTTGTCAAAAAAGTTTCTAAACTCTGCATAGGTCGTTGCACCGATACACTTCAGGTCACCGCGTGCAAGTGCAGGTTTCAATAAGTTGGATGCATCCATGCTTCCGCCGCTTGTTGCACCTGCTCCAACCATTGTATGGATCTCATCGATAAATAAAATGGCATCTTTTTCTACAGTGAGCTCCTTGATAATACCTTTGAGACGTTTTTCAAAATCACCTCTGTATTTTGTACCTGCGACCAAAGAACCCATATCTAAAGCAAACACTTTTGAGTTTTTAAGTATCTCCGGTACATCACCTTCAGAGATCTTTAGTGCCAAACCTTCAGCAATGGCTGTTTTACCCACGCCCGGTTCACCCACAAGCAGAGGGTTGTTCTTCTTACGTCTACAGAGCGTCTGCATCACACGTTCTATCTCATCTATACGGCCTACTACCGGGTCTATTTTGCCTGTTTTAGCCAAAGAGACAAGCTCCACGGTAAACTGCTCTAAAAGTGTCTCTCCCTCTTTCTTCTCTTCTGTACCACCTTTGACTTTATCATAACGATGCGAGATCACTTCAAGTATATCTACACGGGCTATACCCTCTTTTTTCATGAGGTATACCGCATAGGAGTGTTCCTGCATAAAGATCGCTGCGATCATATCGCCTATACTGGCTTCTGTTCTGCCGGCACTGTGAATATGTGTCATCATGTCATTAATAGCACGAGAGAGTGCTACGGTCTCAAATGGTTCAACCGCTTCTTTCAGAGATGGGATGGTCTTGGCAATATGCTCGGTGATGCCTGACTCCAATCTTTTAAGATCTGCATCAAGTATAGAAAGTATCTCTTGACCTGCTGCACTTTTTACTATCGACAGGAATACATGCTCTACGGTTAAATATTCATGTCTGTTCTCTTTAGCATATCCTACGGCTCCCTTAAATACGTCATTCAGCGCAATACTAATCATCTTAACTGTCCTCTTCAATCGTTGCGAGTAATGGAAACTCGTTTTCTTTGGCCTTTTGCTTGACCTGTTGTGCTTTGGTTTGTGCTATTTCAAAGCTGTATACACCACATATGGCTTTATCTTTCTCATGTATCTGCAGCATGATCTGTTCTGCTTGTGTATGTGTCTTATGGAAGATCCCCATCAGTACTTCCACGACAAAATCCATACTCGTATAATCATCATTATGCAGTAACACTTTGAACATTTGCGGTTCGTGTAACTCTAAATCTAGCTCTAACTCTTCTTCAAACTTTGGCATCTTATGTTAAAATCCTCATAAATTATTCTATACTATTATACAAAAAAAATGGAGAAATGCAAGTGCAATCACTTTTCATCACCGCCACAGGCACCAATATCGGCAAAACCCATACCACTGTTCAACTCATTGAAGCCTTTGCTTCCAGAGGTTTATCCGTGGGTGTATTTAAACCTATCGAAACAGGTGTAGATACCCTACCTGCTGATGCTAGTTTACTCTTAAAAGCTTGCCAAAAGGTAAACAAGAATTTCCTTGATCTTACTCCGGAAGATATCACTGCGTATACTTTCCCCCTCCCTGCAGCGCCTTTTTGTGCAGATACAGAAGAGAGCATTGACCTAAACAGGATCATGGAGAAGTATCATGAACTCTCACAGCTCTGTGACATCCTTCTGGTTGAGGGTGCGGGTGGCCTTATGGTCCCAGTGACAAAAGAGTATATGATGATAAACCTGGCTAAAGATCTCAATGCAAAAGTCCTTCTGGTCACCCCGAGCAGACTGGGATGTATCAACGATACACTCCTCTCTATGAGTGCGCTTCGAACCTATGATCTGGAGTTTGACTGGTGTGTAAACCTCTTTGAGGACAAAGAGAGTTTTTCTGAAGTCACACAGCCTTTTTATGATGCAGTCTTCCCTGACTGGTGGAGTGTTCAGGATCAGTTAGAACGATATACAACACGTATAGTTGATAAAAAATAGATTAATACAAATCTAATGCTTTACGATCGTAGCACAATACATATGCTAACATTAGGAAGGATACGCTAATAATGTTAGTATCACTACATACTTACTTATCTTTACTGAAAGCAAAGATAACATCCTTTAAAACATCAAAGAATATACTCCATAAGTCTCTTTATTACAGTACATTCATTCTATGGAAGGTTACAAGTGTCCCCTACCGATTTTTGTTTAGCGCGGAGTATCGGTCACTGATTTTATTAAAATATTTTAAAGGACAGTATGTTCATCAAGTATCAAACTATACAGCATACAACAGATATCCAGATATTTTTTACAAAATTAAGGAGTTAATAGGCAACAAAAAAAATATCAAAATACTTTCCTTTGGTTGTTCGACAGGAGAAGAGGTATATACGCTTAGAGAATACTTTCCTGATGCAATGATCATTGGTGTTGACATCAATAAACACAATATTCAAAAAGCCATATCTAAAAATAATGACCCTAAAATTATTTTTTCATACAACATTGATGAAACCATCCAAAACAATGGACCATTTGATATTATTTTCGCTTTAGCTGTTTTACAAAGAACACAAAATAGACATGAAAGTACTTATGATAGTAGTCATATATACCCTTTTAACAAATTTAATAAACAGATCACACAATTAAATTGCTATCTAAAATCAAATGGAATTTTTGCCATAGATTTTGCTGATTATCTTTTCGAAGATACTGATGTTGCATCACAGTACCATGCTTTAAAAGGATCTCATAATGTTATTTCTGATCGATTAATGTTTAAGGCAAATAATCAAAGAATGAAAAATAATGTCTTACTACATCGTATATTTCTTAAAAAATAATTTGAATATATTCCAAATATGAGCAATCATTTATGCCTTAAAAATTTTTAAAGACCCCTATTTTTATAAATATATTTTACCATCAATCGGATATAATACAAAAACTAAAAAGGATCAAAATGCAACATTTGGTAGATACCACCAACCTATCTGACGCACAAATACAACAGCTACTTCATGATGCCAAAACATTTAAAGCACAACGTCCGCCTCAACTGCTTAACGACAAACTCCTCATTACCCTTTTCTTCGAAGCTTCAACACGCACACGTAGTTCCTTTGAAGTCGCAGCCAAAAGACTAGGTGCTGCTGTTGTACACCTTGACCCGGGTAAAAGTTCTACCAAAAAAGGGGAATCACTCGAAGATACCTTTGCAAACCTTTGTGCCATGGAACCAGACGGGGTCATCATCCGTCATTCTGAAAACGAAGCACCGGGGATCTTGGCCGATATGCAGATGACTTCGGTTATTAATGCCGGTGCAGGTAACTATGCACATCCTACCCAGGCACTCCTTGACCTCTTTACCATGGTCGAACATTTTAACGGTGACATTGAGGGTAAGACCATCGCCATTGTAGGTGATATCGTAAGCTCACGCGTGGCTAGTTCCGGTATCCGTCTTCTTACACGTATGGGGATGAAGGTCATTTTAATTGCACCCAAGCCCTTTATGCCCAAGAGCGATCTGCCTCAATATGAAAAACTTGAAGATGCTCTGGACAAAGTCGATGTCATTATGTCTCTCCGGGCACAATTAGAACGTCATGCTTCCCCTATCTTTGATGATTATCAGGAGTATGCAAAACACTACTGTATCAACCATGACCGTTTAGGGGATAGAGATATCCTGGTACTGCATCCCGGTCCGGTCATGAGAAATATAGATATCTCTGATGAGATGCTCAAAGATGCACGATGCAAAGTGCTTGAACAGGTCAAAAATGGTGTCTATATGCGTATGGCTATCCTAAAACTTCTTTTATTAGATTCGTAACAGATAGCTAATTTTTTTATTTTCGAGGTTTTGTATTTACTTTTTTAGAAAAAGTAAGCAAAAAGCGTCATGGCTCTCGAATCGCTTCGCTTTTCTGGCACTAAATGCCGATACCCTCCGTCGCTAAAGCGTAAGTGGGGTACAAGTGGGGCGTTCGCCATGACCTTATTTAATGATAGTAAGGGAGTTCTTTATGATATGGTTTAATAAAGAAAATGGTTTTGAACAGATCAATACCCTCTCTCAACAACGTACCCCTTTTCTTTTTATTATCTCTTTTGACGGTGAGAAGATCTTTGCCAAACCCCTTGATGCATTGGATGATGACATTTTCTATAAACTGGAGGATTGGCGTAACTACCCTGTACAGAAACGTACCGAAACATTCACGTTCTCCAGATCTCCTGTTGATTTCAAAACGTACAAAAAAGCGCTTGATAACGTCCTAGAAGAGATACGTTCCGGCAATACCTATCTGCTTAATCTGACATTCAGAACACCTATAGAGAGCTCTTTCACCCTGAAAGAGATCTTCACCTATGCCAGAGCCAAGTTCAAACTCTATTTTAAAGATGAATTCATCTGTTTCTCTCCGGAACGTTTTGTGGAGATAGAAGGGAACACCATCGCCACCTATCCTATGAAGGGAACCATAGATGCCCACCTCCCCAATGCGCAAGAGAGCATTTTAGCAGACACCAAAGAGATGGCAGAACATGTGATGATCGTTGATCTTATGCGTAATGACCTGGGAATCATCGGTTCAGAGGTCAAAGTCGAGAAATTTCGTTATGTCGAAAAGATCAAAGCGGGCGAAAAAGAGCTCCTGCAGGTCAGTTCCAAGATCACGGCAACACTCGGGGCTGACTGGAGAGATCACTTAGGTACGCTTCTCAGCCAGATACTTCCCGCAGGCTCTATCTCGGGGACACCTAAAAAAAGTACGGTCAATATCATCCAGCATGTAGAGGATTTTGAAAGAGGATTTTATACAGGGGTCTTTGGGATTTTTGACGGAAAATCCCTGCGTTCAGGTGTAATGATACGTTTCATTGAAAAAGAAAATGACACGCTTTTCTACAAAAGCGGTGGAGGTATTACCATAGATTCTGATGCCAGAAGTGAATATGAGGAACTGATAGATAAGATCTATTTGCCATTACAATAAAAAACTGCTTTATGCTTCTTACTTGAGCGTTTCGAACGTTGTTTGCAATTTTCTCAAAAATTTTGTACACTCTTTTATAAAATTACAGCGAGGTGCATCATGTCTAAAATGTTTTCAAACATTCTCTTCTCTCTTATTTTACTGCTTTTAAATAGTGCGGTAGCAGACGAACATGAGACCAATGGTACCCAGCCGGAAGTCATTCAGGAGCAGCAGAAAGTAAAAGAGACCCCCAAAGTACAAGAGCCGAAAGAAGAACTTTCTGAAGCACAAAAAGAGGCTATCGCTGCCGAAGAGGCCGAATTGCGTGAAGCAGGAATGGAGCCAGAGCCCCTGCCTGAATAAAACTAACGACACCCCCTCACGGGTCTGTGTATCCATACATAGTCCGGGTCATCCTCTACTTTGGAGAAATAGAGCTTCCCTGACTCTCTCCACGGATCTATGATGATACCCTCTTTTATTTTTCCGCCTTTGGCTACCACGACCAGGGCATTATGTTCAAAAAAATATTCTCCCACATTTGCACCGATTAAATGGAACTCAAAAGAATCATAGTGCTTCTTGGACAAATAGAGATACAACGCATCACTCCAGTGATAACAGAGTCCTTTTTCACGAATACCCACAGTCACTAAAAAATTGTGAAACTGGGGAGGATAGGTCATTTCAAACGCTTCTGTCAATTGTGCAGTTTTGTGAAAAACATCTTTGGAAAGCTGCATGGCTTCATGTTGGGGAATAGTGCTATCCATTGACTGGAGAAGCAGTGAGAGATCTCTGATCTTGGTTTGTGACACGGAAGGTGCAGTCACTGCACATCCTACCAATAGGAGGGGAAGGATGAAGAATTTAAAATAGTATCTGAGCATAGTGATCAGGAAGGTAGGAGATAATGGCTAAAATAAGCAATACCATGGCACTGCTGTAACCCCATATCCATTTAGGATCTTTCGAAAGTACAAAGCCGCCTACAAGTCCTACAATAAGTCCTCCGATATGTGCACTCACATCAATGGAAGGGATAGAAAATCCTATCACAAGGTTGATCACAATGATGATACTAAAGTCCTTCATAAATGCTTTCGTATGTGAAGCGATCTTTTCTCTATGTGCCAGAAAAAATCCTGCCAGTGCGCCAAAAACACCAAAGATAGCGCCCGATGCACCCACCCCCACGGAGACCGGGTGTATATACAAAGAGACTAGTCCGCCAATGATCCCGGAGAAGAAGTAAATGCTTAGGTAAGACTTTATATCAAAGTACATCTCAGCACCACGGCCTACGAGATAAAGAGAGAACATATTCATCAGAAGATGGGTCATACCACCATGCAGGAACATGGCAGTCAGCAACCTCCACCACTCACCTTTAATCACGGTCAATGGACCGAACAGTGCACCCATATCCACTAGGACCTGCATATCCATATCACTCAAACTCTGGCTCAATAGTGCAGAGACAAGATAGACCACACTGCTGGATGCCAGCAGTATATAGGTAAGCGTATAACGTTGGATATCAGCCTTCATAGATCGCATCTGCGAAAATCACACCATCCACACCACCTCTGGCTATTTTACTAATCTCTTTTTCACTATGGATGAGCACGAGGATACGCGTGTCGAAAAGGTACTCATTCGCTATAGGCTGGATCATCAAAGCATGATCTTCTTCACAAATGATATATTTTGCGCCTAATGCATTCGCAAAAAGTGCATCTTCCAAATTATTGGCTACGACTGCAAAAGGTACATTGTTTTCTTGGCAATGCACTGCATAGGTATGAGAGTCAACTAAAGGTTCAAGTAAAATAATATCATCCGCCTGACTCTTCTCAATACCTTTGATAGAAAAAACTTTAAAAAAACGATTACTTTTTATCCATGGGTGTCCAATAATGATCATCTTTCTTCCTTTATAATTTTATGGTGCACACTCTTCAGAGCAGTAATACTTTCCGCCTACAATGATACTCTCTTTTACCGTTACATAGGTATGGCATGTAGCACATTCCACAAGTGTATCATCATCTAGCTTTTTCTCATGCGGGCTTTTCCCAAATGTCGGAAATTTTCCGCCAAAAAACTTGTAAATAAACACAGCGGCTATAGCAAAAATTAGTAATTTTAATATCATTCTTCACTCTTTATATAGAGGTAATTCCGTTGATTTTTTTGTACTATATCATATCTTAGCTGATGTTGTACATCTTCTATCTCATCAAATACACGTGACCCTTTGTAAAAAAGATATTCTGTCTCTGAATTGCTGACCTTGGAGGTCAGATCTAAAAGCAGTTTTGTGTTTGTCACAGCGCGTGAACTGATGAGATCAAACGCATCATGCTCCACGGTCTCAACCCTCTTTGCTTCTACAGTAACATTGTAAAGTTCCAAGTCTATAGCTGCATACTTTAAAAAAGAGACACGTTTTTTAAGTGGCTCGGCAAGTACCACCTTGGTATCAGGAAGTGCTATGGCAAGTACCAATCCTGGAAACCCTGCACCTGTGCCTACATCTAACAGTGTTTTTGGTTTTTTTATAAAAGTCAAAGGGTACAGTGAATCCACGATATTCACATAGATCGCATCTACACTCTTAGCCCCCGTAAGGTTGTGGATCTGGTTCCACTCATGCAAAAGCGAAGCAAAACGCTCCAGCTTTACGATGATCTCACTTGACAGTAGTATCCCTTCTTTATCTAAGTGTTGCGACAGATTCAATTCTCTTTTACCTCTACCAACCCACTCTCAACCAACTTTTCTACAAAATCAGAAAGATCTCTCTTCAATAACTCTTCTTCCACATCGTACTGTTCTAACAGTGCATTAAACACCTCTTGCAAAGTTCCATACTCCTGCATAGCCTGCCAGATAGCTGTACCCACTTCATCAAGCCCGAAGTAGTTTTCACTCTCCATATCCAGAAGTACCATTTCACCATCGACTTTTTGTGCGAAAACCGTCTCTGCAAATGTCACTTTTTGATTGAGGTTCATGTTATTTCTCTTATTTTTTATAAATTATAGCATTAATTTGAATATGGGAATAAGAATACTCGCTCTATAAATCAAATTTATCCTTTTTTGTATTGAACTTGCCACATTTAGATGGTTTCTTATAAAAAATAATGCTAGATTCATGTATATCATAAATATAATTTAAGATTTTAAGAGTCATTTAATCGGAAATATACAATAATGTGTAATGTTTATATAAAAACTAGCTCTTTTTAAATATTATTTTGTTGTGCCAAACTTGTTGTGAAGCAAGGACGGAAAGCCATGGGTCTTACACTAATAAGATTGCCAGGTTGCCAAATACTCATCTATGTATGCCCTCTTACTTCTCCATTAGTTTATCTATCAAATTTTATTTAATTCAAAATTATTTTGTTGTGCCAAACTTGCTGTGAAGCAAGGACGGAAAGCCATGGGTCTTACACTGTAAAGATCGCCAGGTTGCCTAAATAATGTACATTATTTTTAATAAAAAATATTCAAAAAATGGTTATTGTTTTTCTAATGACAAAACGGTAAAAGAAATATAAATTTACATTTTTTTTACTCATCTTTAATATGATACGCTTCGCAATCAAATGAGAATAACTATAACACTATATATTTGATGTTAAAAATAATTTATTATTAGGAGATATAATATGCAAAAAAACAAACTCTTTACCCTCTATGCAATCCTCTTGTCAATGTTGACTTTTAGCTCAGCTGTATTTGCATCACCTGCCGATAAAGCGCCACGTAAGATTGTCGTATTTCAAAAGGGATTTTCAGACATGGCAGCACAAATAGCTTTGATGAAAAAAAACGGTGCTATACCGATTAAACCGCTAAAGATCATCAACGGTATGGCCATTTACCTTCCAGCACAGGCACAAAGTGCACTTGAAGAACATTTAGGTGCTGAAATAGTACGTATTGATGAAGATATCATAGTGCATGGAACCGCTCCTGGCGGTGGAGAGCAGCCACTGCAAGATCTTCCATGGGGCGTCGACAGGATTGAAGCAGATATTGCCTGGGGAGATTCCAACGGTACCATGGTCAATGTTGCCATACTCGATACTGGGGCCAATCTTGATCATTTGGACCTGATCGACAATATCAAAGGGAACTATAATGCCCTCAGCTCAAGAAAAAGTGCTGAAGATGACCATGGACACGGAACCCACGTCACTGGTATCATCGGTGCAGTGAATAACACTATAGGTGTTGTTGGTGTAGGGCCGCAGATAAATCTCTACCCTGTGAAAGTACTGGATCGTAAAAACGAGGGATTCCTTTCTGATATTGTTGACGGATTACAATGGTGCATCAACAATGGCATGCAAGTGATCAATATGAGCTTTGGCTCTGATGTTACAAACCAATCATATCACGATGCATTCATCGCTGTCCATAATGCCGGCATAGTACAAGTTGCAGCTGCCGGAAATACCGGTGGGGCCATTCTCTACCCAGCCAAATATCCTGAAACGATCGCTGTATCATCCGTCGACCTAGCAGATCAGCTGGCTGCAAGTTCAGCAAGAGGTGCAGAGATCGATCTGGCGGCTCCCGGTGTAGGGATCAACTCAACCGCTATCGACGGATTGTATACAACCATGAGCGGAACCAGTATGGCAGCGCCTCATGTCACGGGGACAGTTGCACTGCTACTTGCTACAAATGGTACACTGACGCCAACTGAAGTCAAGACCAAACTAAAAAATACAGCGGAAGACTTAGGTTTACCTGCTGTCGAACAGGGAGCCGGTCTGGTTCGTGCCGATCTTGCTATCCAATAGGTATATCATAAATGTGGAGAAGGAAATCCTTCTCTACATGTGTACAGAAGGAAGAGCCCAATGCCCTGTAAAGCTATGAAGCTTGTCCTCCGGTTTTTCCTGATCCATCGGGATGCCCATTGTTTTCATTAAACTGGGTTATTCCACCCAATGTTTTATTTACTTCTAATTTGTTTATTGTAGGCTTATTCCATTTTTTGTGAAATCTGTTGGTCTCTAATTTTTTTAACACTTTTTATACCTTTTGCATGCCTCTATAGCTAATATTAAATTTGTAATTGTTGTAATCATACCATAATTAGATTTAGACACACTCTCTTTACAGGAGCCCATGTCAATATCACGAAAAATCGAATCTAACTTAAAATATTTATTTTCTTGGTCTGCCATCGTATAGGATTTCATCCATTTAATCTGAGCTTTCTGAGATATTACCATATATTTTTCTACTCTTTTAGGCTCATATTTTGTGTTTGACCAAATAATTTCTTTCGGCAACAATCCTTCGATTGCTCGTCTAAATAAAAATCGGTTTTTACCTTCTTGGCGAAAAATTTCTTCTGGTATACCTAGCGCAAATTCAACGATCCGTTTATCAAGCAGTGGATAACGATATTCTATTCTATCTGATACTCCTGATACATTCCACGACTCAACTCTGGTTTGAATTAAACCATCATTAAGTGCATTCAACATAGTATTGCGTACTCCAAAAGACGGTAACAACTTATCGTTAGAGCTGAGACCTTTAATTAATGTTTTCATAGACGGTTTAATATAATTTGATACCTTATTAAAGCTGCAGTAGGTTCCACTGTGTATACAGTAAAGCCAATCAGGGACAGAAGGTAGTATCACTTCCCTATAAAACCTTTTAATAAAACCCAAAATTGGATATCTTGATCTAAATCCTTCTAAACGCAGTGCTCTAAATGCTCTTTTAAATTCTCCTTTCCAAAAGAATCCTGCAATATACCCATAGCTGCTATTTGAGAGGAATTCGTCACCACCAGTTCCAGATAATATTACCCTAATATTTTGTTTGTTTGCATATTTCTGTATTTGATGTTCATACCAAAAAGCTATGCTGTCTCCCTGTGTTATATCTATGGTTTTGTACAATGCAAAAATATCTTCTTCTGACAGATCAATAGCTTGATGTTCGATATTCTCAAGTGACGCAATCTTCTTCGAGTTTCCCCATTCAAAATAGTCTATGTCAGCATCTTTATCCAAAACAGGTGTCCAATTGAACCCAGTTAATCTATCACCTCTTTCATGCAATTTTCGTGATGCCAATACAGCTATTGAAGAAGAATCAATACCTCCGCTCAGATGAGAGCCAATGGCGTAAACAGAACGTATACGGGCATTGACTGCCTCTTCCAATAGCTCTCTTGCATGCTTGATGTACTCATCCAAACTATCGTAACGGATTTTAGGGCATTCCTCTGCTCTCCAATAGATATTTTGCTGCTTTTTATCTATCCTTATCGTAATACTTGTTGCAGCATGCAACTTGTATATATTCTCATAGAAGGTCATATCCAAATCTGACAATAAAGTATGCTTCAGGTAATATGCCACTGCATCATCATTCAATACCTTTGCAATACCGACATGTGACAAAATACCTTTAATTTCATTTGAAAAGACAAACTTCTCATCATCCATATAATAATAAAATGGTTTTATACCTATATGATCCCGAGCACAAAACATCTGCTGTTTTTTTTCATCCCATATCGCAAAAGCGAAATCACCCAACAGATGCTTTGGACACGCTTCACCCCATTTCTCATAGGCAGAAAGAATAAAATCACTGTCTGTTATCTGATCTATTGGCCTATCTAATATTTCAAGCTTCTCGGCTAACTCTTCACGGTTGTCCAGCCTTGCATCCATTGTAATGACATGGGAATTTTTTCGATTTGGTAGGTGTTCCAGTTTTGATTCGGGTGTATTCCATAGCATAGTATGTCCAAGTGCGACAGGACCTTCTGACCAAACTCCATGATCATCAGGTTTCCAGTAACACATAGCCTCAAGCATGGTCTCAACGATCTTTTTATCTACAGGTTTTCCATCTCGATTAAAAATACCAAAAATACCACTCACATACACCCTTTATCATTTTGCTATCATCAATGTTTCAATGATGCTTCTTCAAAATTATACCGATACCAATATTCCATATTAATGATTGTCCAAAGAATGACAATATATTTAATCGTTTTATCTTCATACTCTTTTCTGTACTGATCAATAAGCGACTGTTCTATCAGCCCAAGTTTTACAATGTACGGCTCCTCAAGCAAAGCACCAAGATCAATGGCATCAATCTGCTGCATGATGAGTTCGGAAAATTCTGCCTTGTCTTTTCTATCTCTTATTTTATCAGGTAAGATCCCATCCATTGCTTTTCTTAAGATCCATTTGATGGTCCTTTGTTTATATTTCATCTCAGGTGGTAAAGAGAGTGCAAACTCTACCAGTTCAAGATCAAAATAAGGATGCCGGTACTCTATACCGAAATAATCCTCTGCAGCGTGAAAAAAATTCCCATCCATGATCATTGAATAAGCTGTTGAAGTTATCATATCCAAATCATTTTTATATATAGGGTTTGTGATTCTTAAACTTTGACTAAGATCTTTTATATCATTATCTTCTAGAAAAAATGGATTTGTATCTTTTCTTCCAAGTAATATTTTTATAAAACCAATAAGCTTTTTACCTAATAAAGGTCTCATGATATAAGCTTTAATCATTCCCCATGGCTTAGAATAAACCTTTAGCTCTTTATAGAGTGTAAAAAATTTAAAGCGTCTTAGCAGATCATATAGAACATACCGAGTTCCAGTAAAAAGATGATCTCCACCTTGTCCTGTAATGACGATTTTTTTTCCATCTTGTTTCATTTTTTTAAGCATCGGAAGCGCCATTGCAAATGTCAAAGTTATAGGCCAATTTGGGCTCATAGTATATAAGCGATCTAGTGAATATGCTTGCAAATAGTCTAGTTCACCTGTAGATATCTTCTGGTGATGCAAAGGGTATTTTTTCAAAATGCTATCAACATAAATCCCTTCATCGCATTTTAAACCTTTAAAATCCATAGAATAACTGTCTATCTTCGATGGAATGATGCTTTGACCGAGTAAAGAAACAACCGATGAAGAATCTAAACCGCCACTTACTTCAAAAGCAGTCTCTTCTAAATTATCAACACGGTTATTTACCGCTTTTGAAAAAAGTTCAGTAAGTTTTTTTGCAGCTTCATCTTCAGTAAGAGAATAATCGATCTTTATCTTTTCTGGATACCAATAACGTTCTATCTGCTCTTTACCATTTTCGATGATCATAGAATGACCTGGAGGAAGACGGTATACACCTTCATACATAGTAGCAGTATAGTCAACAGTACGATGATAAAGCATCGTTCTCATAGATTTTAAATTCGGTTTTTTAAGTACATGAGGAAAATTGAGAAGTTCATCTATATTTGAAGAAAACTTATACTCTCCATTTATCTTAGTAAAATAAAGTGATTTGACCCCCAAGGGATCACGGGCACAAAAATAGTGCTTTTTCTCAGAATCATATATAACAACTGCAAACTCGCCATCAAGGTTAGAGGTAAGAAGATTCCCCCATTTTTTATAGGCTAAACAAAGAAGTTTATCATCCAATGACTCAAATTGTTCCAAACTTAATTTATTTTTGAGAAACTCTGTATTAAACAGTTTTGTTTGGTTAAACAAAACTCTAAAAGTGGATGAAGACATTTAATATATTAACTGGCTAAAAAAGGGAAAGAGAAATCTAAACCTGCTTCAGATCCGCTCCCCTTAGTTAAATCATATACTTTTCCTATTTCTTTTAACTGAGGTTGTCTATAACTCTTTTTTTCATTGTATTTTTTAATGTTGTCATTCTTCTTTAAAATTAGCATATCTATCTCCCTAAAATATTCGTAACACTCAATCTATATAATACTTATAAAATTATCTCTTATCCTAAACTATATGAATTTGAAAAAAGATTATACTCTGTTATATTTAAATAATAACAATTGCTATCTTTTAATTTATTTCTTTATTATGTTTACAGATCATATCATGCACTTCTCCAAGCCGTTCCATATCCCATGGTACTTGCACCTGGAAAACTTTTATACTGTTTAACATGGATGAAAGGTACTTCAAACGTTTTGGTCTTAGATATGAGAACATATAGAGATAGTTAGGAAGAAGAGCATCAAACTTTGCAAAGCCTTTTATCTCTTCTATGGTGATATCAGCATCGCCTTTCACACCTTCAAGTGCATAAAAAGCATGAATAGGTTTAAAAAGTCTTGTAAACTTCTCAACACGATACCCCAACTCCTCAAATTTCCTGTAAGGTCTATGATACGGATGTGATCCTACAGCCATAAATTTGCCATTCTCTATAAAGGTTGGAACTTTGTCATCTGATATGAGTGTATGTCCCTGATTTATGAAGTAGTCGGTCATCGTCGATTTACCACCCATGGATGGTGCGATAAAGAAGATAGATTTCCCCTCTACTTCCACTCCTCCGGCATGAAGAAAATCATACATATTTTCCAATGTCATATATAGTGGTAAAAGAAGGTGAATCAACCAAAAGCTCAACATATCTGCATCACCTTTTTCATCCAGTCTATAGTAGATCGTACGTTCTCCGCCTCTCCAATAAAAACGAACTATATCCTTCACTTCATAACACCAAGGCTGTCCTGCCTCGCTACCATCAAATTCACGATCACTGTAAAGGTAAACTTTTCGTCCATGCGCCAAGTATAACGGAAAACCGCAAGTGATTGTACGTTTCAGTGTATCAGGTACTCTTGAAGAGAGTTCTACTTCATATCTTGAAGCTGTCTCATGAGATAGTTCTAAAGGAAAGTCGATATCACTTTTTATCTTGGTACCGTAGACTATCATTCTTTTCCCCAACCAAAAGTCGAAATCACCGTAAACTCTTCATGCCCTTTAGCACCAGTAAGTATGACATCCCCACACTGAGACCAGGCATGTGCTTTCATCGTCTCTTCCACATTTTTGTCTTTTGCTACTCCAAGATAAAAAAAACCCGGGATAGCACGTTTTTGCAGCATCTTTTGAGCAGCAAGTGACTGTACCAGGCAAGCACTCTCCCAAGGAGTATGTGCCGCTGCCCTGGTAACTGCATGCCCTACTAAAGTGGCAGTCTGCATCTCTTTATCATCCAGGGAAATCACCTTAACGTCATTTGGAAAATGTTCCAAAGAACGTGTCAGACGCTTAAAAGAGATGGTCAAAATCGCAGCACGCATGATACCAAGTATCATATAGGCTTCCAGGAACAGTTTCTTCTCTTCGCTTGTTAATTTAATAAATTGTTGTATTCTTCGCAGCATCTACACACTCAATTATATATCCTTTTTCAGAAAGTTCTTCATAACTTCCCTCTGCCTTTACATACCCATCATCAATCAAATAGATATGATCTGCTTGCTTGATCGTCGTAGTCCTATGTGCAATGATAATTGTCGTACGGTCTTTAAGAAACGATTCCAGTGTTTCATACAGATAATACTCTGTTTCATTATCCAGAGCGGATGTGGCTTCATCAAAGATAACGATTTTTGGATCTGAGAGTATCAATCTGGCTATGGCGAGTCTCTGACGCTGTCCCCCAGAGAGACGGATACCATTTTTACCGATATGTGTTTCCAGACCATTTTCCAGTTTAGAGACAAACTCTTCAAGTTGTGCAGCTTTCAGTGCTTCGTAGATCTCAGTATCACTCTTATCTTTTGAAAGCGTAAGATTCATACGGATCGTATCGTTAAAAAAGAGCGCCTCTTGTAACATCAGTGCCACATTCTCACGTACAACAGGTAAACCTATCTGTTCTATAGGAGTACCTCCATACAGTATCTCCCCAGCATGTGAAGGGTAAAACCCTACCATGATCTGGGCAATGGTTGTTTTACCACTTCCGCTTGGACCAATAAGTGCGATCTTCTCTCCCTCTTTCGCTTTTAGATTTATATTGTGCAGTACCTCTTTGCCATTGCCATAGGCAAAACATATCTCTTTTAATTCCACAGAAGTCGTTTTACTGCTCTCAAAAGGATTAGACAGGTGCGGGTAATGCGGTTCGTGTGAAAGAGTGAGTAATGTATTGATACGTTCAAGTGCCGGCTTAATACTTTGATAGGAGATGACCAATCCCATCAATTGTTGCATAGGAGAAACAAGGGTAGAGAGGTAAAAAAGAAAAGCTATCATCATTCCAATGGTTAAGTCTGAATATGCTACGGCAGCAATACCCAGTGCTCGAAAGATATCTACTACTGTATTGGTCAAAAGTGTAGATGAAGTTTGTGCAACAGAAGCTTTGTATCCATAATCAATTGATGCCGACTCAATCTCTTTTGCACGTCCCTGAAGAATACCAAAGAAACTTCTCTCCTGGTTGCTTACACGCACTTGTATAAAAAGTTCTAAGGTTTCATTGAGGAGTTCATGATACATTTCATAGGCTTTATATTGACGGCGAAGCAGTTCTCCTGTCTTACGTCCCAAAAGTCTAGAAAAAGCTAAGAAAAAAGGATTGAGTAAAAAAACAAACAATGCCAAGACCCAGTTCATCCAAAGCATGATCACAGCGATACCCAGCAGCATAAGAGAAGCACTCAAGAGTGTGGTAACTATCTGTCCGGCAAAACCACTGACACTCTCTACATCTTGCACACTCTTTGAAGCAATGCTCCCTGACTTCAGTGACTCATATTCTGAAAGTGAGACGCGTTCTAAATGATGTAAGATTCGATGTCGCAGTAGATAACTGATCTTTTGTGTAATCTTGGTTGCGTAGAAAGTTTTTTTATTATTAAAAAAGAATGCCAGAGATCTCAGTGCAAGTACCACTACAAGTATCACAGAAATATATAACCAAACTTCAGAATTATCAAAAATACTGGAAATGAACTCCGTAGTCTTCCCCGAATGTTCTAGTAGGACCTCGTCTATCAAAAGAGGCATCAGCATTGGAACAGGGAGTAACAGAAATGTTGCAGCGATTCCATATATGCTGGTACGCCAAAAATCACCTGTTTGCGCCTTGATCTGGCCATGGAGTGTTTTAAATGTATACTTACCTGTCATTTTAGCCTATGTTTAATTCTTTTAGTTTGTATATTTTACATTAAATTAGGCAACCTGGCAGTCTTCTTCTTGTCTAAAATTATAGCATCAAAGACCCATGGCTTTCTGACCCTGCCTCACGACAGGTGTAGCATTTATCTTATTAAGGTGTTGTGAGTATATCATAAAATTTTCAAAATATATGACACTTGAGATAAAGATAGAGGTTAAAGCAGATGCCCCATCTGATCTTTTTTGACTTGAAGATATCCTTCATTGTGAGGATTAGGCGTGATCTGGATAGGTAGACGTTCTACGATCTCTATGTCACCCAAGCTTTCTATTTTTTTAGGGTTATTGGTAAGAAGTTTTAGTTTTTTTATACCAAAATGATTTAAAATGAACTCAACCACTTCATAGGTACGTTCATCTGCCTTAAAGCCAAGCTGATGGTTTGCCTCTATAGTATTAAATCCTGCATCTTGAAGTGCATAGGCATTGACCTTGTTGAGCAGTCCTATATTCCGTCCCTCTTGACGATGGTAAATGATCATCCCGCCCTCTTTTGCAATGAGTTCGAGTGCATAATGCAGTTGTTCCCCGCAGTCGCATTTGACTGAACCGAATGCATCACCGGTCAGACATTCAGAGTGCACACGTACGATCGGCTCATCCGATAAGTTGTCTGTGAAAATGGCCAAATGCTCTTTACCTTCACCGTTTTTTATCATCTCTTTGAAGGCCTGTATCTTAAACGTACCGTATTTGGTTGGTAACGTAGCGATTTGTGATATATCTATAGTAATCATAATGAGATTATACTTTAAGAATGAACAATTAATAATTAATAATCCATAATTAGTGTAAAATACTTCAAAAGATATCGTAAGGTTAATGAATATGTTCGCACGTTTTAGAAGAAAAAGAATCAATCCGGTCCTAAGAGACCTCCTCCAGGAAACACACCTTAATGTCAATGACTTCATCTACCCGCTCTTTGCAAAAAGCGGTACAGGCATTAAAGAAGAAGTAGGCTCTATGCCCGGTGTGTTCCAAATGAGCATCGATGAGATCGTGAAGGAGTGTGATGAACTCAAAAAACTTGGTATCTACGCCATCATCCTATTTGGTATCCCGGACACCAAGGACTCTGTAGGGTCTGATGCACTGTGTGAGCATGGGATCATTGCTCAAACGGTACGTGAAATGAAGGCTGCACACCCCGATATGTTCGTAGTGACCGATCTCTGTTTCTGCGAATATACTGACCATGGGCACTGTGGTGTACTTGACCCGGTACTCCATACGGTTGACAATGACATTACACTTGACAACCTGGCAGCACAAGCCGTTGTGCATGCCAAAGCAGGTGCAGATATGATAGCCCCTTCAGGCATGATGGACGGGATGATCACTGCCATACGTAACGGACTGGATGAAGCGGGATTTGTCAACCTTCCTGTTATGTCATACTCTACCAAGTTTGCTTCGGCCTATTACGGGCCTTTCCGTGATGTGGCTGAATCCAGTCCGAGTTTTGGTGACAGAAGATCTTACCAGATGAACCCGGCAAACAGAAATGAAGCGATCCAGGAGAGTATAGAAGATGAAAAAGAGGGTGCAGACATCCTGATGGTCAAACCTGCACTTTCCTATCTGGATGTGGTAAGAGATGTAAAGAACAATACGTCACTGCCACTGGCTGTTTACAATGTCTCAGGTGAATACTCCATGCTCAAAATGGCAGCCAAAGCGGGTGTCATAGACTATGAGAAAGTGATGATGGAGACGCTTCTGTCATTTAAACGTGCCGGTGCGGATATCATTATCACCTATCATGCAAAAGAGGCAGCGATTCTTTTAAACAAATAGCCTGTTTACAACCCTGCACATACCTAAAAAGTGCAGGTTTCTACAACTTTCAACCCTTTTATGGTAGAATAATTTCTTTTAAATTTTCAACCCTTACTTACTCTATAAATATACAAGGTTGAAAGATATGAGGATACAGTGATGAGACACTTTTTAACACTCAAAGATTTCACCAAAGATGAGATCTTAGAGATGATAGCATTAGCACAGAAGATAAAAGCACAGACAAAGCAGCGCAAGTTCGTACCTTACATGGAACGTCAAACGCTTGGGATGATCTTTGAAAAAAGTTCTACCCGTACACGTGTGAGCTTTGAGACAGGCATCTACCAACTTGGTGGTGTGGGACTGTTCCTCTCTTCCAATGACATACAGTTAGGACGCGGTGAACCGATGAAAGATACGGCTCGTGTGATCAGCCGCATGGTCGATATGGTCATGATACGTACCTTTGAACAGTCAAAACTTGAAGAGTTCGCAAATTACTCTAAAGTTCCCGTGATCAACGGTCTCACTGACGCTTACCACCCTGTACAGCTCATGACTGATTACCTCACGATGATAGAACACGGGAAAGACAAGGATCCTGTGGTCGCCTATGTCGGTGACGGGAATAACATGACACACTCCTGGCTGATGCTTGCAGCAAAACTTGGATTTGAGCTGAGAGTGGCTACACCTAAAGGGTATGAGTGTGATGAAACCATCGTGAATGAAGCGCTTGAAATTGCCAAAGAGAGTGGTGCTAAGATCACCTTTGGGAACGATCCTAAAGAGGCTGTCAAAGATTGCGATGTCGTCACTACAGATACTTGGGTCTCTATGGGGCAAGAGGATGAAAAAGAAGAACGTCTTCGTGTATTTGACGGATATATGGTAGATGAAGCAATGATGTCATTGGCTAAATCTGATGCTATATTCCTGCACTGCTTGCCTGCATACAGAGGCTACGAAGTCAGTGAAGAGACGTTTGAAAAACACGAAGAGGTCATCTTTAGCGAAGCAGAGAACAGACTACATGCACAAAAAGGTATTATGGTGTGGTTAGATGCACATCGTAATGACAGAAACGACTAAATGAGCAATATAGATTTCGAAAAGTTCAGTAAATACTCTAAGCCGGGTCCCAGATACACCTCTTATCCTACAGCCTTGGAGTTCAGTGATGCCTTCAAGTATGAGGAGTATATACACTACCTGGAGAACGCAAAAGAGAAACTCTCACTGTATGTACACTTGCCTTTCTGTAGATCAGCATGTTATTTCTGTGGATGTAATGTGGTATTTACTTCCAAAGAGAAAAAACTCTCTGCTTACATAGAGTACTTGAAAAAAGAAGTAGATATTTTAGCTCAACATATCGATACATCCCGTGAAGTGATACAGTTTCACTTTGGCGGTGGTACCCCGACGTACTACAAAGCTTTTGAACTCGATGAGATCGTTACCTACATCAAATCAAAGTTTCCCAACTGGAGTCACGAGGCTGAGATCAGCTGCGAGATAGACCCCCGTTTCTTTAATGAAGATCAAATGAAGGTCTTTCAGAAACACGGTTTTAACCGTATAAGCTTTGGTGTACAGGACCTTGATGAAACAGTACAAAAAGAGATCCACCGTATACAACCTTTGGAACTCACTCAAAAAGCGGTCGAGCTGGCGAGAAAGTATGGGATAAAATCTATCAATACAGACTTCATCTATGGATTGCCTTACCAAACCCTGGAAACTTTCAAAAAGACGCTTGAACTTTCCACACAACTGAACCCGGACAGAGTAGCTGTCTTTAACTATGCCCATGTACCTTGGCTGATGAAAACACAGCGCAAGTTTGATGAAACGACACTGCCAACACCGGACGTAAAACTGCAGATCTTCCAGTATACTATTGACTTTTTTGAAAGTAATGGATATAAGATGGTTGGTATGGACCATTTCGCCAAACCCGAAGATGAACTTTTTGGGGCTATCGAAAAAGGTGAGCTTCACCGGAATTTTCAAGGCTACACGACAAAAGGCGGAGCGAACCTTGTGGGTATCGGTCTGACTAGTATTGGGGAGGGTGAGCGTTATTATGCGCAGAACACCAAAGATATGAAAGTCTATGAAGCTGCACTTGATGCGGGAAAACTGCCTTTTGAACGAGGTGTAAAGCTAAGTGATGATGACTATCTTCGGAAAGCAGTGATCATGGAGCTCATGGCCAACTTTTCTATCGATATGAAAAGAGTAGAGCGTGAGCATCATATAGATTTTAAAAGATATTTTGCCGATGCTTTAGATGCCTTGCAGGAGTTTGTTGAGGCTGATCTAGTTACCATCACAGAAGATAAGATCACCGTAAGTACCACAGGTACCCTGCTGATACGGAATATAGCGATGCCGTTTGATGCCTATATGAAAAAGTATGCCCAAAGCAAGAAAAGCTTTTCAAAAACGGTATAATACCCCATACATAATGTCGACCTGACGCTCTTGCAAGCGAAGTGATCCGAGACGGTCGATGATTTTTGCCTACTTTTTCTAAAAAAGTAGAGAACAAAACCTTGAATAAGAGGAATTATGAGTAAACAATTAGAAGATATTTTTAACTTTACGGATACCAGTGAAGCCTGTATCAAATGCGGGAAATGTATCCCGGTATGTACCATACACCAGGTCAATCCGGATGAAACGACCTCTCCTCGTGGGTTCATTGACCTTTTAGGTGCCTATCAACAAGGAGATTTGGAACTCGATAAAAATGCCAAAGATATTTTCGAATCTTGTTTCTTGTGTACCAACTGTGTTGATGTCTGCCCTAACTCATTGCCAACGGATATGATCATCGAAGAAGTACGTGCAGATATTGCCGATAAATTCGGTATTGCATGGTTCAAACGTGGATTTTTCTACCTGCTTCGCCACCGTAAGATCATGGACCTGATGATGAAACTTGGCTTCATGTTCAAAACCTGTGCATTGTCTGTGGATGAAAAAGGCAGAGGGCTTAAAGCAAGATTCTCCCTCCCGATGGTAAAGAAAGGAAGACTTCTTCCATCGTTAGCTAAAACAAGCTTTTTAAATAGCCATCCAGAAGAGATACCTGCACCTCTGCAAGAGAAGAAAAACCCTCGTGTAGCCATCTTTATTGGATGTCTTGCCAACTATAACTATACCGATATCGGTGAGAGTTTGGTCGAGATACTCAAACAATTGAATATTGATGTGTTCATCCCTAAAAAACAGCTCTGTTGCGGTGCACCTGCCTACTTTACAGGAGATGTTGATTCTGTAGAGTATATGACCAAAAAGAACATCGAATACTTTGAAGGGTTTATGGATGAGTGTGATGCCATGTTGATCCCTGAAGCAACCTGTTCAGCGATGGTCAAACATGACTGGCAGGTCTTCTTTGAAAACCATCATATGCCTGAATGGAAAGAACGTGCACAAAAAGTGGCTGAGAAGATCCATATGGCAACAGCATGGCTCTATAACAATACCGATCTAGAAAAGCTGTTGGAAGAAAAAGGCAAAAAGTTTGATGATGTGGTCACGTATCATGACCCTTGCCATGCGAGGAAAGTACAGGGTATCTGGCAAGAACCGCGTAATCTACTTGCGCAAAATTATCCGATGAAAGAGATGAGTGATCCAAACCGCTGCTGTGGATTTGGCGGGGTCACGATGCAAACGGAAAAATTCCATCTTGCAGAAGCTGCTGGAAAACCAAAAGCAGCCATGATCAATGATACTAAAGCCAAATATGTGAGTGCAGAGTGTAGTGCTTGTCGTGTACAGCTCAGTGAAGCGATGAACAATGCCGATGTGGAGACCATCTTCAAAAATCCTTTAGAGCTGATAGCTGAAGCCCTTAAGGATTAACCAAATCGGCAGGCATCCCCTGCCTTAATGACAAAGATATTATATCCGTCTACATATTTATACTCTAAACCACACCCTAACTTTTCCAAAATATTATGTACAATATAGAGTCCCAAGCCAAAACCAGAACTTCTTTTTTCCTCTTGTGAAAAAGGCTCTACATAGTAAGAGAGCGGATGCTGCAGTTTCTCACCTTTGGAACTGATCTCCAAACTATTGCCTACTGTCTTGAGTGTTACATGTTTGTCCTTACTGTACTTTATACCATTGTCCAGCAGGTTTTTAATGGCTAAAGAGAGCAGTTTGACATCCGTAGCCAAAGCAACATTTTTGACATCTACAGTCACATTATCTTTCGCCATCATCAAAAGTTCTTGACTTCTTCTTATCACTTCATCAAGCATCACATACTCAAAAGTAGGTTCAAAACTTTGCGTGGTCACCCTCTCTATCTCTGCAAGTTCTGAGATCAGTTCATTCATCCGTTCAAAGGCACGTACAAGTATCTTTTTACTCGCTTCATCCTCCATCATTTCGACCACGATACGCCCCTTGGTAATAGGCGTTTTAAGCTCATGCATCACGTTACGCATAAAAAGGTTTTTAGAGGTACTTAAAGCATTGATATGCACAATGGCATCATCAAAACTTTTTGCGATCTTACCGATCTCATCGTCATAGAGATAGGTAATACGTGTCTGCATATCACCCTGGGCAAATCTTTGTATCTGTTTATGTAATTTTTTTAAGGGGTAGAGCTTTCTTAAAACCGCCAAATAGAGTACAAGAAGCACGGCGATAAGAAACACACCCAAAGCTATGGCGATCTCGAAATAATAATTCTCCGGCCTGTCATCTTCCAATAAAAGATTATGCTGCATACGCTGTACATAGATATAATGTTCATCTTCGATTCTGAATACCCTTACCTGTCCAAGAGAAGAACCTCCGGTAAAGACTGTTTCACCCTCTGTCTCTATCTGCTTTTTGATCTTTGTGGCCTTCTTTTCAGAGAGCGGTTTTACACGTAGATCTCTGTAAAGTGCATCCAGGTCCTCTTTCCCCGGATTGAGCTGTAATTTTGAGAGAAAGGTAATGGAGATAAGCTGATAGCGTTTATACTCTTCGATCTTATGCCGGTCTTTATCCCAGGAGAGGAAAAGTAAAAATGTAGCGATCAAGATCAAAATGGCTACAGAGAAGAGAATATGTATAAAGGTGGTTACAGATAAGTTTCTCATACTCTGTCAGTTAAAAGGTATCCTACACCACGGATCGGTTTAATGTAGATGTTATCAGGATCGATCTTCGCGATCTTCTGTCTTATTCTTGAAATGATCACATCAATATTTTTAATAGAACTTTCATCATCAATATGTTCACTTTCATACAAAAGCTGCTCTCTTGAGACTGAACCGTTTTTATGCTGCAGGAGCATACCCAAGATATCATACTCTGCAGCTGTAAGCTCTAATGACTTACCTTTGAACCTGATCTCTCTGGCGTTAGGATCGGCAACAAAAAGTTCTTCTGTCTCCTGCACTTTCTCATCCACACTGTGTGTACGTCTCAAGATCGTTTTGATACGTGTCACCAGTTCTCTGGGGTCATAGGGTTTTGGCATATAGTCATCTGCACCACGCTCCATACCGATCACTTTATCGGTGATATCATCCCTAGCTGATGAGATAATAATAGGGATATTGCTGAGTTCACGTATTTTAGGGATCACTTCCAATCCATCCATACCCGGCAGGGTCAGATCTAAAATGATCAGATCAAAGTCATGCTGGGTTAAAAGTGACAGTCCTATATAGGGGTCTTCAGCACCTATGACTTCCATATCATATTTTGTAAGATAGTTTGTTAAGATGAGTGCCAATTCCGGATCATCTTCTATAATAAGTATTTTTATAATGATGTCTTCCTTATGTGACTTAAGTGATCAGTTTGCTTTGTTCTTTATGATTATAATCTATATATACTTTAGTAATCGCAATCAAAAATGAAGTGATCGCCGGCCCCAATATCATTCCCCAAAAGCCGTAGGTACTCATCCCTGCAATAATAGAGAAAAAGATAACGATCTCATTGATCTCTATCGTACTTTTCAATAGGTCCTTTTTGATCACTTTGATGATCACGGGTTTAATGAATGTATCGGCAATAATAGAGATCACAATAATAGAATAAGCCGCAATAAAAATGGCTGTGTTTGCATCCATATTTGACCATGAGTACATTGACACCGGTATCCAGACGACAGCCCCTCCGATGACAGGTATCAATGATGCAAAACCATAAATCACACCGAAAAGCAGCCCGTTAAATCCGAAATAACTCGCCATGATCCCAAAGAGAAAGCCTTCAAAAATAGCGGTTACTATAATAGAATAAAAGACCACTTCCATCGTAGAAGAGACCTCATGTATCATCTTAGCACTTTTCATCCTGCTCACAGGCATCAGTGCACGTATCAGATCAAAAAAACCTTCTCCATAGAAGTTAAAGAGGAAATAAAAAACAAGTACAAGGATCATGTTCTTCACAAACCCCAGGCCCGCACTTCCTGCTGTTGTCATGTAAGAGGTTGACTTTTGGATATACTCCGCGATCCTTGCATCACTCAAACCTACCTGACTCCACTCTTTGAGATAGGGTATCTTTTCTGTAAAGGTTTGAACGGCCGAGGTCACCTCATTGATCGTTGCAATATCGAGTTGAGCGATATACCCTACCCCTGTAGTTGCCATATAGATGATAGGTGCAAAAAGTATCAAGATTAAAAGTGACGAAGTGAACATAGCACTTAACTTTCTGGAATTAAAATACTTGATCAACTTTTTTGTCAGGTTGTACGTTGCCATAGTCAGTAACATTGCCACCACTATCGAGAGTAAAAAGGGTTTATAGATACTATAGGCACCCATCAGTGAAAGCACAAAAAGTATGGTGATCGTGATACTCTTATTCGTTATCAAAAAGTCCGTCCTTCACTCCGCCAAGCTTAAAATGTTCATAACTCTTTTGTGTAGCGATACGGCCACGTGCGGTTCTTTCTATATACCCATTGGCTATCAGGTAAGGTTCCAGGACATCCTCGATCGTACCTTCATCTTCACTCAGTGCTGCCCCTATGGTACTTAGTCCCATCGGTTTGTTTTTTGCTGAGACAAGCAGCTCCAAAAGCTGTATATCCTGTTCATCAAACCCTAAATTATTGACGCCCAGTTCATCCAAGGCATATCGGGCTCTTTGCAACGTTACTTCTTCTTCATTCGCCACTTCAGAGAAGTCTCTCACACGTTTAAGCAGACGAAGTGCGATACGCGGTGTGCCCCTGCTTCTGCGTGCTATCTCCGTCGCCGCATGTTTCTGGGCCGGTTTTTCCAATTTCTGAGCGGCCTGTGCAACGATCTGGGCTAACTCATCAGGCGTATAGAACTGCATCCGGAAATGCATACCAAAACGCTCTCTAAGAGGGTTAGAAAGCATACCTGCTCTTGTCGTTGCCCCGATCAGCGTAAAACGGGGTAGATCTATCTTTACCGTTTGTGCCGCAGGTCCGGAACCTATAATGATGTCCAAACGGAAATCCTCCATCGCCGGATAGAGTATCTCTTCTATAGCAGGAGACATACGATGGATCTCATCGATGAAGAGGATGTCACCCTCTTCGATATTGGTAAGCAGTGCCGCCAGATCTCCCGCTTTTTCGATCATCGGTGCAGCGGTCGTCTTGATATTCGCCCCCATCTCTGTAGAGATGATATTTGCAATGGTCGTTTTCCCTAGGCCTGGAGGTCCAAAAAAGAGAATGTGGTCTAACGCCTCTTCCCTTTTTTTACTCGCTTCTATAAAAACCTTTAAATTCTTTTTGATCTTCTCTTGACCGATATACTCATCCCATGAACTAGGACGAAGTGTTGCTTCATACGAAACCTCTTCGTCAAAACGTTCTATTTCAACCATACGTTCCATCTCTTACTCTACCACCAATCGATTGACTACTATGCCTGAACCTTCAACGGAACGTGCTACTGAACCTGCCATAAATTTCTGCTTTTGCGTATGAACAGCACCCCATAAAATATTTTTACCGTTATGTGTATTCACTTTAATATCCATAGTACGTAATGTCTGCGTTGTCAACAGTTTCTCTTCTATGTCAGAAGCGGAACCTGCTCTGGCTACCGGACTATATACCGATCTATTATCACTGCAGCCATTCAAGCATAATCCTGTAGCCATTCCCATAGCAAGTAACTCTTTAGTCATTTTTGACTGTCTTAATAGGTATATTCATCACTAGGAAATTCTCTGGATTTGACTTCATTGCGGTATGATTCAAGCCCTTCACGTACCTGTTTTGCCCCGTCAAAATACTGCTTGACGAACTTCGGTTTAAAGGATTCAAAGAATCCGAACATATCACTCCAGACAAGGACCTGCCCATCTGTGGCATTCCCTGCCCCTATACCTATGGTCGGTACAGAGACCGCTTCTGTGATCGCTTTTGCCGCTTCTGCTTTCACCCCTTCCACTACGATGGCAAATGCACCGGCAGCTTCGATCGCTTTGGCATCTTCAACCAATCTATCGATGTCAGCCTGTTCTTTCCCCCGTATTTTATAGCCACCCTCGCTGCGTATGAACTGTGGCATCAGCCCTATGTGCCCAAGGACTGCAATGGAGTTTTGTGTCAGGGCCTCAACAATATGTGCTCTCTCTTTACCGCCTTCTATCTTGACCGCTTGTGCATTGGTCTCCTGATACGCTCTTGTTGCATTTTTGACTGCATCTTCAGGTGTCATGTACGTACCAAAAGGCATATCCAATACGATCACAGGCAGTGTTGCACCATTGCATACGGCTTGTGTATGGTAGATCATCTGATCCATGGTTGCAGAGAGTGTGTCTTCTTTCCCCAGAAAACTCATGTTAAGACTATCCCCGACAAGTATCATCTCTACTTCACCATCAAAAATTTTTGCGAACAATGCATCATAGGCTGTCACCATTGTAATAGGTTCTTCTCCCTTCATCTTTGCAATGGTCGTTAAAGTTACTTTTTTTTCTATTCTTGGGGTATGGATACTCATCATCTTCCTACATAATCTTGTATTTCCTACACGTCTTTGCCTTGCTTAGAGCGCTTCGGTTTTAACACTAAAGAGCAGAAATTCCTCTTCTCATCTTAATGTTTCTCATTTTATCTAAAAAATGTATAATAACAAAAATATATTACATATTGTCATAAAAGAGTTCACATTGAAAAATTTAGTTGCCTATATTACCACCGGTTTTCCTTCATTGGAATTTACAGTTGATGCTGCTTTGGCTTTAGCCGAAGCAGGTGTAGATACCCTTGAACTGGGCATGCCTTTTTCAGATCCTGTAGCAGATGGACCCGTCATTGAAAAAGCCAACCTCAAAGCCCTGGAGAACGGTTTTAAACTTGCCCATCTCTTTGAAGCATCTGCGAAGATAGCGCCTCATATCGATACCCTATGGATGGGATACTTCAACCCTTTCTACCATAAAGGCTTGGATACGTTCATTCGTGAAGCAAACAAGGCCGGAGTGAACGGTTTCATTATTCCGGACCTTCCTTTGGAAGAAGCGAAACCCTATAAACCGGCCATAGAAGCTGCGGGGTTGACCCTTATAGATTTCATTGCGCCTACAGACTCCAAAGCACGTATTGAACAGATCGTAACTGATGCAAAAAAATTCATCTACCTCGTGGCGTATGCCGGTATTACAGGTTCTGGACAAAGTGAAGATCTGCAGCCGATCATCACCGATATCAAATCCTTTACAGATACACCAGTCTATGTGGGATTCGGGGTAGATGAAAATACTGCCCAAGAGAAAGCCAAAGGGGTAGACGGGGTGATCGTAGGTTCTGCCTTTGTCAAGGTCCTTTTAGATGAACAATTAAGCCATAGCCAAAAGATCACGAAGATCTCTGCTCTTGCCAGAGAGATCAAAGAAAAAATAAACAGCTAAAAAGGGGAATCTTATGGATGAAGGTATAAAAATCGGTATCATTCTGCTCATTGCATCTATTATTGTCGTAGGTGGCGGATATTATTATATGACAAAAAAGCTCCCAAAAGAGTAATTATTCTATCCATAAAAGTCTATTAAATAATTTCGAGTATAATACTCTGAATTACAGAAAGGGTTATACTCTATGGAACATTTTATCTGGAACGTCAATCCCAATATCTTGGAATTAGGTCCTTTGCAGCTCCGTTGGTATGGACTGCTCTTTGTGGGTTCTTTTTTTCTTGGACTTATGATCCTTACCAAGATCTATAAACGTGAAGGCAAAGATCCTGCAGTCCTTGATGCTATGCTGATCTATATCATGGTAGGTGCTGTACTGGGTTCACGCTTGGTACATTGTTTCTTCTATGAACCGGAGTTTTATCTTTCTCGTCCATTGGAGATACTCAAAGTATGGAAAGGTGGACTTGCGAGTCATGGCGGACTTGCGGGTGTGCTGATCGCGCTTTATCTGTTTGCAAAACGTTACCATACACCCTATATGTGGCTACTTTCACGTGTATCCATTCCTGGTGCGCTTACTGCGGCCTTTGTGCGTTTTGGCAATCTTTTCAATTCAGAGATACTGGGACTTCCAAGTGACAAACCCTGGGCTATCATCTTTGCACGTGTAGATATGATCCCTAGACACCCCGTGCAACTCTATGAAGCCTTTTCCTATCTCATCATTTTACTCCTGCTAGTTACCGTCTATCGTAAAGTGACACCTTCTTTTGCAACCAAGATACTTCCATCTCTCTTTTTAGTTACTGTCTTTACTGCACGTTTCTTTTTGGAATATACCAAGACCAGACAGGCAGCCTATACGACCGAACTCCCTTTTACAACAGGGCAGATGTTAAGCATACCTTATATAATATTGGGTATCTTATGGATGATATGGGCATTTAAAAGTGTATCGAAGGATCAAAAATATGACAAAGCCTCACATAGCTAAATATACACTCGGTATTGACATCGGTTCAACTACCGTCAAGTATGTAGTATGTGATGAGCACTTTCACATACTCCAAAAAGCCTACACTCCCCACGATACCAAACAAGCCCCGACACTTTTAAGACTCCTTCAAGAACTCTCAGAAACACACCCCGATCTCTATAACCACATAGACAAAGTCTACATCACCGGTTCAGGAGCCACCCGTATAGCACCAACGATCAATGCGCGCTTTGTACAAGAGGTCAATGCGGTTGTCCTGGCCGTAGAGCACCTCCATCCTGATGTACGTGCTGTAGTCGAACTGGGTGGGCAGGATGCAAAGATCATGCACTTTAAAGTCAGCGAAGATGGCAAAAAATCCGTACTGAGTTCTATGAATGACAAATGTGCTTCGGGTACGGGAGCTACGATCGAGAAATGTACGATGAAAGTAGGGATGGAGAGCGATGAGGTTCAGAAACTCTCTTTTGAAACGGACAAACTTCACCACGTAGCGGCCAAATGCGGTGTCTTTGCCGAGACAGACATCGTGAACCTCGTCAAAACCTCTGTACCATCCCATGAGATCATGAACTCGCTAGCCGATGCCATCGTGATGCAAAACCTCACGGTATTGACGCGTGGGAATACCCTTATGCCCAAAGTCCTGCTTCTTGGAGGTCCCAACACCTATTTGCCATTTTTACAAGAGTGTTGGCGTATGCGTATCAGTGAACTTTGGGATGAGCGTGGCGTAAAGTATAACAAAGAGAAGATCGATGAACTCATCGTCGTACCTGACAATGCCCAGTATTACGCTGCATTAGGGGCTGTGATCTTTGGTGAAGGTGAAGCGAACCATGACAAACCATTTACAGGCCTTATCCAGCTCAAGACCCTGGTCGATACAGGTGGTGTAACACAAAATGACAATGATGACACGCCTCTGGTTTCCACTCCTGAAGAGTTACAAGCCTTTCAAGAGCAGTACACGATCAAAGCCTTCACACCTCCTGTACTAAAAGAAAAAACCACCTGTTTCCTGGGGATAGACGGGGGCTCTACCTCTTCCAAAGCTGTCTTGTGTGATGCACAGGGGGAACTGCTCTTAAAGGTTTACCAGCTCTCCAAAGGGAACCCCATAGAAGATACTCTGGAGCTGCTGCAAAAGATACAGGCACAAGACCCGGAACACTTCTATGACATCCAGGGTTTAGGTGTAACGGGGTACGCTGCGGATGTACTGGGCGGCGCGCTCAATGCAGATGCGAACATCATCGAAACCATTGCGCATATGAAAAGTGCCCAAAAGGCCTTCGGAGAAGATATCAATGTCATCTGTGATATCGGAGGACAGGATATCAAAGTCCTTTTTATGGAAAACGGTATGATGAAGAACTTCCGTCTCTCCAACCAGTGTTCTGCAGGAAACGGGACCCTGCTTCAAAGCATGGCAAAACAGTTCGGTGTGCCAGTAGAACACTATGCAGACACCGCCTTTACAGCCAAGAAAGCGCCCCTCTTCAATTATGGATGTGCGGTGTTCCTGGACACCGACAGGGTCAACTTTCAGAAAGAGGGCTACAGCAAAGAGGAGCTCTTTGCAGGCATTGCCAAAGTACTCCCTAAAAATGTCTGGCAGTATGTCGTACAGGCACCTAACCTTGCTGCTTTTGGAGACCATTTTGTGCTGCAAGGCGGTACCCAGTACAACCAGGCAGCACTCAAGGCCCAGGTGGACTACATCAAAGAGAAAGTACCTCATGCCAGAGTAGATGTGCACCCCCACCCAGGAGAAGCAGGTGCCTACGGCGCGGCCCTGGAAGCCAAAGCGATGGTCGAAGAACGCGGATACGCAACCTTTGTGGGTATGGAAGAGGCGTTACAGATGACCTATACCTCCAGAACCGATGAAAGCACACGCTGTCACTTTTGCAGTATCAACTGTTCCCGTACCTTTATAGACACTCAAACCCCATCCTCTGACACGGTACGCTACATCGCAGGGTTCTCCTGTGAAGAGGGTACTGTGGAGTCCCATGAAGCACTCAAACTGCTTAAAGAGAGTAGAAAATCCTTGCAGAAGAACACCCCTAATCTTGTCAAAAAAGAGTCTATGGCACTCTTTGCACCTACCTATAATCTGGAAACCAAACCTACTGCTTCCACACAGATCAAAGAGCAGCAGGTCAAAGTGACACTGGGCGGCTGGGGACCGACAATAAGAAAAGAGATCAGCAGAAACTTTGTAGAGAGTAGCCAAGAGAGCAAAGCATACAGACAGAACCTGCAGATAGCCATACCCAAAGTGCTGAACATCTACTCTCTGGCTCCTTTTTTACGTACCTATCTTGAAGCACTTGACCTTAGTCCTATGCAGATACAGTTTTCAGGTTTTTCCAATGAAGACATGTTCCTGGAAGGGGCGAAATACGGTTCCGTAGACTCATGTTACCCGGCCAAAGTAGCCCAGTCTCATGTCTATGCTTTGATGTATTCTAAAAAGTTTGCCAAAAAACAGTTTGATCATCTCTGGTTCCCTGCAGTCACCCATCTTCCTGGCTATCTCAAACATACGATGGGTCAAACCTCCTGTCCTATCATCTCGGGTACACCCAAAGTGGTCTACTCTGCATTCACCAAAGAGAAAAATCTCTTTGAAGAAAAAGGTATCGATTATGTGGAAGATGCGCTCAATTTTGACAATCCCGACCTGCTGAAAAAACAGCTTTTTCACACCTGGAAAGATAAGCTGCGTATCACAGAGGATGAGAATAACTGGGCAGTAGAGCAGGCATGGAAGGCTTTAGATCAAAATGATGCAGAGATCATGAAAGAGGGACGCGCTATCTTGGATGAAGCCGTAGCCAATGACGAGATCGTGATCTTGTTATTGGGACGTCCTTACCATTCAGATCCGGGACTCAATCATGAAGTCCTGGATGAGTTCCAATCTCTAGGGTTCAAAACACTCTCTATGCGTGCCATTCCCAAAGATAAAGACTATCTGATGCACTACTTCAAAGAGGATGTTGACATGGGCTATAGTGAATCACCTTATGATATACGCGATGTGTGGGCAGAAAATTTTTCAACCAATTCTGCACAGAAGGTCTGGGCAGCCAAATTTGCAGCACGTCATCCCAATGTTGCCGTACTTGACCTTTCCAGTTTCAAATGCGGCCATGATGCACCCACCTACGCGATCATTGACAAGATCTTAGGAGCAAGCCGCACACCGCATTTGACCCTTCATGACATCGATGCCAACAAACCCGGCGGGTCCATCAAGATACGTGTGAAAACCTTTGCCTATACACTCGAACAGTATCAAAAAAGGCTTACCCAACCACAACAAACAACCTACACTACAATAGAAGAGGAGATAAAAGTATGAGTGAAGTATGCAGCAACATGAGACCTCCCCAAAGCAATGGTGACCTATCGTTCATCAATACAACCCAAACACAATGGAGGGATGTACCGCAAGAAGCTATAGACTATGCCCCCAAAGAGGAAACCATTCTGCTCTCAGGCGGATTGACCATTTTGCAGGATAAGCTCATACAGTCTGCCCTGCAGTCACTGGGGGAGAATTATATCTCCATCCCCAACCCCGATTTTGAATCCTTTCAAAAAGGGAAAGCTTTTGGAAACAGGGGCCAGTGCAATCCTACCTATTTCACTGTGGGGAACCTCGTCAAGTACTTACAAAAGCTCCGTGATGAGAAGGGCCTCAGCAGTGAAGAGATCGTACGAAAATATGTCTACATCACTGCGGGCGGTTGCGGGCCGTGTCGTTTTGGTATGTATATCACCGAATATAAAAAAGCCTTAAGAGATGCAGGTTTTGACGGCCTCAGGATCACCTCTTTTGACCATGACAAGGGGATCTTTCAGGGAGATGAGATCGATGACGGGATCTTGAACTTCACCCCTAACTTTTTCATCACGCTCACCAAGTCTGTGATCATCGGTGATATCATGAATATCCTTGGCTACAAGATGCGCCCCTATGAAATAGAAGTTGGCAGTGTCGATGCAGCGATGAAACAGTGTGAAGATCTTGTCTCTAAAGCATTCCTGGAAAAAAAGAGTCTGGTAAAAACATTGTGGAAATGCCGAAGTATCTTAGAAGAGGTCAAACTCGACCGCCTGCAGCCTAAAGCCAAGGTTATGGTCATGGGCGAATTTTGGGCAGCGATGACAGAAGGTGACGGAAACTACAACCTGCATCGCTTTTTGGAATCTGAGGGTGCAGAGTGCATACCCCAGCCTATCATCAACCGTCTGCTTTTAAATCTGTGGGAAGCAGAACGTGCGTTACACAAAAAAGAACATCTCCAGGTTGAAGATGCCAAAAAAGTAGACTTCTCTTCTGTGAAAACACGGGTGCTTATCAAACTGGGCAAGGCAGCGATCAAAACTCATTTTTCCCTCTACGCAAAAGCCATAGGTCTCCATGACTATGAGATACCTGACATGGATAAACTTGCCCGTTTGGGAGAAGAGTACTATACGCTTGACTGTGACGGTGGTGAAGGACATTTGGAGGTCGCACACCTAATCGAGAGCGTCAAAGAGAACATTGCACACCTTGTCATCTCCGTTAAACCTTTTGGATGCATGCCCTCTTCTTCCGTTTCGGACGGTGTCCAATCGCTGGTTACAAGTCGTTTCCCTGAAGCCAATTTTCTTGCTATCGAAACCTCAGGAGAAGGTGCAGCGAACTTTTACTCACGTGTACAGATGGCTCTCTTCAAAGCAAAACAGGCAGCAAAAGAGGAGTTTGAAAATATAACGCTGCCAGAAGAGATACCAGAGAAGATACATAACTATCTCTATCAGCCTAAAAGCCAAAAAGCAGGTACGACGTCACAGTTGATCGCCAGTCTGGAAGAGAGAAGGCTTTAGCCCTCTTCTGTCTTGTGAATAATTTCAGCCAGTCCCTCTTCTTCGGCTTCATCAATATCCAGCTTTTCCACTATCCCTGCTTCAGGATCTCTAAATACTGAACTATCCAACTCTTTTTCACTTTGAGCCACCACACAGGTCACCACAGCATCACCTGTGATATTGACAGCAGTACGTATCATATCAAGCAGTCTATCTACACCCAGGATGAGTCCTATCCCTTCTACGGGAAGTCCTACCTGCACAAAGACCATCGAGAGCATGATAAGCCCGACACCTGGTACACCTGCTGTTCCTATGGAAGCCAGAACCGACATCAATATCACCGTCAGATAACCACTTAAGCCCAGTTCAACACCATAGACATTGGCTATAAAAACCGTAGCCACTCCCTGCATGATCGCTGTACCATCCATATTGATCGTGGCCCCAAAAGGTACGGTGAATGAAGCCACCGAGTTATCCACCCCCATACGCTTTGTCACAGACCTAAGTGTGACCGGTATGGTCGCATTGGAACTTGCCGTGGAAAAGGCAAATACCTGTGCATCCCGTATCTTTTGTAAGAAGAGTTTAGGACTCAGACCGGAAAAAAGTTTCAATATGAACATCAAGGTACCAAAAAGATGGAGTAGTAATGCCGCCACAAGCACCAATACATACCCGGCCAAACTGATCAGAAGGTCCAAACCCAGTTCCGAGATCGCTTTGGCAAGCAATGCAAACACAGCAACAGGTGCTACAGACATGATGATATTGACCATATGCATCATCGCTTCATTGAGCACTTCTATACCTTCTGCAATATTTTGTGCTTTTTTCCCTACCATTAAAAGTGAGATACCGAACAAAATAGAGAAGAAGATGATCTGCAACATATTACCTGAAGCAAAGGCGTTGATGACATTGTCAGGGATAATGTTGATCAGGACTTCTGAAAGAGGCGGTGCTTCTTTACCTGTAAAGGTCGTTGTGGTAGTACCATTAGCCCCCGAACCTGGAGATACTATCACCGCCAGACCTATAGCCACAGCGATAGCGATAGCCGTCGTGAGCAGATACAGCCCAAATGACTTGACCCCCACGCTTCCCAACTTCCGTACATCACCTATACCCAGTACCCCCGAGATAAGTGAAAAGAAGACCAACGGGACCACAAGCATCTTCAGTGAAGTAATGAACATCTTGCCTATGATATAGAAGATCCCCCCTACGATATACTCCTGCACAAAACTGCCTTCACTGTTCCAGCCATTAACATTGATCACCAGTCCTACGATGATTCCCAAGAGCATCGCCCATAGTACTTTTTGTGTAAGTGTCATACCCATTTCCCTCTTATTGTATATTGCTAAACTATAGCTACCCTATTCATGGTTGCATTATAACAAAAAACACTCTTTTCTCACCCTATTGACAAAGTAACTTAAATGTGTTAATATCCACCATCTTTCAGATATGGGGATGACTTGGTTTCGACTGGAGTAGTCGGGGCTATGTGCATGTCGGACTGGGCAATTCCGTTACGCGGCCCACACGCGAATAAACGCAAACAATACAGATTATCGTCCAGCTTACGCAGTAGCGTAAGTCATTAACCCCGCAAACGCGGAGGACTGCTTCGCCGGTGAGTGTCATCTTAACCGGATCTTGAAGTATCACATCTGATGACTATGCTCCCTGGAAGCTATGCCAGGGTGTGAGAATCTTAGCTCGTCTTGTAAAGTTTTGAGTGTAGTACAAAGCAGGATTAAAATTAACAACACTGACTAAGCATGTAGAGTCATGGTTCTATCTATTTTAGGACAGGGGTTCAATTCCCCTCATCTCCACCAAACTTCAATTCAATACAACTTCACATCATACAATATAAAGCCCTATATGCTTTGAGTACAAAATATATTTAAAATCAATAACTTTTCTTGTTTCTTTATCTTTGTTTTACTTGCTTTAATATAATATAGTATTATCTTAAACTATAAATATAATGGGAGGAAGAAGATGAAAAAGAGTCTTTTATCGTTGGTATCTATCATCGCCCTAAATGGGATAGCGTATGCCGGTGGGGATATGACAACAGCTATAGAACCCGTTGTTGAGATACCTGAAGGAGAGATCAATCCTTTTTATGCAGGCATGGGTATAGGTAAAGCATATGTCAATGATGATGTGACAAATGAAGAGATCACTGCAACAACATTAATGCTGCAGGCAGGATACCAATACAATGATTATCTGTCATTTGAAGGCCGTTATACCTTTGGTTTGGGTGGATCAGATTACAATGCGGGCAACATAGCAGGTATCACAAATGCCTATGACGGCGATCTTTCTGCTTGGGGAGTTTATATTAAACCAAGCTATCCTATCGGAGATATTTCACTCTATGCCCTTTTAGGTTATGGAAGCATTATGCTTGATGATCTTGCAGGCGGTGATGCAGTTGAAAACGGTTTTCACTGGGGACTTGGGGCAGCATATTCATTCACAGAGGAAATTTCACTATTTGCTGACTATGTTTCTTTATATAACGATACAGGATTTGACTACAGGGCAACACTTGATGACGTAGATGCAGATACATGGACCGTCGGATTCTCTTATAATTTTTAGAAAGGATTGGATTATGAAATTTACATACTTTAAAATGTACCCCCTTATGATTACAGCCTCTGTATTTTTGGTTCTGAATGGATGTGATGGCAACACAGGCATATCGTCTGATACCGGTATTGTTGCTCCAGCCTCAGCACCAGTCCCCCCAACAGAAGCAGAATGTCTTCTGGCTGCTGGAGGGTATGAAGCGATAGTCATAAAAGATACCAATGACAACAATAGAACCTGGCTAGATAGAAACTTGGGTGCCAGCGAAGTGGCAGCCACACCGGATGACCAGGCTGCATTTGGTCATTACTATCAGTGGGGTCGTACTGCTGATGGACATGAAGTAAGCACCTCAGATACCAATGATACCTTGGCGACAACACTGGATGGCAGTGATACAAATACGGCTTGGTATGGAAAGTTTATCTTATCAACAAGAACAAACCTAGACTGGGTAGCTTCTAATGTTGATAACGATGGTAGTCTGAGAGAAAGCACTTGGAGCACACCATATGATGCAAATCAAATTTGTCCATGTGGTTATATTGTGCCTAGTGCACAAGACTTTGCTGATTTGAATCTCTCTGATCCTGCTAATGCCGATATATTTAAAGTAGCCTATGCTGACAGAAGAGCAGCTGAAGACGGTGTGGTCACCAACCGTAATCTGGCAGTTTTTTGGACAACGACGCATGACAATAACAACAGTGACTACTATGCGATCTGGTTTGGCCAGCCGGGAGAAGTTTTGAATAATGGGAAAAGAGGTGCGGGTGTCCCTGTACGCTGTATCAAGCCTCTACCGTAGTAAGTTCTTCATAGTACCCTAAAATAAAATTCTATTTTAGGTTATCTTACATTCCATCTCTTTTGGGATGGAATACTACCTTCATTTAAATCACTTCCTTTGGCAGTGTAGCAGACAATGCCGTGGTGATTTCATAAGAGATCGTTCCAAACTGTTTTGCAGCCGTTTGAGCATCAGACATCACACACACTTCGTCTTTCTCTGATTCAAGAGAGATCGAATCCATAGAGACACGTCCCAGTACAGGTAAGCCTTCACTTGTGACATACGGTTGTCTACTCTCTCCTCGAAACCACCCATCACCATACCCCAGGTCATAGGTAGATATCGTCATATCCTCTGCAGCGGTGTAATCTCCTCCGTATCCCAGTCGTTCACCGGCACTTAATGCTCTGGTTGAGATCTTTTTTGCATATAATGACATGACCGGACGTAATACTGCCTCATCAAAACTATCCGGCAATTCACTGTATCCGTATACACCTATTCCTACTCGTACCAGATCCTCATCAAAACTCTTAGTGCGAAGAATCGCCGCACTATTATGTGAATGCACCCTTACATTCCTAAAACCGGCCTCTTTTACTCTCTCTTTTACTCTTTCAAACTGCTTTTGTTGCCAAAAAAATTCAGAACTGAGTTCATCCGCACTGCGGTAATGCGTCATAACCCCTACAAGATGTAACCCTTGTGCTTCGATCAAAGCAAATGCTTCATCAAGCTCATCCAAAGCTATCCCATTACGGTGCATTCCCGTATCTACTTTGAGTTCAACCTTCGCACCTTTTTGGGCTTTTTTGATATCCTCTAAAGTATTGATCGTAAAAGAGTACTTCTCATCATTTATGATACTGTCACCAAGTATCAGTATCGTTTCAAAGAGGGATCGTATCTGCTCTGCTTCTGCTGTTTTTCGTACGACAGCATGTTTGATACCGAACTCTGATGCCAGTTTTCCCATCAGTTCCAGTCCATGACCATATGCATTGTCTTTAAGGACGATCGCGATCTTTTCAACTGAGCCAGTTTTTAGTGCAATTTGGTTAAGATTATGATAGAAATTTTGTTTATTTATTTTAATAAATGCCATGACGAGATTATACCAAAATAGATAATAAATAAGGGACAATATGCAAAAAGATCTAAAAGTGGTGATGCCCGCAGAATGGGAAAAACAGCGTGCCGTACTCTTGTCCTTTCCTCATGAAGAGACAGATTGGCATGATCCCGATAACGCAGCAGAATTGGAAGCCAGTCTCTCACCGTTCATACGTATTGCCCAGGCTATTGCTTATGGAGAAGCGGTTTACATTATCTGTAAAGAGAAAGAAAAAATTTCAAAACTATTCTGTTCCACACGGAATATGACTTTCATTGAGATAGCTACCAATGATACCTGGATACGTGACTATGGATACATCAGTATAAAAGAGAATGATGAAGTCAAACTACTTGACTTCACTTTTGATGGTTGGGGCGGTAAATTTGAAGCCTCTCTTGACAATGCTGTCAACACTGCTTTACATAAAAAAGGATACCTTGGTACGACGCCTCTTGAACAGATCGATTTTGTACTTGAGGGAGGCTCCATAGAGAGTGATGGAGAGGGAACCATTCTCACCACCTCAACCTGCCTTTGCAACCCAAACAGAAACGGCGGGCTTAGCAAACAGGAGATAGAAGAGAAACTGCATGCCTATCTAGGTGCACGGCGGGTTTTATGGCTGGACCATGGCTATCTTGCAGGTGATGATACTGACAGTCACATTGACACTTTGGCCAGGTTTGTCAACAAAACGACCATCATGTATGTCAAGTGTGAAGATACAAAAGATGAACACTACAAAGCACTGCAACAGATGGAAAAACAACTTCAAAGCTTTACCACAGCAGAGGGGGAATCCTATACATTGATCCCACTTCCGATGTGTGAAGCAAAATACAATAATGAAGGGGAAAGACTGCCGGCAACCTATGCCAACTTCCTCATTAGCAATGATGCACTGATATACCCTACCTACGATGATAAAAATGACACGAAAGTAGGGGAGATCTTTAAAGAGGTATTTCCTGACAGAGAGATCATTCCTGTCAATTGTTTAAAACTGATAGAACAAGGCGGGAGTCTGCACTGTTCTACCATGCAGATAGTATATTAAAAAGGATTCTTATGAAAACAGCACTGATCCAACAAGCCTACCATGGCAGTAAAGAACACACCCTTCAAGTCACAGTAGAGAAGATAAAAGAAGCTGCACAAAGCGGTGCCGAGCTTGTTGTTTTACAAGAACTTCACCAGACAGAGTATTTCTGTCAGAGTGAAGATACAACATTTTTTGATTATGCCGCTCATTTTGAATCTGATGTAGCATTTTGGGGGAATATTGCAAAAGAGCACAGTGTTGTTCTGGTCACTTCGCTTTTTGAAAAACGTGCAGCAGGCCTCTACCATAACACAGCCGTGGTCTTCGAAAAAGATGGTTCTGTTGCAGGTAAATACAGAAAAATGCACATCCCTGATGATCCCGGGTTCTATGAAAAATTTTACTTTACCCCAGGAGATCTCGGTTTTGACCCCATACAAACTTCTGTAGGGAAACTGGGTGTACTGGTATGCTGGGACCAATGGTACCCAGAAGCAGCGCGTGCCATGACACTCAAAGGGGCAGAGATACTTATCTATCCTACGGCAATTGGCTGGTTTGACGCAGACAGTGAAGAGGAAAAGGCTAGACAGCTTGACAGCTGGATCACCATACAACGCTCTCATGCCATAGCCAACGGCTTACCTGTAGTCAGCTGTAACCGTGTAGGCTTTGAGGCGGACAGTGCCGGTGTGATGGCCGGTACACGTTTTTGGGGCAACTCTTTTATATGCGGTTCACAAGGAGAGATGATCGTACACGCGGATGACAAAAGCGAAACGATCCTCTATGCAGAGATCGAACATGCGCGTACCAAAGAAGTACGTGATATCTGGCCGTTTTTACGTGACAGACGTATAGAGGAGTATGGCTGTTTACTCAAAAGATATTGTGACTAGAGATTTTTTCGCATGTGCATGTATGGATCAAGATAGATCTAATTTCGCTCGAACCACCACATAAATGCAAACATGAGGCCTGGCGTTTTTGCGATACTTTCATCATAGAGGAATTTCTTTGCTTCATCTGTAGGCAGATAGACAACCTCTATCTGTTCATGGTCCACACCACCGCCTTCACTCACTTTCATATGCTCCTCGACTTCTGCAAAATAGAGTGTCTGTTTACTTCCTGCAAAGCCCACCGAAGTGTGAAAAGAGGTGATCTTTTCGATATTTGAAAGAGGGATATCATAGCCGCACTCCTCTTCTACCTCTTCTTTCACAATTTCTGCCAGAGAAAGTTCTTTATCTACAATACCTGCACACAGTTCTACGGTCATACCTTTTTTGTTGTTCAAGTACACAGCAGGACGAAACTGTTTCACCAAAATAAATGATCTCTTTTCTTTATGGTAAAGAAGAATGGAAACACTGTCATGTGCTTCAACTATCTCCCATGATTTTGGGATACCTTCTTGTTCGTAGGTGGCAAATGCTGTGGAAATAAATTTGGCATTGACCAAAGGCTGAAGTTTAAAGTGCTTGATCTTGTTTTCCATCATCTACCCCCATACTTGTTCGTTCACATCCATCCCAGATAAAAGGTGTACTTTTTTCTTTGAGATATGCCAAAAGTTTTTCTTTATTCTCTTCTGCGTTCTTGATCACGACCTTTTTGTATTTTGTTTTCGTCACATCTTTATATTCAGTGATTCTCTTTAAAACGGTATCTTTGATCGATGTTTTTCGCAGTACTTTCATCGGGTTTATCCATCTTCCATTTTTTTTCATACCAAAATGCAAATGAGGTCCTGTACTTCGTCCCGTACTCCCGACATACCCTATGATCTGTCCTTTCTTCACGTGTTGCCCTCTTTTGACACGTATACGGCTTTGATGCGCATAAAGTGATTCATACCCTCCGGGATGTCTGATCTTCACCACTTTTCCATACCCGCCCAAACGGCCGGAAAAACTCACCTTCCCTGCATTGACCGCAAGAAGGGGTGTTCCTCTTCTTGCGCCAAAATCCGTACCATGATGCGGACGGTACCGTTTCAATATCGGATGATATCTTCTATGACTGAATGAGGAAGTGATACGAACATGACGTAATGGCATACCAAAACGTGACGAGGTGCTTTTTACAGGAACCCTACGGGTATAAGTTACCTTTTCCTTACCTTTCACCGTATAGGCTTGAGACTTTTTCGTACTCTTGTAGCCGTAGCCCTCTTCATCTGCATAGATAAACTGACGTTTTTTTCTTGATTCATGCAACGCTATTTTAACATAGGGCATAGTGTGCGGTTGGCCCATTCTCGTCTTTTGTGAATAGATGAAAGAGACTTTATCTCCCTTTTGAAACTTTCTTGTATTTACCGCACCTTTAAAAAGTTGCCCGATCTTATCTGCGAGTGAAGGATGATGCAATGCATTGTTTACATCTGTATAAAGATTTGTTTCTATCGTAACCGTAGCACCGTGTTCTTTCTCTTTATACTCTATAGGGATAATATCGAAACTGTACACATCGCTGTCGTGCTTTTTAGCCAGCCTTATCTGCATCTCCTCACCTATCGGGATCAATACCTGTTCCAGTGTACCATTGTTATCTTTTAATTCATAATAAAGTTGATCACCTTCTATTTCGGAGAGAAACTGGATATCTGCTTTTGAAATATCATTGAGTATCTCTTTAGAGATCTCTTTGGAATCTAAATACTCTGAAAATGTTTTCCCTTTTTCCCAATGTCCAAGCGTTACTTTCGCACCAAATAAGGAACTTGATATCAAGATCCACACCACTATATTTTTAAGACTACCCATTCTTTAACATTCATCCCTACTTCTTAGTTGGATATTATTATAACTTAAGTAGGTTAATCTACCCGCTATACTAAAAACATCAATAAACTTTTACTATATTGCTTGTATAATCAATACCATTATTTAACACTTAAAGGACCGCTATGCACAAAATAGCTCTTATTGCGCTACTCTCTTTACCGCTGTTTGCAGATTTTTTCCCGCAAACCGTGAACACTTCTGTCAAATATGTAAAAGGAGATACCATTACACTGAACAAACAATTTCCTGTCAATGGTATGAGTGGTGTTGTGATACATAATTACGGCAATGGCCTCACAGCTATTACAAGTCGCATTGCCCAAACTTCATCGAATGAATCCGTGGCATTGGTGAGTAAAGATATCCTCCATCATGATAAACTTCCTACCATCAAAACACCTATTTCAGTGAAAGACAAGGTCATTGGCGGATACCTTTATAACAATGTGCTTCTTTTGGCACCGGATGCAGATACCTATGCGAAGATCACTTCTGAACATACCAAAAAATGGATACATCCAGATCTCTTTGCCCTCTATCTTTCTGTTGAAGGAGAAGAGAAGCCAACAAGAGAGAACCTTGCGCGTTTTGCAAAAAAATATCAAGTAGGACTTGTCTATATCGTACGTAAGAACTCGGCTGTACTTTTAGACCCTATTTCTGAAAAAATAGTCTCTGAAAAGTCAATGAAAGGTCTTCCTGCCAAAGGGTCATTCCCTTTTTATATGCGCTTTAAACAACGTGATTCTGGATGGTTCGGCAGTGACGTTAAGGGTAACTATTACCATACAATGAAATCTTTATAAATGGAACTATGTCATGTTAGATAAAAAACATATACAATATTTTGAAACACTCGTCGGAAAAGAGAATGTCTACAGCGATAAAGCACACCTGATCGCATACTCTTATGATGCTACACGTACACGCTATGAACCTGAAGCTGTTATCTTTCCAAGAGATGAAGCGGATGTCAGTGCCATACTCAAATACTGTAACGAACATCAGATCGTCATCACACCAAGAGGAGCCGGTTCAGGGTTTACAGGGGGTGCACTTCCATCTCAAGGCGGTATCACTTTGGGGATGGAAAAGCATATGAACAAGATCCTTGAGATCGATATGGAAAACATGGTAGCCGTAGTACAGCCGGGTGTGATCAATATGGACCTGCAAAAAGCGGTTGAAGAGGTAGGACTTTTCTATCCGCCTGACCCTGCCAGTGAACAGTACTCTACTCTGGGTGGGAACGTCAGTGAAAATGCTGGGGGAATGCGTGCGGCGAAGTACGGTCTTACCAAAGACTATGTCATGGCCCTTCGTGCCGTACGTCCAAACGGTGACATCATCCGTGCAGGAAAACGTACCATCAAAGATGTGGCCGGTTATAATATCGCGGGTATCCTCATTGCAAGTGAAGGAACATTGGCTGTGATCACAGAGATCACTGTGAAGCTCATTCCTAAACCTAAATTTACCAAAGCCTATATGGGTATCTTCCCTTCAGTGGATGATGCGATGAATGCGGTGTTCAAATCACTTGCAGCAGGTGCGAATCCTGTGGCGATGGAGTTCATGGATGACCTCGTGGTCCAAGCGCTCAAAGAGAAACTGGGCATCAAACTGCCAGAAGATGCGGGTGCACTTCTCATCGGTGATGTGGACGGGAACGTGATAGAAGAAGTAGAGTTTCAGCTGGAGACCTTGGAAAAATCATTTAAAGAGAATGGTGCTCAGGATTTCATCGTTGCACATGATGCCCAAAAGAGGGATGAACTTTGGTATGCAAGACGTAATGCCTCCCCATCTATCACGATCTTTGGAAGCAAAAAACTCAATGAAGATATCTCTGTGCCAAGAAGTATGCTGCCTGAGGCCCTGGAGCGTATCTACGCAGTAGGAAATAAATATGGCTTTAAAGTGCCATGTTTCGGACATGCAGGTGATGGGAATATCCATGTCAATGTCATGGTAGATGGTTCAGACGAAAAACAACTTCATGACGGACACCAGGCGATAGAAGAGATCTTCGAGCTTGTAGTAGAGATGGGAGGGACACTGAGCGGTGAACATGGTATCGGTACCAGTAAAGCACCGTTCATGAACATCGCGTTCAATGAGGTAGAACTTGATCTCTTCAAAAGTATTAAACAGGCTTTTGACCCGAACAACATACTCAATCCTGGGAAAATGGGGTTACCGCAGTAATTGCAGACCCTCTTCCGGATTTTCCTTTAGAAGTATGACAATTTTATGAAAAGATCCCCGTGTTTCTCACGGGAGTTACGGAGGAATCAATGAGCATGCAAATCAATCCTCAATTCAAAAAAATCCTCAAAACCTATTACATCTTTTTACGTGATTTCCTCAGCGATCTTTTTGATAGCAGATTGGGACATTATGCATCCAGTTTGAGCTGGAGTACCCTCTTCTCTATCATCCCTTTCCTGGTAATTATGCTTGCAATTTTTACTACCATGCCCCTGTTTCATGCCATGTATGCGAAAGTAGAAAAACTTATTTTTGACAACCTTCTGCCTACGGACTCCAAAGTCATTATGGAGTACCTCAATACCTTTGTAGAAAACTCAGACAAACTCGGCTATATAGGGGCATTCTATGTGGTATTTGCCGCAGTCATGTTTTTCAAAGACTATGATTATATCGTGAATGACATCTTTTCAACACCCAAACGGACGATCTGGCAAGCCATAAAAACCTACATTTTACTTCTCATCACCATACCTGCGATGATGGCTGCCTCTTTTTATCTCTCTGCATTCATACAAGGGTATCTGGATAAAAGCAGTATCACCAGTATTATACACCTCTACGAAATCATCCCCTATTTCATCGTCTGGATGATGTTCTACATCGCCTACCAACTCTCTCCTCATACCCGTATAGAGGTCTCTGCTGCACTGGGAAGTTCTTTCATCGCCTCCCTTGTATGGTATCTTTCCAAAAGTGCTTTCGTCTTCTATGTCGTGCACAATAAGACCTATGCAAGTATCTATGGGAGTATCAGTATTGTACTTTTTTTCTTTTTATGGATCTATATCTCATGGGCGATCTTTATCCATGGGCTCAAATTTTGTGCGCTACTGAACAAAAATGAAGAGATAGAGCATATATGAAGAAGCCCCTCCCCACACTGACCAAAAAAGTTTTTTACTCCATATAGCCCCTATGGATATGCCTATATACCCAACTGTTGCCCATAGAGGGAAAAGTGACTCTGTACTGATGTTTGGCAGTGTGAACAAGGCTAACAGAACTGTATCAAAAAGACTGCCATACCCCAATAGATGTAAGAGCATCACAAAAGGATAGAAAGGGACGAACAGCAGTGAAAGCAGAGGGGATAAAAACTGATATCCACTCGTTACAGGGAAAACAGTATGTACGATCGGGAGCATCAGAATGAAAATACCCAGAGGTATCAACAGTAAAGTGATCACCCATGCATGTAGTCCTTTACTATGCTGTAACAATAAAAAGATATAAAATACCCCTGCCACAGAGAGTCCGAAGCTCAAAGAAACCAACAAAGAAGGAAAGAGTGCCACAAGCAGCAGAATGATCGTAGTCAAGAAGGTAAAACTCAGCAGTTCCATCCCCAACAGAAGAACCATCCATCCGACCAGTACCATCGCGTAAGAACGCAGTAGCGAAGGCGGGAAATCGACAAACCATAAATACACACCCAGAAGTATCATCGCCACGGCTCCCACATCAGTGAGTGCATGACGGTAAGGAAAGAAGTGTTGCTGCAGGGGTCTATAGAGTAACAAAAGCAACCCATAGACCAATCCCCACAGTATCCCCAGATGAAATCCGCTCAAGGCAACCAGATGACTGACACCGAGCATACTGATCTTTTCTCTTAACGCTTTCTCCAAAAAGGTAGCAAAAAATATCGCATTGTAAAATGATCCTAGAGAAGTATTTTCATGTTGTGAAGCCACTTTTTCCAATAGGATCTCTTTAAAGCTTGAAGGAAGAAGTTCCCGGGCTTTTATGCGACTGTTCACATAAAAGGTACCCAGATAGTCACTAAAAGATATCCTCTCATTGGGGAATAGCTGCAGACGCAGACGTTTATGATCGAATTTCTCTTGAGTGTAGTTTGTTATATAAAAGGTCAAACCCTCTTCACTTCGAAGCTTAAGCACTTGGTAGTGTTGATCACCTTTGGACTTTTGATACACATTCAATACATTTGCATGCGTATAATAAAAAGGTTTTGATATGAAATCTTGATAGGAGTGATATTCAAAAAAGAGCCGGATTACTATCACACATAGAAAAAAGAGGGCCGCCCAGATGAATGTTCTCTTTTCTGGGAATAGTTTTGGTTTTTCTAATTGCACCAAGGCTCCTCCAAAGTGAACTCTCTTGAGAGTAAATAGATTCTAGTGCACCCTATATAGCAGGTAACTCTATATTTCCTGTATTCAAAGGAATATCAGCATCTTCATACTCTATTTCAAAAGCCGGTCCTGTTGGAGCATCCACAAAACGTGTAAAGTTCTTTTGGAAAATAAGGTTGACGGTACCTGTAGGCCCGTTTCTCTGTTTCCCTATGATGATCTCGGCATCCTCTTCAGGTTTTTTTCTAAACTCGGAGGTATACTCTTTCCCTTCCGCTTTGGCTTTCATCTCTTTTTCTTTCTCTTGCGCCTCACGATAGACATCATCACGGTATACAAAAAGGATAATATCGGCATCCTGTTCTATAGCTCCGGACTCACGCAGGTCAGAAAGCATAGGACGCTTGTTATCTCTACTCTCCACACCACGGTTAAGCTGAGAGAGTGCTAAAATAGGTATCTGAAGTTCTCTGGCCAACTGCTTAAGCCCTCTTGAGATCTCAGAGACTTCCTGTTGTCTTCCTTCACGACCTTCACCACTCATCAGCTGCAGGTAATCTATAATCGCTACTGATATCTCGGGATGTTGTGCTTTGAGTTTGCGAAGTTTACTGCGCACATGGTGTATGGTCGCATATCCACCGTCATCCACAAAGAGTTTTTTCGAGGCGATATCCTGTGTCGCGGCTGCAAGATCACTCCACTGTTCATCTTTAAGGTCTCCTACTCGCAGCGCTTGAAGCGGTATGGAGGTTTTGGCAGAAAGCATTCTGAGCATAAGCTGCTCTGCCGGCATTTCCAGTGAGAAAAAAGCCACCCCTTCGTTACGCTCTATCGCTTTGAGTGCCATGTTAAGTACAAAGGCTGTTTTCCCCATCGCAGGACGTGCAGCGATGATCACCAGGTCTCCTTTACCAAAGCCAGATGTCCTCTCATTGAGGTTTCTAAATCCTGTATCTGTACCGATGAGTTTGGAGTTCCCTAATGCTTTTAAACGCTCTATCTCCCCCATCATAGAGAGTGTGATCTCTTTGGATTCTCTAAAATCATCAGAAGTTGAATTCTGTGTGATCTCATAAAGCTTTTTCTCTACCAGGTTCATCACATCTTCAGCCGGCAGGTCATCTTCTATCGTGACCTTCTTGATCTCTGTGGCAAGTGTGGCCAAAGCCCTTTTGCTTGATTTTGCCTTGATCTCTTGAAGATAGGCCGCTGTATTGGTAATAGGGTTTGCGGAAAGCAGATCCAGCATTGCCACTTCATCGAACTTGCCCATGGCATTGAGTTTTGCACGCAAAAACTCATCATCCAATGGTTTCTCTTCTACACTGAGCTCTTCCATCGCAGCAAAGACATGCTGGTGAAAAGGCAGATAGAAATCGTGTGGTTTCAGCTTCGCTGCGATCTCTTCATAGGTTTCAGGATCAAAAATAATTGCAGAGAGTACTGCTCTTTCGATGTTCAGGTTGTACATGTTTTCCATTATTTGTTATCCTCTGCGAATTTCTCTACCTCTTGTACAAAGCGCTCAACCAACTCTTCCTCAGGGAGTCTTGCCACCACTTCCCCTTTGAGCATCACCAGGCCTGAACCTTTTCCATACGCTATGGCAACATCTGCATGTTTGGCTTCACCGATGGCATTGACCACACAGCCCATCACGGAAACATCCATAGGTGTTTTGATGTGTGCCGTTCGTCTTTCCACTTCTGCTACAGCGGTGACTAAATCAGCCTCTATACGCCCGCAGGTAGGACAGGAGATAATGTTCAGCCCCTCTTTCATACGCCCGCTGTCTTTGAGTATGGCTTTACCGACTTTGATCTCCTCTTCAAGCTCGCCTGTGATGGAAACCCTCATCGTGTCCCCGATACCATCAAGCAACAATGCCCCCAGACCTATAGCAGACTTGATAGTCGCGTGAAACACCGTTCCTGCCTCTGTCACACCCAAGTGAAAAGGGTACTCATTTCTGGGACGCAACATTCTGTAGGCATCCACGGTTCTGTCCACATCCGAAGCTTTCAGTGACACTTTGATGTCTGTAAATCCCAGATCTTCCAAAAACTTGATGTTGTACTCTGCAGAGGCAACCATACCCTCTGCAGTTGCTCCATATTTCAGGTCAAACTCTTTTTCAAGAGAACCTGCATTTACCCCTATGCGTATAGGCAGGTTTCTATCCTGGCAGGCTTTGACTATCTCTTTGATACGTGATTTTTCACCGATGTTACCAGGATTCAGACGGATACAATCCACCCATTTTGCTGCTTCCAGTGCAAGCTTATAGTTAAAATGAATATCGGCGATAAGCGGCAAAGAGATCTGCTCTTTAATGGCTTTTAGCGCCAAAGCATCCTGCATCTCAGGCACAGCCACACGCACCATGTCCGCCCCGGCAAAATGCAGACGGTTGATCTGCTCTACCGTAGCAGCCACATTATGGGTATCGCTGTACGTCATAGACTGTACGGAGATAGGCGCATCACCGCCTACAGCCACATCACCGACATAAATTTTTTTTGTTTTAACTCTTTCTTTCACACTTTGCCTTTTGAATAATTCTCTTATTTTACCCAAACAACCTACAACGGATATTAAGCGAAATCAACAGGGTCGAAATCTATCTCTATCTCTCTACAATCTACACTGTATAGAGCCTTGAGCAGAGGGACTCTACTCTTGGCTCTCAGTAATATATGAAACCTGAATTTATTGGCTATTTTCTCTATAGGTGCTTTCCCGTGCCCGACTATCTCTACCTCTTCAAATGCTTTAAGTTTGGTCACGGTATCCAGTGTGATCTTGCTTGCTTTACTTTCATCTTTATGCGCAATAAGTATGCGTGCCAGTGAGGCAAAAGGCGGATACTCCGCCATCTCCAAAAACGCCAGCTCATCTTTGATAAAAAGTTCATAATCCGCCAGATAGGTTTGAAAAAATTCCGGATCACCGGTCTGTACGATGATCTGGGCTGCTTTTGCCCGTCCGCTTCGTCCTGCAATTTGAAAGAGCAGGGAGATCGCTCTTTCTCGTGCACGATAATCTGCCAGTCCCAAGATGTAGTCAAGCCCCATAATGATACTCAGGGTGATATTTGCATAGTCATGGCCTTTACTCAGCATCTGTGTACCCAAAAGCAGTTGACTCTCGCCGCTCTCAAAACGTTTCAACGCCTCTTTAAGTTTTTTAGCCGTGGTGATACTGTCCTTATCAAACTGCTCTATCTGTAACCCTTCCACAGCATCAGAGATCACTTCTATGGCTTCTACAGTTCCCATACGTTCACTTTTAAGTGGCATATGACCACAGTGGATACAGGTATCCCGTATAGGTTCCGTATAGTTGCAGTAGTGGCATTTTAAATGTCTATGTTTTCTGTGCAGTGCCATGCCTACAGAACAGAAAGGGCACAGATGTGTCTTTCCACAACTCTCACAATAGAGGTACTTGAAGTTCCCTCGTGTAGGGAGAAACAACAGTGACTGCTCACCCGCCTTATAGTGTGTATCAATCGCATCCAACATCGTTTGATTGATTCTGTCGCCAGAGATGAACTTGTATTTTTTTTCTGTTTGAACATAGGGTCTGTCGAGCTTGACCACAACATATTTATAGTAGGAACTCATAGAGGGTGTCGCAGAGGCCAGTACCACTTTTGCACCCAGTTTACTCCCCATCAGTACAGCCACATCGCGTGCATGGTAACGGGGTCTGGTCATCGACTTGTAGCTGTCATCATGCTCTTCATCTACAATGATGAGCCCAAGATTGGACAATGGGACAAAAAGCGCAGAGCGTGCTCCCGCCACTATGCGTATCTCTCCTGTTTCTATGCCTTTGAGAATAGACTCTTTTTTCTTCTTGGTCAACTTCGAATGCCACATCGCCACACTCTCGCCAAAATGGATCTTGAGACGTTTTTCCATTTGAGGGGTCAGTGAGATCTCGGGCATCAGAAAGATAACACTTTTCCCCTCTTCCAGCATCTTTGCCATCAGTGAAATGAAGATCTCTGTTTTCCCTGAACCTGTGACACCAAAAAGGAGGGCTTTGTCTTTTTTAAGAAGCTGATCATATGCTTTTTTTTGTATTGCACTTAACTTCGGAAGCATATCTTTTTCTATGCTCTTCGAAGATAATTCTGTGGAGGAAGAAAGTTTAAATGGGATAAAGAGAGAGATAGCCTCCCCAAAAGAGGAAAAATAATACTCAGAGATAAATTTCGCTATCTCAATTTGTTCCTTACTATAAGTCTTATCTAAAACAGACGCTACCTCTGCTGTTTCAAACTCAGGTTTTTCTACCTCTTCTACGACAACAGCATCTTTGAATGTATTTTTCAAAGGTACAGCAATAACTGTACCTAGAGATAAGTGACCTTTGGATGCATACGTCAAACTTGGAGCGCTTGAACGAAGGAGTAGAATTCTGTAGTAGTACAAGTTTTATTGTGTAAGTAGTTTACAATTGTCACTGTTTGGTAACTTACAGCTAAATCTACTACTACTAAGATTGAAATCAACACCACCACTTACAGGTAGCTTATAAGTATATGTGACATTATCAGCAGTATACCAACATCCTTGAGCCGTATTATCTTTACATGATTGAAGAGGAAATTCCAGAACAGGGCTGTTTGTATCTCCATTGATTCCATCAAATATAGGTTTATCATAGCCCGCATTACTACTTAAACTCGTAATAGGAGTAAATACCCCTCTTAAAATACGTTTTTGCCTTTCAGCGGCAACAGCACTTCTTACAGATCCTACTGTAGCCTTGGCTTTTGCAATTTCTGCATCCCCTCTAGTAGCTGCAAATTTCGGTATTGCGATAGCAGAGAGAATACCGATGACCACTATCACAAATATAAGCTCTATCATAGTAAATGCTTTTTGATGTTTATGAAACATAGTTAATCCCTTCCTTTTTATTTATTATATCATAATCTCACTCCAAACTATAAGTTCTTGTCCCACCAGCTGTACTTATAGTATGTAGTTTTCGTATAAGTTTGGATGCTGTAACTGCTGCAGGTGCGGTAGCAGTACCTACATCAGTTACCGTTAAGTTATAATCAGCTCCACTCAGAGTTCCCTTTACAAGAACAATATCTTCACCGTTACACATATAAGTAATTCCATCTGAAACCGAAGACCCCTGAGAACTAGTGACCCCATCTCCATCTACTACCCCTACTCGAAGATTTGTTATCTTCTCTATCGGTTTTACAGAAAATGCACGATAACCATCAAATGCATAGTGATGACTAATTTCAGAAATAAGTTGCTGTACTTCTTGGGTACATTTTACCGCTGCTGCATCATCTCTGCTCTCAGCTAATCTAGGTATAGCAACTACTGCTAGTATACCAACTACTACCATTACAAGAATCAACTCTATCTGTGTAAATGCTTTACGCTGATTACTGTTCATATTAGCCCCTCTACTATATACCACATATTTTATGATAACATTTTATTATTAAAAAGTAAAAGTAAGATATATTCTTAGATTAAAGCCCAAATATTTTTTGAGAGTTGCCTCCAAGGATATTTTCAGTAACCTGATCCACTACCATTTTGGATACAGGATTTGTTCCTGCAATTACAGCAACAGTCAAATTATATTCTGCACCAGCATTTTCCCCCACCATGCTCACAACATCTTCATTACCACACACATAGATAATGCCTCTGATATCTACTAGCGTATCTTCTTTGATGCCTTTTGAATCATCTGCAGAGTATATACGTATGTTTGTCATATCTGATACCGTTGTAGACTTAAAAGTTGCATTTCCAAGTTTTGCATATGTAGATCCAATTTCAGAAAGAAGCTGTCCCACTTCATGCACACAGACTGATGCTTCTGCATCATTTCTACTGGCCGCTAATTTTGGCATGGCCACCGCTGCCAAAATTCCGATAATAACAATTACAAATATCAGTTCGATCATTGTGAATCCACGTTTCATCTATTGTCCTTTATCCACTAAATGATGTAACGTCACATCACATCTATACAAGTAAGTATAGCATTAAAATACCAAATATTATATGTTAATAAGGGATAATAAATTATGAAGGTTATCTATAAATATAGATGTATTCATATCCACCATGTAGGCAGGAATGAAGAGTTGACTAACACTATGAAAGAAATCTTCTTTCATAGTGCAGTGCATAGAAGAAACTATAATTATAGTTCGTATTGTTTAGGTGAAGTCCCACCGATATTTTCTAAGACACCTTCTACAGCTTTTACAGCAGCTGGAGAAGTAGGAACAGCAGCAGGAGTAGCAACTGATAAGTTGAAATCTCCACCGCCAATTTCGGCAGTGATAATCATTACATCTTCACCACCACATACATAAGTAATAGTGTCTCCATCTGCAGCTAACTTAGTAGTTCCAGCATCACTAACCCCGTTATCTGTAGCACCAGCTGCTACTTTAATATTGGTCATATCTTCAATATTTGTAAGGACAAAGTCTGCATAACCTTGTTTTGTATACTGTGCCGATATTTCCTGTACCAATTGACCAGCCTCATGTATACACGTTGATGCTTGTGCATCATCTCTTGTTGCTGCTAGTTTAGGTATCGCTACCGCTGCCAAAATCCCGATAATTACAATTACAAAGATCAATTCGATCATTGTGAATCCGCGTCTCATGTTAGTCATGATTAACTCCTGAAAAAAATTTATAGTACCAATTCAATAACTGGCCTACCCGATTCTACACTTATAAAACTTTAAGATAGCTAAATAATAATACCTTATAAAGCAAGCTATACAAATATTATTATAAAAAACTATAGTAATTTTATCTTTTACAAGTATAATACCTATTAACACTTCGTTCAAACCATAATTTTTATCAAAAGGAAAATCTTATGAAATATCATGAAAAATGGTCATCATTTAGAATTACTCTTTTACTCTATGCTATCGTTTTGATTATCCCCTTGACTTTTTATTTCATATATACGTCATTTGATACTATGGACAAAGATACAAAAATTATACGTCAAGTTGGATGGCTGGATGGCAGTATAAGAAGTTTTGCAATGAATGCTCCCGATCACAATCATCAGCAGATGGTCAAAGATATTGACGAAACAGTGCAAAATATATCTACTTGGGTCATACAGAACAATAACTCAAAGTTTTACTTAGGGGCACAAACACTCTCTCAAGATCTTTTAGCTGTAACAACCTGTTGGAATACCTATAAACAGAAATTATCAACCTATAACACAAATACAGCCATCGAAAAACCTCATTTAACTTGTCTTGATTCTGTCAAAAACTTAACGCTTATTATGGAAAACATGGTGTATTTGAAACAAAAAGATTTTATAAATATGTTTTACTGGAATCTTGCTGTTTTGATGGTAATCACATTACTGATCATCTACTTTGTAAGAGCATATATCCGTCAACAGATGAAAAAGCATGCCATACATGACCATGAAACCAAGCTATTTAACAAAACATATTTCTGTGCAGAACTGAAAAGCTCTTGTGCAAGAGCTATGCGTAATAAGACTCCTCTCTCTGTGCTTTCTATTTCGATCGATGATTTTGGAGAAGAGAGTAAGCACTATAGTCAAAAAATACAAACATACCTACTTAAAACTTTTGGAGGGCTCATCATTTCTTTGGTCAGAGAAAGTGATGTGGCATGCCGATATAACGAAAACCACTTTTTTATACTTTTACCAGAGACATCAGAAGAAAATGCATTGGTCTTGGAGAAACGTATAAGTGAAGCACTTGAGAAACGTGATTTTGGTGTGATACCGGAACTAAACTTCAGATTTGCTACAAGCCATCTTAATTACAAAGAGACAGCTGAAGCATTTATAGAGCGTATTGAAACGCTGTTAAAATAAATGAAGGGATGTTTTTTTACAGACCATCCAGGGTTTCAATAAGCAGTTCGATCTCATCTTCATAAGAGGTAGCCTGTTTGGCTAAACGCAGGTAGGCCTTAAGCAACTTATCGGGCTTGTTGTCTTGATATAAATTTACGCCTGCTGCCTCTAAGTCTTTGTTTACAAAGTCTGCAAAAGCATCTTCAAGTTTGATCTCATAACGATTTCCTGAAACGGTGAGTGCTACGTTCTTCATGGTACCCCTTTAATATACTTATGCTAAGAGTGCTTCAACCTGTGCAATGATCTTTTCTATCTCTGCATCTTTCTCTTCAAGTTCTGTTTTGAGAGATGCTATTTGTGCCTCTTGTGCAGTTTGAGACCCAGAGACATTTGCCAATTCCGCTTTAAGTTGAGCATTTTCACTTTTCAGTGCTTCATGGTCTGCTCTCCACTGTTCTATCTTCTCTTGTAATTTTTGCAGTGCTGCCATTTTATTCTCCATAATTTCTTTGTGTTATAATAGCAAAAATTTAAAAAGAAACAACATAAAAACAAAGGTTTATTTTGCCAAATTTCACGGTATCAAGTCCATACCAGCCAGCCGGTGACCAGCCCCAGGCCATAGATGCACTTTCTCGCTCTATAGAAGCAGGAAACCAATACCAAACCCTGCTCGGTGTTACGGGTTCAGGTAAAACCTATACGATGGCAAAGATCATAGAGAAAACAAAAAAACCCACTCTCATCATGACACACAACAAAACACTCGCAGCACAGCTCTACTCAGAGTTTAAAAGCTTCTTTCCAAACAACCATGTTGAGTACTTTATCTCTTACTATGATTATTATCAGCCTGAAGCCTATCTGCCACGACAAGACCTCTTTATAGAAAAAGACTCTTCCATCAACCAGGAGTTGGAACGTCTGCGTCTGAGTACGACTGCGAACCTGCTTTCACATGATGATGTCATTGTCATCGCTTCTGTCTCTGCTAATTATGGATTGGGAAGTCCGGATGATTACCGTTCCATTGTACAGAAACTTTGTGTGGGAGATGAGTACAACCAGAAGGCCCTGCTCCTTCGGCTGGTAGATATGGGGTACAAACGCAATGATGAATTTTTTGACAGAGGTGATTTTCGAGTGACTGGCGAAGTGATAGATATTTACCCTGCCTACTCTGAAGAGTTTGCCGTGCGTATAGAGTTCTTTGGTGATGAGATAGAAGCCATCTATGAGTTTAATTCACTCACCGGAGAAAAAGAAGAAGGTATCAAAGAGGTCACCATCTACTCAGCCAATCAGTTCATTGTCTCCAAAGAGAAACTTGCCCGTGCGGTCAAGAGCATAGAAGAGGAGCTTGCAGAGAGGCTTGAGTACTTTCAAAAAGAGGACCGTATGATAGAGTACAACCGTCTCAAACAGCGTACGGAGTTTGATCTTGAAATGCTGGAAGGCACAGGGATGTGCAAAGGAATCGAAAATTACTCTCGCCATCTTACAGGGAAAAAAGCGGGGGAGACCCCTTACACTATGATGGACTACTTTGAAGCGATGCACGATGATTATCTTGTCATTGTAGATGAGTCGCATGTCTCCCTGCCACAGTTCAGAGGGATGTATGCAGGGGACAGGAGCCGCAAAGAGGTACTGGTTGACCATGGTTTTAGACTCCCCTCTGCCCTGGACAACCGTCCGTTGATGTTTGACGAGTATATCCACAAAGCGCCTCACTTTCTCTTCGTTTCTGCCACCCCTGCTCCGCTTGAACTTGAACTCTCCTCCGCAGTAGCCGAACAGGTCGTGCGGCCTACAGGACTGCTTGACCCTGAGATAGAGGTGATTGACAGTACCTACCAGGTGGAAAACCTGCACGACAGGATGAAACCCGTCATTGCACGTGGAGAACGTGTACTTGTAACAGTGTTGACAAAAAAGATGGCAGAAGAGTTGACAACCTATTACAATGATCTTGGACTGAAAGCCCGCCATATGCATTCGGATATGGATGCGATAGAACGTAACCAGACCATACGCTCCTTACGTTTGGGTGAGTTTGATATCCTGGTAGGGATCAACCTGCTTAGAGAAGGGCTTGACATTCCTGAAGTCAGTCTGGTGGCTATTTTGGATGCAGACAAAGAGGGTTTTCTGCGTTCACAGACCTCTCTTATACAAACCGCAGGAAGGGCTGCAAGAAATGCCAATGGGCAGGTACTTATGTATGCGAAAAAGATCACGGACTCCATGCGGTTCACCATCGATACCACACAAGCAAGACGAGAAAAACAGATCGATTACAATAAAGCACATGGTATTACCCCTCAAACCACACTCAGAGTCCTTGACACAGACCTTAAAGTGGAAGATTCAGGAGAACTCTACAATAAACAGAGTAAGCTGGATAAAATGCCAAAAGCAGAACGTCAACAAATGGTCAAAGAACTCAAGGCAAAAATGCTTGCCGCAGCAAAAAATCTGGACTTTGAAGAGGCTGCAAGGCTGCGTGATCAGATAGCAAAAATTAAAAAATTGTAGGTTTTTGCTATAATACGCGTAAAATACACTATTATATAGGCAAATGCATGGCTTTAGATCTCTCTTCTTCACAACTCTATTTTAACCGTGAACTCTCGTGGCTTCAGTTTAACTCACGTGTCCTCGCGCAGGCACTGGATGAACAACTACCACCTCTTGAACGCCTTAAGTTTCTCGCTATCTACGGGACAAACCTTGATGAATTTTATATGATACGTGTTGCAGGGCTTAAGGCACTCTATAAAGCAGGTATACAGGAGACCGGGCCGGACAAGCTGACGCCAAGCCAACAGCTCGAACAGATCCATGGGTACCTTCATGAAGAGCACAAGGTGTTGGAGTCATGTTACACCTCTATCATCTCGGAACTGCACACCCATGGTGTCAACGTCAAGAACTATGATGCGCTCAACCAAGATGAGAAACTGGAAGTAAAAGAGAAGTTCTTTCATGAGATATACCCTGTGATCATCCCCATAGCCGTCGATGCTACACACCCTTTCCCTCACCTCAACAACCTTAGTTTTGGTTTGGCATTGACACTCAAAGATGACTCTGAACATATCAAACATGGACTTGTGCGTATCCCTAGGATACTCCCTAGGTTTATACAGTTGGGACAAACGTTTATTCCTATAGAGTCTGTGGTAGAATACTTTGCTTCTGAGCTTTTCCCCGGGTTTAGCCCTTTGGCCTCCACACCTTTCAGGGTCACAAGAAATGCAGATATCGAGATAGAGGAGGAGGAAGCAGATGACTTTTTGGAGATCCTTCAGGAAGGTTTACGCTCCAGAAACAAAGGTTCGCTTATCCGTCTTGAACTCAATGATGGTGCCGACTCTGAGTTGATCAATTTTTTACTCTCCCATCTCAATCTTGATGACAAAGATATCTACTCCTATAAAAGTCTCTCTCTCAACTTGGGGGGTCTCTGGCAGATCGTAGGAGACAAAGCACTCTCGCACCTTGTCTTGCCTACATTCAGTCCAAAAGTCCTTCCGCCATTGAACAGTGAAAATGTCTTTGAAGCTATCGAAAAACAAGATGTACTGCTTTACCATCCTTTTGACAGTTTTGAACCTGTGGTAAAGTTCATCAAACAAGCGGCTGCAGACCCCGAAACGATCACTATACGTATGACACTCTACCGTGCAGGTCCGAACTCTCCTATCGTAAAAGCACTCATCGATGCAGTGCGTGACGGGAAGCAGGTGATGGTACTTGTCGAACTCAAAGCAAGATTTGACGAGGAGAATAACTTACGCTGGGCAAGAGCCCTTGAAGATGCAGGGGCGCATGTGGTCTATGGTATACCAGGGCTTAAGGTACATGCGAAGATCGCACAGGTGATCAAAAGACAAAATGGGAAACTGAAAAGTTATGTACATCTTGCAACAGGGAACTACAACCCAAGTACCTCAAAGATCTATACCGATATGTCGTACTTTACCACAAAAGAAGTTTTCAGTACAGATGCAACGCATTTTTTTCACTTCTTGACCGGTTTCTCCACCCATACAAAGTTAGATACGCTTTTCATGTCACCCACACAGATCAAGCCAAAGCTTCTCAAACTCATCGAAAAAGAGTATAAACATGGATCTGAGGGGCATATCATTCTTAAAGCGAACTCTTTGGTGGACGCAGATATCATCAAGGCACTCTACACCGCTTCACAAAAAGGGTGCAAAGTCGATCTTATCATCCGCGGGATCTGTTGTTTAAAACCGGGGATCAAAGGCATTAGTGAAAATATTACTGTCTCTTCTGTGATAGGAAAATACCTGGAGCATGCACGTATCTACTTTTTCAAACATGATAAAATCAAATGCTACATCGCCTCTGCAGATCTCATGCCACGTAACCTTGTAAGACGTGTTGAACTTATGACACCTATCTTGGAAGAGACACTGAGACAGAAGATCGAACAGATCTTGATGCTACAACTTGCAGATAATACCTTACGCTGGGAACTTCAAGAAGATGGAAACTATACAAAAGTACCCCCTCTTGGTAAAACGGTCAACAACCATGCTGTCTTGGAAGAGTATGTCAACAAGATTCATGATAAGACAAAAAAAGAGACCCCTGACTATGTAAGCCGTTTGGCAAATCGTATATTAAAGGATAGTTAATGCTGATAAAATTTAAAGAGTGGACACCTAAGCTCGGACCTAATGCCTGGATCGCAGAAGGTTCTTCTGTCATAGGCCGTGTAACCATGGGAGAAGATTCTGCTGTATGGTTTGGCTGCGTGGTACGTGGTGATGTACATCACATCACTATAGGAGACAGGTCTAATATCCAAGACCTCAGCATGATACATGTCACACACCATAAAAAAGCAGATATGTCAGATGGACATCCTACGGTCATAGGCAATGATGTCACAGTAGGTCACCGTGTCATGCTTCATGGCTGTACGATAGAAGATGCCTGTCTTATAGGTATGTCTGCCACCATACTTGATGGTGCTGTCATAGGAAAAGAGTCCATAGTAGGAGCAGATAGCCTGGTCACAAAGAACAAAGTCTTTCCTCCCCGAAGTCTCATCATGGGAAGTCCTGCAAAAGTAGTACGTGAGTTAACAGACGAAGAAGTAGCAGAACTCTATGCTTCTGCTAAACGTTATGTCAGTTTTAAAAATGAGTATCAGTAAACATTAAAAAATGAAACAGATCATCATAAAAAGTCTGCAGGATATACTCTCAAAAGATGTCATTCTGTTTGTTATCAAGATGGGATCCATCTCATTGGCTCTTACACTGCTGTTCGCATGGAGTATGTGGGGTCTGGTAACAGACATCATTGCTTCATATCTCTCATGGATTCCATGGGAATGGTTACAGACATCAGGCGCATCTGTAGGAACCTTTTTATTGACCTATATGCTTTTTATCATCATGGTCTCACTGCTTACTTCACTGTACAGTGAAAAGTTACTACTCGCCTTGGCAAAAAAACGTTATGCTGATGTTGCTGTAGTAGGCAGTGCGAACCTTACTACCTCCATCCTCTTGACACTTAAAGCCAGTATCGTTTTCCTACTGCTTTTCATCCTCACACTTCCCTTGCTTTTTATACCGATAGTGGGTCAGGTATGGGTACTCTATCTGTGGTCTGTCTTACTGAAGGAACCTACTATGTATGATGTAGGAGCACTCTTTATCAAAGAGAAAAAAACACTAAAAGAAAAAAAGAAAAAAACAACTCTCTTAGCCATGATTGCTTCACTCTTCAACTATATACCCTTGGTCAATATCTTTGCCCCGGTATTTGCACAGATACTCTTTTTGCATCACATCCTGGGAAAAGAACATAAAATTTAATTCTCTTTCTCTTTATTGACCCTTCGTTCCTTCTTACTGGAGACGGAAAAACGTAACAGTTCATCTGCACTCTTGACATACTCAGGTACTGTTTTCAAACTTTTCTCCATCACCTTTGCAGCACAGAGCGCATCGCTAAAAGCGCGATGATGTGTAGCTGTTTCTATCTCTAAAAAGTCTATAAGATAGGCAAGACCATAACGTTCGCTTTCAAAAGTACGTCTGGCAAGATCAATCGTACAGAGTTTAGGGTTACCTATATGACCCAGGCCAAATCTGTCAAAAGAGGCATTCAAAAAACTATAATCGAATTTTGCATTATGTGCGACAAACACTGCATCACCCATGAAATGGCGTAAAGCGGTTAATGCTTCTTTTCTTGTAGGCGCCCCTATGAGGTCTGTTGGTTCTATGCCTGTGATCTTCGTAATATATTCGGGTAAAAACGCGCATTCGACAAAGGTTTCAAAACGGTCTATGATTTCCCCATTCTGGACCATCACTGCACCGATCTCTATGACTTGAGATGTACCTGGCTTACTCCCGTTGGTTTCTATATCTATAACACAATAACGCTGATCTTTATGAGAAGTAAAACAGGTCTCAAGCCTATAGTGTTCATGATCTAATTGGGTGATAGGATAGCCTGAGGCTTGAAGAAGAATGAAGATCGTTTCAGCATCTTCCAACAGGGTTGTATACTTTGTAACAATATGTTTGTATTGTCCTTCATGCAATATACCTCCATGTTTACGAAAGGCTGTGGTAAGTTCCTCAAAGACTTTTTGCATTGGTTATAAATTGTTTCACTTTTTCAGGGTCTTTTTTCCCCTTAATGGATTCTACACCGGAACTTACGTCCACGCCATAAAAACCAAGTTGTTTGACTTGTGCCAGATTCTCAGGGGTTAAGCCTCCAGCCAAAATAATCTTAGAACAGTCGATGCCATTGAACCATTCAAGATTCAGACGTTCTCCTGCACCGCCATATACTTCACTATACGCATCTACCAAACGATACCTGTCTTGAAATTTTGTTAAATCTTCCGGACCTTTTGCCCGTACTACAGGCAAGGTCTGTAAACCGATGGCTGCCAAAGACTCTTCGTCTACATCAAAATGGATCTGTGCACGTGATATATCTGAGTATCTACATACTGTATCTATCGTCTCTACACCTTCATTGACAAAGAGCCCCACTCTTTCCACAAAAGGGGGGAGTTGATCGATGATTCTTTTCGCTGCTGCCGGTGTGATGTAACGTGGGGATTTATTATAAAAAACAAAACCCAATGCATCTGCTCCGCACTCTACAGCATGTAACGCATCCTTTAAATTTGTTATGCCACAAATCTTCACTCTCATACTACGCTTCCTTTTTTCCCTTATTTTAATGCAGAAATAGCTTTTTCTATACCGTCTGGATGTTTATAGACAAACGAACCGGCCACAACAATATCAACACCTGCTGCCTCCAGCTCTTTGACGTTTTGATCATTCACACCGCCATCTACTTCTATCAGACATTTTGGATTTCGCTTCTCTATCAATGCTTTGAGGCGCTGTGCTTTTTCTACAACCGAAGGAATAAACTTTTGTCCGCCATAACCAGGGTTCACACTCATGAGAAGCACCATATCTACCTCTTCAAGCAAAAATTCTATCGCTTCAATCGGTGTATGCGGGTTCAGTGTGATCGCAGGACGTATACCCAACGCACGTATTTTCTGTATAAGTCTATGAGGATGTTTTTCCTCTTCGATATGAAACGATATAAACTCCGGTTTCAAAGGTGCGAAAAGGTCTACAAAAAATGTATTGTTCTCTACCATAAGATGTATATCCAAAGGTTTGTTTGCCTCTTGGGCTACCGCTTCCACAACCACAGGTCCTATCGTGAGGTTTGGTACAAAATGGCCATCCATCACGTCAACATGCACAAGGTCACAACCACCTTCACAAATGGCTGCAACATCACGCGCCAAATGTCCAAAATCAGCGGAAAGTATACTTGGGGCTACTAACATAAATATCCTCTTGTTTTATTTTGAATTATTATAGCAAAATCAAACTTTTGACCTTGTACCATAGGGAGGTAATAACATACGATTTATGAAAGAATATCACTCTCAAGCCGTATCACACGAGTGCTTCTTTTCTATTCGCTCTCTCTTTTCATACAAAACTTAAGAGAGGCTGCAAATACCTTAAGCAAATTTTATGTTCAAATTGTCTATAATCCCACAAAATATTCTTCGTTTTACACTGAACCTTTCAAAAGTGTAACTGGGACGATCAAATTAAAGGACATACTATGGCAAGAAGATGTGATATTACGGGTAAAGGCCCATTAACAGGAAACAATGTTTCTCACGCAAACAACAAAACAAAAAGAAGACAACTTCCAAACTTGAGATCTGTGAAGATCACACTTGAAGATGGAACAACAAAAAGAGTTAAAGTAGCTGCTTCTACACTTAGAACAATGAAGAAACGTGCTGCTCAAGCTGCCACAGCTGAGTAAGTCCCTACCTTTGGGACTCCGGCTTTGAAAGCCACACAAAAATTTAAAAAGTTTCTCAACTGGAGAAGCGCACCCAAACCTCATATTACACTAAATGATGAGTATTATGGTCATTTAGCCCCTTTTAGACTACCCCTTATACTAACCGTAATTGTTATGCTGATCGGTACGATGGGTTATATGCTTATTGACGGTTTTCCACTTATGGATGCCATTTACCAGACAGGTATCACATTTACTACCGTAGGTTTCGGAGAGATAAAACCCATATCAGATATGGGACGCATTTTCACCATCACCCTTATTATCTTTGGCTTTGTTGTCTTTTCTATTGCCGTGGGTATTATTGCAGAAGTCGTCAAAAAAGGTGAATTTCAAAAAACAGCCAAGGAGCGTAAAATGCTTTACGAAATTGCTAGACTTAAACACCATTTTGTTGTCTGTTATCATAATGAATTTACGATACAGGTAACCAAACAACTTCGTGAGAACCACATCCCTTTTGTGGTGGTTGATCCTAGAGAAGACATGGAAGAGATAGCAAAAAAATACCATTACCCTTACTTTGTAACAGCTGAACCCCACACAGAAGAAGGTATCTTGAAGTCACACCTCTCTTCGGCCAAAGGTGTGATCACGCTTGCAGACAATATTGCAGACAACATTGCGACCATTGCTTCTGCCAGACTCTATGAATCCGAGATACACCGCGGGAAAAAGTTCCTTATCATTGCCAATGCCAAAAGCAGTGAAGATGATCAAAAACTGCTTAAACTGGGAGCGGACAAGGTTGTCACTGCAACGAAGCTCATGGCGCAACGTATCAATGCTATGGCAGCACGTCCGGACATGGAAAATCTTCTCCAGGAATTTCTTTATAAAACAGATACCCCTCTTGATATGGAAGAGGGAAAAGTGTTTAAAACTTCATGGCTTGCACTGAAGAAAATCAAAACTGCACGTTTCAGAGATGTCGCCAATGTGACGGTGATCGGTATACGTCAAAAAGATGGCAGATTTATCCCTATGCCTAAAGGAGATACGATCATCATGCCAGAATCCAAGCTTTTACTCATCGGTACGGGTGAAGGTATCGCTAAAGCGAAAAAAATCATCCGTAAAAAAGAAAAACCTGAGGAACTTAAATATGTATAAGCTTATTCCACTTGAAAACGGTCTGGAGAATGTCGCAGGGTTCTTCTGTGGTGCGACCAATGTCGGTATGAGAAAACAACCTGCCGACTCTAATGCTTCTGAACTAGATGGTGATGTTGCCTTTATACGAAGTGAACAGCCTTGTGACATATCCGCTGTCTTTACGAGTAATACATTTCAAGCGGCACCCATCAAACATTTTCAAAAATATCCTAAAGGGTTTCAAACCGATTTTGTCCTCATCAATGCAAAAAATGCCAATGCCATGACGGGAGATAAAGGGATAGAAGATATAGAATCCATTATGTCGACACTCAGTAGCAAACAAAATGTTCTGAATCCTGTGATGAGCTCTACAGGTGTCATAGGGTACCGTTTGCCTATAGAGAAGATCACCTCGGCGTTTGATAGACTGGATTTCAATGCTTCAAATTCGCATCAGGCAGCCCGTGCCATCATGACGACGGACAGCTTCAAAAAAGAGATGGCATATAAAGTGGTACTTGCAAACGGTAACGCTTTTAACATTGCAGCTATCTGTAAAGGTGCAGGCATGATCAACCCTGCAATGGCAACCATGCTCTGTTTTATCATCACAGATGCCAACATCCCCAAGTCTGACATGGATGAACTGCTCACAGGGGCAACAGAGGGTTCATTTAACCGTATCTCTGTAGATGGTGATACATCGACCAATGATACGGTCATGTTACTGTCGAACAGACAAAGTGCCCATTACGACAAAGCAGCCTTTGCCGAGGCCCTTAATAAGATCATGTTTGAACTGGCCATGCTTATACTCAAAGATGGAGAAGGTGCAAACAAACTGGTGGCCTTTGAAGTCAAGGGTGCCAAGAGCGAAGAAGACGCAAAGAGAGCAAGTATGGCATTGAGTAACTCGCTTCTTGTAAAGACTGCACTCTTCGGAGAAGACCCGAACTGGGGGCGTATCGCTTCCACCATAGGTGCTTCAGGTATAGCCTGTGATGATGAAACCCTTACCATACACTATGATGACCTTCTTATCTACTCCAGTGAATGTAGAGAGTTGGATCAGGTGCGTGAAGAGAAGGCATACGAGATCATGAAACAAGAGCATTTTAAAGTCACTTGTGACATCGGCTTAGGTGATGCAAGTTATACATCATACGGCTGTGATCTGAGTTACGAATATGTAAAAATAAATGCAGAATATAGAACGTAAAAAGTGTTCATTTTAACTTTTTGCCAACACAAAAAAGTTATAATATGGAAATCTTAATACGAGGAATAAACATGTTACACGAATACAGAGACGAAATACACGAACTTAAACAAAGCAATGCACACTTTGCAAATATCTTTGATAAACACAATGCATTGGATCAACAAGTAGAAGATGCTGAAGCCGGTCGTACAGTTTTAACAGATGTAGAGCTTGAAACACTTAAAAAGGAAAAACTTCTTTTAAAAGACGAAGCCTATAAAATGATCTTGGACTATAAAAAATCTCAGGCATAATCATAATCTTCAACACCTATGGGCACTTGCCCATATATTAACCTTCTTACCCTATAATATCTTTAATCAATTATAGGAACTCTTATGAAATTATTACCACTCATACTCATTACCCTGTTTACAACAATCCATGCTGTAGAACCCCAAAATATCTATTATGGAAAAGTATTAAAGATACAAAATGCCATGGGATACAAATATCTTAAAGTCGATGAAAACGGTACCCAACATTGGGTTGCCATCGTAAATGCACCGGTTGCTGTGGGTGACAGGATCGGATATGATAAAAGAACCATTATGCATGACTTTGAAAGTAAATCTTTGGGTAAAACATTTAAAGAGATCATCTTTGCCTCAGATGTCTATCTTCCTCAAAAAGTCCAAAAACCTAAAAGCATGAAAGATATGTTGGGGCTTAGCAGTAAAGATCCTCATAAAGGTATGGGGAGGGGTATGTCATCCGAAGTTGAAGAAAAACCTGCAAAACCATTTGTAAAAAAAGAGAGTTATACAGTTGAAGAGGTACATATGTGGAGAAAGAGTCTCGAAGGTCAGACTATCTCCCTGGAAGGTAAAGTATTTAAAGTGTCCCATCAGATCATGAAACGTGACTGGGTTCACTTAGGTGATGGCACAGGTATCGAGAAAGAACTTACCGATGATCTTGTATTTACCACTGCTTCAGCCGCTGTCAAAGCAGGAGACAAGGTCATTGCCACAGGTAAAGTCGTTGTCAACCAAGATTTTGGATATGGGTACTTTTATAAAGTACTGATCCAGGATGCTACCTTCGAAGTGAAATAGTATGGCGACGTTTAAGAGCATAGAAGCATTCCCTGAGGCACTTTTAGAGACACTGGATATACTGAATTTCACTACGATGACCGAAATACAGGAAAAGGCTATTAACCCTATCCTAGAGGGTAAGGACATCTTGGCACAATCCAAAACAGGTTCCGGAAAAACATTGGCCTTTGGATTACCCTGTGTGATACATACTGATACCCATTACAATAAACCACAAACTCTTATCCTTACCCCAACACGTGAACTCTCAGATCAAGTAGCTGTTGAACTGAGAAAAGTTGCAGCCTACAAGCCCAACCTAAAAATACTTACACTCTATGGTGGTGTACCGCTTCGTGCACAGGCTGAATCCCTGGCCAAGGGGGCTCATATACTCATCGGTACACCCGGACGGATCCAAGATCACTTGGCTAAAGGAACACTTGTACTTGAGAGTATTAAAACAGTGGTACTCGATGAAGCAGATCGTATGCTGGATATGGGCTTTTATGATGAGATGATCAAGATAACTTCCAACATCCCACGTACAAAACAAACCCTGCTCTTCTCAGCGACTTTTCCCGATAAAATAGAAAAACTCGCTAAGGCACTGTTGAAACACCCTATTACCATGAAAGTGGACACGGTCCAAGAGGACAATAAGATAGATGAAATCGTCTATGAAACCTCTGATAAACTGAAGACACTTACAGCCCTGATCCAATCCTACAAACCAGAATCCCTCCTTATTTTTTGTAACACCAAGGCAGAAGTCATCTCTCTAACCGATACGTTACATCAACGCGGGCACTCTGTGATAGACATACACGGTGATCTGGATCAGAGAGACCGAAATGAATCGGTGATCGCTTTTTCCAACGGTTCCAAACGCATCATGGTAGCAACAGATGTTGCCTCAAGAGGTTTGGATATCAAAGACATTGCACTGGTCATTAACTATGATCTGCCTTTTGACCAGGAGGTCTACACGCACCGTATCGGTCGTACTGGACGCGCAGATGCCAAAGGTACAGCCATCTCACTCTATGGTCCAAAGGAGAGTGATAAATGTGCTTATATCACCTCTGCTGCACGTACTGCACAGATGAGAGATTTACGTGTAGATGCAGCCTTTAAAATGGTCTCCGAGTATGATACACTCTGTATTAACGGCGGTAAGAAAACCAAGCTTCGTGCAGGGGATATACTCGGGACATTATGTAAAGAGATAGGTATTGACTCGAAAATGGTTGGAAAGATACATATCACAGATACCAGATCATATGTTGCCCTGCATCATACAATCATAGAGAAGGTATTGAAAGCCTTAAAGAGAACAACGATCAAGAAAAAACGATATGTCGCTTGGATATTGAACTAATCTTCCAATATCTTTTGTCTTCTTTTATGTCTTACGATATAGAAAAGTGTGATCAATACGACACAAAAGAGTGCGATCAGTGTGGCAGAGTGAAGATACTCAGAGATCAGTGCTTCATTTGAGCCCAGCAGATACCCTAAGGCCACTAAAACGATCACCCAAATACCAGCACCCAATCCCGAATAAAAAGCAAATTTAACCATATTCATACGTGCAAGTCCGGCAGGTAGAGAGATCAGTTGGCGTATACCCGGGATGAGTCTTCCATTAAATGTGGAGAGTTCCCCGTGTTTGATGAAAAAAGCTTCGAGTTTATCTAAGGTTTCTTCTTTGATGAAAAAGTATTTTCCATAACGTAAGATGAATTTTCTTCCAAAATGTATCGCCAGGTAGTAGTTAAAAAGTGCTCCGCCTACAGAGCCCATGATACCTGCTAAAACTACCAAATAAAGATTCATTTCACCTTTGAATGCCAAATACCCTGCGGGTATCATTACAATTTCACTGGGAAAGGGGAAAAAGGTACTCTCAAGAAACATAAGAAGAAAGATACCCCAGTAGCCCATATCACCAATGTAAGAGACAATGGTTTGGGCTATCTCGTGTATCATAAAAAAATGTTAGTCACTATTCGCTGAATGCACCGACAGCAGTAAGTCTTTTGTAGCGCTGATCAAGCATTTCATCTTCAGAAAGTTCTCTTAGTGCTTGTACACTCTCTAGGAAATACTTTTTCAGTACCTCTGCTGCTCTCTCTTTATCACGATGTGCACCTATCAAAGGCTCATCCAGTACATCATCTACCAACCCATGTTCAAGCAGATAGTTTGGTGTGATCTTCAATGCTTTCGTCGCAGCTTCTACTTTGCTTGGGTCATTCCATAAGATCGCAGAACACCCTTCAGGTGAGATAACGGCAAATACAGAATACCGCATCATAGCAAGCTTATCTGCAACACCGATAGCAAGTGCACCACCTGAACCACCTTCACCGATCACCACAGAGACCATAGGTACTTTTACAGAAGCAAATTCAAACAGGTTTTTAGCAATCGCCTCACTCTGACCCCTCTCTTCTGCTCCAAGCCCAGGATATGCACCCGGAGTGTCTATAAGCATCAGTACAGGAATGTCAAATTTTTCTGCCATTTTGACTGCACGCAGCGCTTTTCTGTACCCTTCAGGATTCGGCATACCAAAGTTTCTTTTGATCTTATTTTTAACACCACGTCCTTTTTGTTCACCGATAAGCATCGTCTTCTGTCCATTGATCCAACCGATGTAACATAAGATAGCAGGGTCATCTCTAAATGCACGATCACCATGGATTTCATAGGCATCATCCATCAAAAGTCTGATGTAGTCCAAAGCATAAGGTCTATCCGGGTGGCGGGCAAGTTGAAGTTTCTGAAAGTCACTCAGTGAACCATACGTCTTTTGTACTTCTTTGTCCAGCTCAGCTTGATACTTATTTACAGCCTCGATATTTTCTATGGCTTGTGCCGATACAAGCTCTTCTTGTATCGATTCAATTTTGCTCTCAAAGTCTAAATAAGTTGCCATGCATAAACCCTTATATCTTCTTAAAGATAACTACGCCGTTTGTTCCACCAAAACCAAATGAATTACTCATCACAATATTGATATCTGCTTTTCTAGCTTCATTAGGTACATAATCCAAATCACAGTTTTCATCTGGTGTTGTATAGTTGATCGTCGGAGGAAGTACACCGTCTCTCATAGCCATAAGAGATACCACTGCTTCTATGGCACCTGCTGCACCTAGACAGTGACCCACTTGACCTTTGATAGAACTTACCGGAGGACAGTTCTCTTTGCCGCCAAACAACTCTTTAATCGCTGCTGTTTCATTTTTGTCATTGATCGGCGTTGATGTACCATGTGCATTGACATAGTCTACTTTTGGCTCACCTGCCATCTTATATGCACCCTTCATCGCTCGAAGAGGTCCATCCATCGTTGGTGTAGTGATATGGTTTGCATCACCGCTTTCACCAAATCCGATCAGTTCACCATAGATCGTCGCACCTCTTGCAACTGCATCTTCATAACTCTCTAATACCAGTGCAGCGGCACCTTCACCCATGACAAAACCATCACGATCACTGTCAAATGGTCTAGAAGCTGTCTGAGGATCATCATTTCTTGTAGAGAGTGCTTTCATTGCAGCAAATCCACCGATACCCACTTCACAAATAGCAGACTCTGCACCAACGACCAACATTTTATCTGCCGTACCGACCATGATAGACTTTGCCGCCTCACCGATCGCATGTGTACCTGCAGCACAAGCAGTGACTGATGAAAGGTTCGGTCCTTTAAGTCCTTGATAGATAGAGATAAATCCACCCAGCATATTCACAAGAGAAGAGGGGATGAAGAACGGAGAGATCCTTCTTGGTCCTTTTGTTGCGCATACCACTGAGTTCTTTTCGATATTTGGTAATCCACCGATCCCTGAAGCAGAAGCCACACCGAATCTCTCCATATCTACGTCTTCCGAAAGTTTCGCATCTTCCATAGCTTCCAAAGCAGCTTTAAGACCAAGTTGTATAAATCTGTCTGCTTTCTTTGCCTCTTTTGCGTCAAGTACAGTGAGTGGGTCAAAGTCTGTTATTTCACCAGCGATACTAACAGCATGTTTCTCTGTATCAAATGCCTCGATATTTTTGATACCGCATTTCCCTTCTATGATCGCAGAAAATGCACTTTCTTTATCTAGTCCTAGAGAATTTATCATCCCTAAACCTGTAACTACAACTCTTTTCACTGGCTCTCCTATTCCATTTTATGTAAAATATATATGAATATTTTTTGAAATACTCATATATATTTTACAAGTCCCCGAAGGGGAACTTAACTTATACGTTTTCGATAAATTTGATAGCGTCAGCTACAGTTGCGATTGCTTCTGCTTGGTCATCAGGGATTTCGATATCGAATTTCTCTTCAAGTGCCATTACCAACTCAACAACATCAAGACTATCAGCCCCAAGATCTTCTACGAATTTAGATTCCTCTTTAACCTCATCTGGGCTCACATTTAGCTGCTCAACAACTACTTCTTTTACATCATCAAATAATGCCATTGACTTTCTCCTTAAGTTTGTTAAAAATACGGGTAATTATAACAAAAAAAGTATAAAAAGCTTATACTTTTCATAAAATAGCCATTTGTACTATCGTAAAGTTGATTTTTTAATAAGGTAGGAAGGAAGAGAAAAGGAGTTCTCTTCCCGGTAGTATATATTAAAATTTATATTTTATGTTTGTATAAAAATAACGTCCAGGTTCATTCATAAGCATTACATCACCTTCTGTACCTGTAGAAAGAAGCGTCAAATCTTTATACGTGTTCGATACTGCATAAGTTTTATCCAGCACATTGTCCACTCCCACAGTCAGTTCAAAGTTTTTACCAAATGCTTTGGTTCCTTTCAAATTAACTACCGCATAGGCATCCAACTCTTGCTCACCATTGTCAAAGTCAAAATCCGACCATCTGTCTGATGCAATCACTTCTGCTTTTAATTTCAATGTATCATCATAGTCATAATTGACAGCAGCGTTCAACTTAAATGGTGGTATTTCTGGCATATCTTTATCTATCTGTCCACCAAGAGGATTTTCCTTTCTGCCTCTTTGATAGGACATACCGTAATCAAAATAGAGTGCATCTGTTGCAATGTAGCTACCACCGAGATCAAAACCGTAAATCGTTGCATCAACATTCTCAAAGTGTGTTAAAGTAGAATTATAAGCAATAAAATCATCTAGTCTAGAATAGAATGCTTTGACTTTGATCATAGCATTTTCATACTGCTTTTCTGCCCCTATATCAAACTCATAATTCACTGTATTTTGTAAGTTGTCTGTTCCAATCACCTTGCCTTTGCTACTTATAAAATAAAGTTCTCTGGCATCAGGTACTCTGGATGATCTACCAACTCCAGCAAAATATTTGGTACTCTCATTTGCCTGATATGTCCCGAATATATACCCTGTGAGTTCATTATAGGTATTATCTTGTTGTGTACTATTGTTATTAGTGATTTTTGTATGGTCATAACGAAGTGCAAGGTCTAGTTTCAATTTATCTAATGATATTTCATCTTTCATGAACACACCCATATTTTTGGTATCTGCATCATCAATACTTTTCGGGAATGTCATCATAGGATTATAATCCATATAATATCTGCCATCCCAGTTTCTGATACTATAATCAAGCCCTGCTGTAACACTATGATTATCTACATCAAAACTGTTTTTTAGTTTTGCCCCCTGCATCTTTGTTGTCAAGTGAGATGTCATTGCTCTCTTCGAATCCCAAATACCATCTTGCATACTTGCAGAAGCATTCGAATCAGCCATGACTCTATATCTCGTAGTCATAGGGTGGTCCACTTCAGACTGATAGACTTGTACATTCAACTCTTTAGAGTATTTACCAAGATCTTTTGCTATATATTCTGCATTATAGATATCTGAATCATCATACAAGGCATCCATTTTAGAAGAAGGATAAAGAACATCATCACTTCTGTTAGCAGTATAGCTGAACCTTAATTCCTGATTTTCAGCGATATCCCAAAAAAGTTTTGCCATAAATGTCTTTTTCGTATACGCATCCATATCCTGGTGTATTGGCTGATAACGTGTTCCCATAGGAACTGCAGCCGCTTCCATCTGCTCTGAAAAATCATTCCTGTCACCATCTTCATACTGTTCACTTTTTTCCGTAGAACCACTGAGCAAAACTTTTACCGTATCTGTTCCTCCGCTCAAAGAGAATGCACCTTTTTGGTACCCCCAGCTACCGAGGCCTAAGTTTAGTTCTCCAGCAAATTCTTCTTCTGGTTTGATAGTATGTATCTTTACATCTCCACTGAGTGAACCGAAATCTTCTACATTGAACGGACCTTCATTGATCTCGATATAATCCACATTGTTTGTCAATATATGAGAGACCGGTGGATCCATTCTGTTAGGACAGGCACCATAGACTTTCGTACCGTCTATCGTGATATTGATATTGTCTTTCTTTTGTCCTCTTAAGATGATATCATTCGCTACACCTGATCTTCTTACAAGGGATACACTTGCTGACTGTTTAAACAGCGCTTCTCCCAGATCGGCTGACTTGATGTCTTCCCCGCTTACATCTTTCACTACTTCTGTATCTACTTTGGTGGCTACGTTTATCGTTTCCAACTCTACTTCGGCAGCATTCAAACATACTGAACATACCAAAGAGAGGTAAATCCCTTTTTTCATATAACTCTCCTCAATTAATTTGAGTTATGGTGTCATAGTTGTGTTAATTAAGTGTTAAATCTATCTGATTTGATAGAGAAGTGAAATATTTATACTCTTTGGTAGCGAAATAGGCGCATTTTTTGTATCTATAGGAAATGCACTTTTTACAGCATTACGTGCAGACCGGTGAAATACTTTGGGCCCACTTACAGAGATATTTCCTACATTTCCATTTCTCAGAATAGTGAATTCAACCTTGACCGTACCTTGCATACCTCTCTTTTTTGCAATACGAGGATACGACTTATGCTTGTTTATTTTATTTCTGATATTCGCAAGAAATTGATTTTTCTGTGCAGGAGTGATATTTGCTTTTCGTGAAGAAGCTTTTTGTCTTCTCTGTTTTTTCTTGGCACTCTTCTTTTTCGTTTTTTTCTTGACCTCTTTTACGATCGGTTTAGGTATCACTTTTTCTGCTACTGGTTCAGGAGCAGGCTCCTTTTTGACTTCAGGTGCTTTTTCCGGGATCGGTTCTTTTATGATCTTAGGTTCTACAACAGGCTCTTCCTCAACTACAGGTTCTTCTTCAACGATAGGTTTCTCTATCTCTTTTTCTTCCTCTATCTCCTCTTGTTCCACCTGTTCTACGGTAGAAACAACTTCAGGTTGAAAAGAACACAAACAAAGCTGTGTCGTTTTCTCTTCTATTTTTTTTGTTGACACGAGATAATGTTCCTGCATATAAAAGAACAAACTTATGGTCAAAAGGTATATAAGGGTAGTGCTAAAATAAGAGATAAAATGGCGATGTTTTAACATATTTAGCATAGAAGAGTCTTTTTTGGGATGTATTATGACGGAAAAACGTTAAGGAAGTGTTAAAAAGCACAGAAGGAGTTTGTATTTAGTGAGGGGGTATCATCCTTATACAAAATACCTTCTGCATTCCACTTATTTCGACGTAAAAGAATTATGACAAAGAAGTGTTAATTAAGTGTTAAGTGAAATAAATATTTTTATTACTTTATATTTGGGTACTCAGGATGACAATATTCACTACCAAGAGAACAACAACCTTCAGCAATACCTTGATTTTTAAGCCCTTTATCAAATGACCAATAGTGATTGTAGCTACCATCACGTAAGAAACTGAATACGGTAACAATATCTGTTGCACCTTCAGACTCTGCTAATGCAATATCGCGATTTAAATCATTAACATCTACAACTTCAATAATACATCCTACCTTCAACGCCTCTATTTCAGATGCCGACCCTTGTGCAACAAGATCATCATAAAGTGTTTGTATAGCTGCAATATCATATATACCTGCATCCATCTCTTCTATAGGGGTATTGATGTAACCTAATGCCGGTAGATCAATATTCGTAAAATTCACATCATCACTGAGTTTATATTTTTGAATAAGCTCTTGTACCGCAGTAATATGTTGATGTTCCCCATTTGTTGCGATTTTCGTAAATTGTTCTGTACCATATTGATCATATAGAGCATTATAGACATCATAGGCAAGTCTTTCTTCATTACCCATATAAGCTAATGTGTTCATTAAGTCTTGAGATAAATTTGATTTTGGACTATCAAGTGCATCTGTAATTTCAGCTGGTAAATCAGATGCTACAATTTCTTCAATGGTCGAAGAAGATCCACCACATCCCATGATACTCAACACTAGACCACTAACCAACAAACTTTTGAGTAAACTACTTTTCATCAATTTATACTCTCCTTTACTATATTTATACAATGATAGTCGAGAAGTGTTAAGTAAGTGTGAAATTTATATAAAAAATAATATAAAATTATAGTATTAAGTAGCATGCACCTTTGACATATTTAAACTCACGGTTGTTCCAACGCCTTTTTCCGACTTGAAATGGATCTCTATGCCCTCTTCATCACAATATGCTTTGACCAGAGCAAGTCCTATGCCATCCCCGTCTTTTCTATCATCTGCCTGATAATAGCGTTCATGTACACGTAAAAGTTCTGTGGTTCCCATGCCCACACCCTGATCTTCCACACTTAAGATATGGTTGTTCAATGTCACAAGTATCGGTGCATCTTTGGAAGAGTACTTCATTGCATTGGAGACAATATTGTCAAACATCTGTTCAAAACCTATCTTGTCCACTTCTATCTCATACTGTTCTAAATTGAGTTCAAAAGGATTTCGTTTCTGATCTTTAAATACTTCAACCCGCTCTTCAATTAACGATTGAAGATCAAACCGCTCTTTTTCTATCGTATGCATCTCTTTATGGATGCTGTAGACCAACTCATCATAGAGCTTTTTGAGTCTTACACTGGCATCTTCTATACGCTTGATACGCTTTAAAGACTTCTCATCTTCCATTGTTTTTTTTAACATGGATGTATTGGCTTTGATCGTAGAAAGAGGGATATTAAGTTCATGAATAATATCATTGGTCAAAGAAGTCAGTGTATCTTCCATCTGTTTTTTAGGTGCAAAGATCAGTGTAGAGAGCACATATCCCCATCCTATGGCCACCAGCAAAACCAAAGCACCTGCGATAAAAAAATTAAACTCAGTGATATTCCAATTGCCTAAAAAACGATACACTGCAGTCAGCAGCGTAAACATAGTCACAAAGTAGATGACCGTACCAAAAATGATCTCTTTTCTCATTTAATGCTCATCTGGTACCCTACCCCGCGTACATTCTGTATCTGGGTAGGAAAATATTTTTTAAGTTGCGCGATATAGACTCTCAACGCCCCGTCACTTGCTTCTTCCGAAGAGCTCCAAAGACGCTCTTTGATCTGCTCTAAAGGAACCACACGTCCCTGACCTTCCAACAATGTCAGAAGAAGTTCACTCCCTTTAAGACTCAACTCCAGTGCCTTATCATTCTGGTACAGGGTCTTTGTCAAGATATCGAACCGATACGTCCCTATCTGTACGATCTGACTGCGTACCTGTCTACGTAACACCGCCTGTATACGTAAGAAAAGCTCATCCAGATCGACAGGCTTATGGATGTAATCATCCCCTCCTTTTTCAAACCCCTCTTTTAGCGATGCCTTATCTTCTCTGGATGTAATAAAGATACAAGGGGTCTCATCACCGCTTTGTCGTAATTTTTCTAAAAGTTCAAAACCGTTTTCATACGGTAGATTAACATCAAAAAGATAGAGATCAAATACATGTTCATAGGTAAGGTCCAGTGCAGTGTAAGGATCTAAAGCACAATGCAGGATATGCCCCTCTTCCTCTAAAAAGTCTTCCAGGGTTTCATTGAACAGTTTGTCATCTTCTAATACCAGTATCCGTGCCAATGCTTTCCTTTTCTTTGATATTTCCTTTGTGATTATACCTCAAAGTTATTTACATGATAGGGCAATTTCATGCTATACTTCTATTCCATAGACCAGACGGAAGGTATATTGTTGAAACTCGATCAATCATTTTTAAAACATAAAGAGGGGCAAATCTTGCTTCTTGGACTTATGTTATTAGGCGGCTACTTCATTCTTGTTTTACTTTGCGCTATTTTTTACTCAGATTATTTTCAAGAACTGCTCAGTATCACGATCACGAATGTCATATTTGGACGAATGGCAGGACTCTCTATAGGTGTTGCCTCACAGATGAACACTACTTTTCTTGTGCTCTTCAACTTTTTCATTGAATCCATTATGGTGCTCATCTTATATCCGCTCTTCGTCTTCAGCTGGAACAAGCTTGACGTCCTCTCTTATCCGCCACTTAGCCGATACCTGGAACGTTCTAAGATAAATGCCCATAAATATGAGCCCCTTATTAAACGCTACGGTGTTGTTGGACTCATTTTATTTGTATTGACACCTTTTGCCATGACCGGTCCGGTGGCGGGAAGTTTTGTAGGATTTTTGATCGGATTTCGGCATCGTGTGACTCTGGCTATTGTACTTACAAGTACCTTTGTTGCTATTAATATATGGATCTATCTGATCAAGAATTTTGAAGAAGAACTGGTCGCATACAGTGACATACTGATGATAGGTGTATTCATAGCTATCGCTGTATTGCTGTTGTGGTATTTTGTTAAGAAAAATTTTCGTTGAAAATTTTTGTAGAGACTACATAAACATCCCGCCATTCACTTTCAGTGTCTCACCTGTAATGTAAGAAGAGTGGTCAGAGAGTAAAAATGCTACGGCTTCAGCGACCTCTTTAGGTTCACCGAATCGACCCATTGGTATCTTGGCTGTGAACGCATCTTTTACCTCATCTTTAAGCACATCCGTCATCTCTGTCGCGATAAAACCCGGAGTGATCGTATTGTAACGGATGTTTCTAGGTGCAGCTTCTATCGCAAAACTTTTTGTCATCGCGATCGTTCCGCCTTTACTTGCCGAATAATTCGTCTGTCCTGCATTCCCTGTTTCACCTACGATAGAAGAGATATTCACCACAGAACCAAAACGCTTTTTCCCCATCACTTTGAGCGCTTCACGACACCCTATGAATGTGGATGTGAGGTTTGCATTGATCACATCCATGAACTCTTCCGTTTTCATACGCATCGCCAGTTTATCTTTGGTAATACCTGCATTGTTTACAAGATACGCAAGTTCACCATCTGTTTCTACGATGCTCTTCACTGCTGCAACAAAAGCTTCATCATCACTTACGTCAAAACCTATCACTTCAGCTTTCCCACCTTCAGCTTCTATGGCAGATTTTACAGCATTTGCTTCAGCCTCTCCGGAACGATAATTGATCCAAACTTTCAAACCAAAATTTGCAAGCCTTTTCGCTATCTCTGCACCTATCCCTCTGCTTGCTCCTGTGACTAAAACATTATGACCTGTAAATTTCATTTTGACCCTTTTTTTATACTTTTGATAAAATTGTACCATGTTTTTATGGTACAATTGCAGAAAGGACAGATGCATGGAAAATAAAATTAAAAAATCAGTAGCTACCTTACTTGCCCATATCATCAAAATTGATGATAGGGATATCGAAAAAGAAAGCCCGCTTTATTGTAAACTGATGGAAATGGATTTTGGTTGCGGTCCTGAGGAAGCAAAAACATTTTTAAAAGAAACATTGCACGAAGAGTATGATCTTGATGAGCACATTGCCATTATCAATGAGGCTTTATGTGATGATAAACTCAGTAAGATGCATATCCTCGAACAGCTGAATCATATTATCTACTCAGATACGATCAAACCTAATGATTATGAGGAATTTGAAAAGATCAAAAAGGCGCTTTTTTCCTGCTGATCTGAAAGTGTCTTAGATCAGCGGTGCATCCATCTCTTCTGGTATCTCCAATCCCATCAATTTAAGGACCGTAGGTGCAACATTATTCAACCCGCACCCCTCTTTCACTTCTGTTACACCTTCAGCGATAACAAAACACCATACTTCACCTACCGTATGGTTGGTCAAGATATGTCCTTCACTGTCTCTCATCTCTTCACAGTTCCCATGATCAGAAGTAAGTACCACGGCATAACCATCCTCTTTTGCTTTACTGAGTATCAACCCCAGTTCCGTGTCCACGGCATGGACTGCCTGGCGTGCTGCTTCATAGTTACCCGTATGACCTACCATATCTCCATTGGCAAAATTCACTACGATAAGATCATAAGACTCATCCATCGCCGTACGTACGGCTTCACCTACCTCTGGTGCAGACATCTCTGGTTTCATATCATAGGTTTTCACATCAGGGCTAGGGATGAGTACTCTGCTCTCTCCTACCATAGGCTCTTCCACACCGCCATTTAGAAAGAAGGTCACATGGGCATACTTTTCTGTTTCTGCTGTATGAAGTTGTCTCAGTCCTGCATCACTGACCACTTCTGCCAAGGTATGTTTCGGTGTCTCTTTAGGGAAAAGTATCGGGTAAGGAAATGTTGCATCATATTTTGTCATCGTTGCGATATTGAGCGGTATATCCTTGCATGCAAACTCATCAAAATGTGCATCTCCCAAAGCTGTTGTGATCTCCCGTACCCTGTCTGAACGGAAATTCGTCACAAGAACTACATCATCCTCTTCCATCCCACCATATGCTCCAAAGGCAACAGGTTCCATAAACTCATCGGTTTCATTCTTTGCATAACTCGCATCAATATACGCTTCCGGGCTTAGTGATGTTGACGGTGCAGCCTCGGCAATAGCACGATACCCTTTTTCGACTCTCTCCCAACGGTTATCACGATCCATCGTAAAGAATCGGCCGCCTATGGTCGCGATGGAGATATCATCATCACAGATCTCTTCTATTTGACTCACATAGGTTTTAGCTGAAGTAGGACTCACATCTCTACCATCTGTGATCAAATGTAAAAAGACATTTTTCCCTCTGTTTTTTGCAAGTTTTGCCAATCCGATCGTATGTTCTATATGGGAGTGCACGCCTCCATCACTCAGCAAACCTATCAAATGCACACGGTCACTCTTTCCTAAAATATCATTGAGTGCTTGGTTTTTTTCTATACTTCCATCTTCAAGTGCCAAAGAGATCTTGACCAGGTCCTGGTACAAAATACGACCAGAGCCTATGGTCATATGCCCTACTTCAGAGTTTCCCATCTGTCCTTCAGGCAGTCCTACGCTCAAACCATGTGTAGAGATAAGTGCTCTTGGTGCTGTTTCAAAAAGTCTATCATAGGTAGGTTTTGTAGCGTCTTTAAATGCATTACATGTACTGTCAGGCTTACACCCGATACCATCGGTGATGATCAAAACTGTTTTTTGTTTCATATTTTTTCTTTTCGTAGTATTTAATTGAAATAATAGTAAAATAAACTTTCTTAAATCTTTAATACAAAATTTTAAACGAAAGTTGACCATGCTATACGAACTCTCCCAACTCTTAGATATTAATCTTTTCGGATACATCTCAGTACGTGCAGGCGTTGCATTTTTCCTCGCTTTTATGCTGACACTCTTTATCATGCCAAAATACCTTGCCTGGGCTATCTCAAAAAAAGCAAACCAACCCATCAGCAAATATGTCCCTGCACATGAAGGAAAACGTCATACGCCGACCATGGGGGGTGCAATATTCCTGGTCTCTACACTCATTGCTGCCTTACTTACGGTAGATCTATCCAACATTTACATACTTGGCGGCCTTATCACGCTCATAGGTTTTGGTTTGGTCGGGTTTAAAGATGACCTGGGAAAAGTACTTGCGGGGGACAACCTGCAAGGCCTAACACCGAAGGGAAAAATGGGATTACAGATCATCGTTGCAGCAGCTGCTACAGGCCTGCTTCTCTACGGAGGATTCCCTACAGAATTCTATATACCGTTTCTTAAAACACCTCTTTTTGATCTAGGGTATGCAGCCATTCCTTTTTGGGTACTTGTCTTCTTAGCTACGACCAATGCTGTCAACCTTACCGATGGGCTTGATGGACTGGCAACGGTACCCTCTATCATTGCATTGGTTTCACTCGGGCTGATCATCTATGTGACAGGCCATGCCATATTCAGTGAGTATCTGCTGGTTCCGAACATCAAAGGTGTGGGGGAAGTGATGATCCTTGCTGCCGCGCTTATCGGTGGTCTGTTTGGTTTCTTATGGTACAACTGCTACCCTGCAGAGATCTTCATGGGAGATACCGGCAGTCTTGCTATCGGTGGTTTTTTGGCCTATCTTGCCATTTTAGGAAAAAGTGAGATCCTGCTTATCCTCATCGGTATCATCTTTGTCATTGAAACCGTCTCGGTGATACTACAGGTGGGAAGCTTCAAACTGCGTGGGAAACGTGTCTTCCTCATGGCGCCTATTCATCACCATTTTGAACTCAAAAAATGGGCGGAAAACAAGATCATCATCCGTTTCTGGATGATCTCATTCATTGCAAACATACTTGCACTCATCTCCTTTAAGTTCAGATAATATGGAAAAGACAAAGCCCACACTCTTCGGCTACGGCCTCACTACCAAAGCGATCGCTAAAAAACTAGGCGGCGGATGTACTTTTTTCGATGACAATGTCACAGAAGCCTATACTGACGAAGCAGGGAATCAGATCCTTCCTTCTGCGCTTTTTGATCCGGATAAAAGTCTTTTGGAAGTCACCACACCCAGCCTCAAACCCACTCACCCGCTGATCAGAGCTGCTAAAAACCTGCTCAGCGAATATGATTACTTTGCCAAAGAGATGCCTTTTAGCATCTGGATATCGGGGACCAACGGTAAAACAACCACCACACAGATGCTTACGCACCTTTTGGCCAAACGCGGTGCCCTGAGCGGAGGGAACATCGGTACACCGTTGGCAGATCTTGATACCAATGCACCTATTTGGGTCTTGGAAAGCTCCTCGTTCGCTCTGCACCATACCAAAACGGCCTCACCGGACATCTATCTTTTACTCCCTATCACACCCGATCATCTAGACTGGCATGAAACAGCTGAAGCGTACGAGGCAGACAAACTCAGACCTCTGCTCACTATGAAAGAAGGAGAACTGGCACTCCTGCCTAAAGGGCTGAACCTTCCAAAGACCCATGCCTATGTCGTTGAGTATGACAGCAACGCATTTATTGAAGCCTATTTTGGGCTGGATAGCTCTCAGTTACGCTTCAAAGGTGCTTTTTTACAGGATGCCCTACTAGCACTTGCCGTGACCAAAGTGCTTTTCGATGAAGCAGATTATGATCTGATGAATGCGTTTGTACTCGATGCCCACAGGCAAGAAGAGTTCAAAGATGATCAGGGAAGACTCTGGGTGAACGACTCCAAAGCAACCAATCTTGATGCTACGATACAGGCTGTCAAAGGATATGCCGACAAACATATTCATCTCATACTGGGTGGAGATGACAAAGGGGTAGACCTGACACCTCTTTTTGAGGTCATGGCACCGCTTAACCTTACACTATATACTATAGGGGCAAATTCTGACAAACTTTTGGTCCTTGCAAAGAGATACCATGTTAATGCTGTAGAGTCACAAACCATAGACAATGCAGTCAAACAGATAGATAAAGTCCATACACAAGAGAGTGTTGCCCTCTTATCTCCTGCTGCAGCCAGTTTTGATCAGTTCAACTCTTACAAGCACAGAGGTGAGACTTTTATAGAACTGGTGAAAAATTTAAAAAAATAATTTATTTTGTCTGTTACATACTATTTTTTTAAGTTTATGCAGTTATAATTCTATCCACTTAAACAGAGATCTTCTCTTTAAGTTGGCTCCATAGCTCAGTTGGTAGAGCAAAGGATTGAAAATCCTTGTGTCGGCGGTTCGATTCCGTCTGGCGCCACCATTATCTTTTATAATCACCCTCAAAATATTCATATCCATTAACCAAAACCTTCAAAAAGTAGTCATTTTTCTTAAAAACAACGTCAAAATCGCTATTTTCTTATGCTGATTATTTGTATTGTTACCCCAAAACTCTACGTAAATACGACACCTCTTCACATTTATTAACTATTTGTTAACTAATTATTAATTTTATTGACATTATTCAAGAATTTAGGTTATACTTATGCTGTATTCAAACAAATTCAAGGAGATTACAATGAAAAAAACATTATTACTTTCAGTAGTAGCGTCAACAATGATCATGGCTGGTGGAGATATCGCTCCAGTTGAGCCAGTAGTAGAAGCACCGGCAGCAGCATCTGCATGGGAATTTAGTGGAAACGCGGTAGTTTATTACCAGACAGCTGACCAATGGTATGGAGACTACAGTCTTTTTGACCAAGAAGCATCAGCAGCAGACGCTGGTATCCAACTTAGAGCGACTAACAACGATGTAGTTGCTGGTATCGGTGCAGGTTTTGCAGTAAATGGACTTTCTACTCTTAACTTAGAAAATAGTGTAGTAAATGGTGTTATGCAACTTACTGGAAACCCAGTAGCTGGAAATGATATTGATGATGTAACTGACGGTGGGTGGATCTCAGAAGCTTACTTGACTTACGGATTTGGTAACACAAGCATCAAAGCGGGTCGTCAAACACTTCCAAAATCACTTTCTCCATTTGCATACTCAGAAAACTGGAATGTATTTGCAAACACATTTGATTCTGTATTAGTAGTAAACACTGATATTGAAAACACAACTATCGTTGGTGCATGGGTATATGGCGGTAACGTTAACTCTTTTGGAATGACTAACCTAACTGATTTCAATGCATTGAATGATGATGATGGTGTATATATGTTAACACTACAAAACAAGTCAATCGCAGATTTAACATTGACAGGTTCTTACTACTATGGTTCTGAGCACATTGGTGGAGAAGATACTCAAATTCTATGGGGTGATGCTGCATACGATGCAGGAAGCTTTGGTCTTGGTATCCAAGGTGGGACTTTGATGAATGATAGTTTTGTAGATGACATGACTGCATTTGGTGCAAAAATCACTACTGAAGTAAGTGGTTTCAACCTTATGGCTGCATACTCTGATGTACAAGATGGTGCAATGTTACAACTAGGTGGAACAACTTCAGCACTTTATACTAATACAGTTGCAAACGAATTAGTTAATGGTCTTTTAGAAATAGATGCTTCTAAAATCCTTGTTGGTGCAGGTGTAGATGCACTTGGAGGAAACTTCAATGCTGCATATGCAATGACTGATTCTGATGTTACAGGTGATGTAAATGAGTTTGATCTTGTTTATTCAACAAACCTTACAGATGCTCTAGGTCTAACTGCTGCTTACGTAAATATTGATGCAGATGCAATGACTGATTCACTTAACGTTGTACGTCTAATCGCAAACTACAACTTCTAAGAATCACTTCTTTAAGTTTTACTTGCTTTAGAGTTCAGGCTTTTGCCTGGCTCTAACCTCTTTTTACTTCTTAAATCCTTTTACATTTTTTCAACCTTATACATTTTTTTATCTTTTGGCTATAATGCTGAAAAAGTTTAAAATACAAATGAGTTTTAATGAACAGTAAAAAATTACACTTGGTCAGCCTTGGCTGTACTAAAAACCTTGTCGACAGCGAAGTGATGCTCGGTCGTCTGAAAGAGTATGAGATCACCGATGACAATACTGAGGCTGATGTCATCATCGTAAACACCTGTGGATTCATCGATGCGGCCAAAGAAGAGAGTATCAACACGGTACTGAACCTGCATGACGAACGTAAAGAGAACTCTATCCTGGTGATGAGCGGATGTTTGAGCGAACGTTATAAAGAAGAGCTACAGGCAGATATGCCTGAAATTGACATCTTTACCGGTGTAGGTGACTACGAGAAGATCGATGAGCTGATCGCCTCTAAACAGAGTACTTTCAGCCCGGAAGTCTACCTTGCTACGGAAACATCCGGAAGGGTCATTACAGGATCCAACTACCATGCCTACATCAAGATAGCAGAAGGGTGCAACCAGGCATGTTCTTTCTGTGCGATCCCAAGTTTTAAAGGAAAGCTGCATTCGCGCTCACTCTCTTCCATCATCAAAGAGATAGAGAACCTTGTAGACCAAGGCTTTTATGACTTCTCTTTCATCTCTCAGGATAGCTCCAGCTACGGACGTGACATGGGGATTAAAGATGGTCTGGTCGACCTCATCAAAGGTGTTGAAGCTATAGAGGGTGTCAAGTCTGCACGTATCTTGTACCTTTACCCTAGTACCACAACTTTTGCACTTGTCGATGCCATCGCGGACTCTGATGTATTCCAGACCTATTATGATATGCCTATCCAGCACATCGATGATGGGGTGCTCAAAACCATGAAACGCGGGTTCGGAGAGAAGAAGACCATCGAACTGCTTGAATACATGAAAAGCAAACCGGGTGCCTTTTTACGTACCTCTGTGATCGCAGGACACCCTGGCGAAAGTGTAGAGAGCTTTCAGCGACTGTGTGACTTTATGGAAACCTTCGAGTTTGACAGATTTAACACCTTCCACTACTCTAATGAAGAGACAACCGCTGCTTATAACATGGAACAGGTCGATGAAGAGACCATTGACCAAAGAGCACAAATTCTTGGTGAGATCGCAGAAGAGAGTACGCTCAAGTCGCTTGAAAAAACGGTCGGACAAACCCTTACGGTCGTCATAGATGGCGAAAGTGATGAACACGAATACCTGCTTTCAGCAAGACCGCTCATCTGGGCGGTGGATATCGATGGTGAGATCCTCATCAATGATACCTCTGACCTGCCTGTTGAGTATGGGAAAAGATATGAGGCAAAAGTGACTGAACTGGTGGGTACACAACTTCTTGCTACACTGATCAAGGCACTCTAAACCAGCCTATGCTCACACTCGACCTCTCACACCTCAAAGGGAAAAAGAATTTATTGGCTTTTTCCGCAGGTGTGGACTCCTCTGCACTCTTCTTTTTACTCCTGGAACACCATATAAAGTTCGATATCGCCATCGTCAATTATGGTACACGCGAAACGAGTGATGAAGAAGAGGCGCATGCCAAAGCCCTTGCTAAAAAATATAAACTCTACTGTCACAGCATTAAAGCCCCTACATTTCACAGCCATTTTGAAAAACAGGCTAGAGACTTTCGCTATGAATTTTTTGAATCTCTTATCACTATAGAAGGCTACGATACCCTGATCACTGCCCATCAGCTCAATGATCAGCTGGAGTGGCTACTTATGCGTCTTAGCAAAGGAGCAGGCTTAAGTGAACTTCTGGGCCTTGAACCTATCACACAAAAAGGGCATTATGCCCTCATACGTCCACTGCTTGCCTATAGTAAAGAAGAGTTGCTTGAGTATCTGCAAACCAACGAACATCCTTATTTTGTGGATGAGAGCAACACGGATGAAAGCTATGAGCGCAATAAATTCAGAAAACACTTCTCCAATGCACTGATAGCAGAATACAAAGAGGGTATCAAACGCTCTATAGTATACTTGAGAAAAGACAAAGAGATACTGGAAAGCGGCTTTGAATCGATCTACAGCAACAAACTGCTGCACATTGTCCAGCTGCATACCCCCACTGCTAAGGTGAAAGCAGCGGATCTCACACTCAAAAAACTGGGCTACCTCCTCTCGGCTCCTCAGCGCCAGGAAATAGAGAAAGAATCCTCTTTGGTCATAGGCGGAGTGTGGAGTGTCGTACTTCAAGAGGATCTGCTCTTCATTGCTCCCTATCTCACAGTCGATATGCCAAAGAAATTTAAAGAGCTCTGCAGGGTACTAAAAGTACCAGGGAAGATAAGGCCTTACCTTTTTGAAGCACATATTGACCCTTCAGAGCTTACCTTCAGCCAGTGATCACACTTACTGCTCTTTTGCATCGGCTAAAGGGTGTGCTTTCATGTACTCCTGCATTTTTTTGACACTTCCAAGCTTTGTGTAGACCTGTGTAGTTGCCATCGTTTCGTGCCCTAAAAGTTCACTCACATCTGCGATACGTGCACCGTTATTGAGCAGATGCGTGGCAAAAGAGTGCCGCAGTTGATGCGGTGTCACTTTCAAGCCCTGTCTCTTGAAAAGTTTTGTAAGTATATAACGTAACTGTGCAGCGTTCATAGGTGCGGCACCTTTTTCAAACAGATACTTTTTAGGAGATCTGCTCTTAAGATACAAAGTAATAAGTTGTTGCAAACTGCCCAACAAAGGCAGCTCTCTTACCTTGTTCCCTTTACCATGGATCTGTATCCATCCCCCTTTGATATCTTCAAGTTTGAGAGTACTCAGTTCAGAGATACGCAACCCCAATCCGTAGAGCATAGAAATAAGCAGTTTCTCCTCCATATTGGCATGACTCAGTACCTCTTCTATATAGTTCTCTTCAACGGGCTTAGGGAGGCTTTGAGGTACCTTTATGGACTCATCCCCTATAAGTCTGATACGCAGATGACACTGATCTTCGAGGTATTTTGTAAAAGAGTGGATAGCAGAGAGTTTTTTGACAATGGTCTTTTTATGATTTTTAACGATCTTGAAACGAAAAGGAGTGATATCCAGCACCGTGATACCATCTTCTTCATACACATGGCTCTCTTCGAGCATTTGCCTCAATACTATCTCATACGTCACTATAGAGGTTTCAGAATAGCCTCTAACGTCAAACAGATAATGTAAAAACTCCTCAGATGCCTCTTGAAGTTTATCTTTCATCTCTTAATGCACCGTATGGGTTAACATTTTTTCTCTAAGGAAGTTTCTGGCATCATCCAGTTCCATACCCTCCAAAGAGACACTCTCCAAATAGAAATCGATGGTCGTAAAAGGTTTGGGAATAAGAAATTTGTCCCAGCTTCCAAGCTGCCAATACGCCTTAGGTATATAATTGACTGTTAATACCGGTGCCTTGGCTTTATGTGCCAACGCGATAGCACCATCACTGATGCTGTGGCGCGGCCCCCTGGGACCATCAGGGGTCACCAGCAGGTCATCCCCTTTTTTGAGTGCCCTGAATGCTTCTAAGAGTACCTGTTTGGCTCCACGGCTACTAGAGCCTCGCAAAGGCGCTATAGAGAAATAGATCAGTATCCTTGCGATCATCTCGCCATCGAAGTGCCTGGAGATGATCCCGGAAGCTGACTGTTTTTTATGAAAATGGCGATAGGCTTGGGGAGACATCAGCAGTTCACCGTGCCAACAGACCACTATCGACTGATCCTGGCTTATCTCACCCATGATATGAAAGTTTTTTTTAGAGGTAAGCCAGTAAAAACGCATCAGAAGATAGCCCAGCGGGGGGAGCAGGACTTGAGCAATACTTCGTGATAGTGTTTTAAACATTAGCTCTCCTAAACAAGCACTCCATCAAGAGCACCCCTAGAGGTTTTTGTCACTTTGACATCTACTATTTTACCTAAAAGCTCTTCACTTCCCTGAACGAAAAAGAGTTTACCATCATCTGAACGCCCTGAAACCCTTCCGTTGGGTTTGAGTTCATCAAAATAGACTTGATGTATAGTACCCAACTGCGCATCCATGATCTCATCCAGGATCTCAGTATGTCGTGCCTGAAGTCGTGTCAATCTCTCTCCGGCTACATCGCCGTCGATTTGATTATCAAACTCTGCTGCTTCAGTATGCGGACGGGGAGAGTATTTGAAAGAGAACATCTGCTCAAAACGTACTTTTTCCAGTACATCCATCGTATCTTCAAAGTCCGCATCACTTTCACCCGGAAAACCAACGATGATATCTGTAGAGATCGTGGCTTCAGGGCAAAGTGTACGGATCTTTTCACAGCGGTTCAGGAAGTTCTCTTTGGTATACCCTCTTTTCATTGCTTTGAGCAGTGATGTCGAGCCACTTTGCAAAGGCACATGTATCTGTTTGCATATCTTAGGATTAGAGGCGAACTCCTGAATGAAAGCATCATCCATATGTAAAGGGTGAGGAGAGGTAAACCGTATGCGCTCCAACCCCTCTATCTTAGAGATCTTTTGTAATAACTGTGTAAAATCACACTGTTCTTCTGAAGATCCGAATCGTCTTCCGTAGTTATTGACATTCTGTCCAAGAAGCATCACCTCTTTTGCACCGGTAGCTACCGCTTTTTTAATCTCTTGTACGATAAGGTCAGAAGGAATCGATATCTCTTCTCCACGTGTTGCAGGTACGATACAGAAGGTACAAGACTTGTCACATCCTATGGAGATATTGACCATCGCTTTGTAAGGGTTGCTTCTGTACTCGCCAAAGGCATAGGTACTTTCATCAAAATCCGTACTGACCTCTACGGCATGCTTTTTATGGACCACTTCAGTGATCTTCGAGACATTTCTTGCGCCTAGCACAAAGTCTACAGAGGGTGCACGTTTGATGATCTCATCACCTAAATGGGAAGCGGTACATCCTGTCACACCGATTTTGGCAGAGGGTTTTTTGTTTTTGTTAAAGACACCGATCTCTGAAAAGAGTTTTGCAACAGGCTTCTCTCTGACAGAACAGGTATTAATGATGATAAGGTCAGCATCTTTCAGATTTTCAGTGATTTCGTAGGATTCTTTTTGGTTCAGCTCTGCGATCATATGTTCACTGTCACGAACGTTCATCGCACAACCAAGTGTTTCTATAAATAATTTTTTACTCAAATGTTATCTCTTCTTTAATGGGGTAGTTTTTTGAACTGAAGCCCAAAAAACCATGCTTACGCCAAGCCTACCTTAGAAGCAGTCTTATGCGATAATGTGTACTTCGTAGATATATTCATTCTCATCCAGTCCGTACTTGACTTCTCTCATATATACAGAGAAACCTTTTTCTTCAAAATATTCGATCAACTCTTTCAGCTCTTTATGCGAGTTATCTTTATCAAAATAAAAGATAGATCTATTCGCTAGTTCATCTTCTATTTTTTGCAATTCAATCGTTTTCGGCTTCGCTTTAAGGGTTGTTCTAGCAAGTTTTAATTTCATCTATGGATACCTTTTAAATTATATTATTTATTCTTCCGATTTATACAACAATTATACTTTATTTTCTGTAAAGCTTTGGTTAGCTATAATAATCAACTTCAAAAACAACACCTCCCAAGACGTTATTGACACTGTTATGTTACCTCTTGTAGCGGTATATTGTATTGATTAGAAAAACATTTATAAATTAGGAAAAATCATGGAAAAAATATTAGACATCATAGAAGCGATAGCACACGAAAAAAATATCTCTAAAGAGCATGCGATAGAAGCGTTTAAAGAAGCTTTGATCAATACAGCTAAGAAACTGACAAGCTTTACAAGTACCTTTGAAGTGAACATAGACAATGATACAAAAAAATATTCTGTCTATAAGGTCATTACCGTTGTAGCCGATGATGATGAACAACTTTATGTGGAAGTAGGAAAAGAGGGGAACAAGCAAGAAATCGAGTCAGACAGTTTCATCGCTCTCTCCGATGCACAAGAGTTTGATGACTCTTTAGAGGTAGGAGACCAGTTAAAAGAGGAATTCATCTTGGAAGAACACGGGCGTACAGCTTCAGCAAATCTTTTCAGAGAGCTTGAGTACCATGTACAAAGACGTATAGAACAGGATCTCTTTGAGAAATACAAAGAACAAGTAGGTTCAGTGATGTTAGGTACCGTGAACCGTGTGGATGCAGATGACAATACACATGTTGAGATCGGTGAGCTTAAAGGTATTCTTACACAGAGAAACCGTATCAAAGGTGAGAAGTTTAAACGCGGAGACTCTATCCGTGCACTTCTCAGATATGTAAGTGTTGATCCGGATCATGGTCTTTTCCTGGAATTGACAAGAACTTCACCTAAATTCCTCGAAGCACTGATGGCCAATGAAGTACCTGAGATCGATGACGGTGTCGTAGAGATCGTGGCTGCAGCGAGGATCCCGGGGGAAAGAGCAAAAATAGCACTGAAAACAGAGCAGATGAATGTCGATCCTATCGGTGCAGCTGTGGGGGTTAAAGGTGTACGTATCAATGCCGTCAGTGAAGAGCTTAACGGTGAAAATATCGACTGTATCGAATTCTCACCTATCCCTGAAGTTTTCATCACACGTGCATTAAGTCCTGCCATTTCTCAGAGTATCAAAGTAGATGCTGATGAGAAAAAAGCGGTTGTCAACATTACAAGCGATCAAAAAGCAAAAGCGATCGGTAAATCCGGAATTAATATCCGTCTAGCCTCTATGCTGACAGGATATACGATAGAATTGAACGAAATTGAAGGGGTAACCGAAAGACAAGTAGATAGTTCAGAGAGTGCAGAAGTTACAAAAACGACTGATACATCAGCACTGGAAGATCTCTTTAAATAAGAAAATAGCTTGAAATAAACGCTCGTCATCCTCGGATTAGGTCCGAGAATGACACTATATGACTACGCTAAAATTATTTCGGAAAAACTCTCTACATCCAAAGAGGCAGATCCTACTAAAACACCGTCCACACCTCTAATCGCAGCAATCTCTTGAATATTAGATGTCTTCACACTACCTCCATAGAGCAGCGGCTTTTGTACAGTTTGTTTTAACGCTTGATGGGTAGAAGCTATCTCTTCAACCGTAGCAGATCTTCCTGTTCCTATCGCCCAGATAGGTTCATAAGCAACGATAAGATTTTTATAGCTGATATCAATACCATCAAACTGTGCAAGCAGATACTCCATCACCGCTTCATCACCCTTTTCTCTTATCTCAAGCGGTTCACCAATGCAGTAGAGTATTTCATACCCCTGCTCTTTAAAAAATGTAAATTTCTCTGCTACTTTGTCTTGGGACTCGCCTAAATGTTCCCGTCTTTCGCTATGTCCGATGAGTATCGTTCTGATACCGAATTCATCAAGCTGCTCTGTACCTATTTCTCCGGTAAATGCACCGTTTTGCACAGGATAGGCATTTTGTGTACCGATAGTAAAATCACCCTCATATCTACCTAAAGCTGTTGCAGGAGGAAAGATATAAACTTGGTCTTCAGGTTTTTTTGCAAGCAACTTCTCATTCAATACTTTAATGTATTTTTCTGTTGATGCTCTGGTATGATTTGTTTTAAAATTTGCTGCAAAAATCAATCAAAATCCTTTTACTCAAGTGCTTCTATTCCTGGCAGAGAAATACCTTCTATCAGTTTCAAGCTTGCTCCACCACCTGTACTTACAAAGGTCATCTCATCTGCATCACCGGCACGTTGTGTCACATCGGCAGTGTCACCACCCCCTACGATCGTCGTCGCATGTGTTTGTGCAATGTTATTTGACATAGCGAAACTACCTTTTGAATATCTATCCATTTCATAGACACCCATAGGACCGTTCCATATAATCGTTTGTGCATCATTAAGTGCTTCACGGAAAAGTCTTGAAGATGCAGGACCTATATCCAGTCCCATCCAACCTGCAGGGATCTCTTGTATAGGCAGAAATTTGACTGTCGTCTTCTCTGAAAACTCTGGTGCCACCACGACATCAACCGGTAAATAGAGTTTAACCCCCAGCTCTTTGGCTTTGGTCATAATACCTTTTGCTTCATCCAACAGATCATCTTCAACCAAGGAATTACCTACTTCATACCCTTGTGCCTTAAGGAATGTAAATGCCATTCCACCGCCGATGATGATCTTGTCGACTTTATTGATAAGGTTTGTCAAGGCCTGAAGTTTACCAGATACTTTGGATCCACCCACAACTGCAATAAAAGGACGCACAGGGTTTTCAAGTACTTTAGAGAAGAAATTGATCTCTTTACTCATAAGAAAACCTGCTGCCTTATGGTCTGCATCAAAGAATTTGGTGATCGCATCAATAGAAGCATGTTTTCTATGACAGGCACCAAATGCATCATTCACGTAAAACTCTGCAAAACTTGCCAACTGCTCAGCAAATGCCATATCATTTTCTGTTTCCCCTGCTTCATAACGGAGATTTTCAAGTAAAAGCATATCGCCTTCTTTCATCACCGCTGCTTTTGCTTTAGCATCTTCACCTACGACATCTTCTGCCATAAAAATTTCATTTTCTACTTTGAGTAAGGTACGCAGTCTTTTTGCTATAGGAGCCAATGAATACTTCTCTTCATACTTCCCTGGTTCTGGTCTTTCATAGTGTGAAGCAAGAATGATTTTACAGTCTCTGTCTATGCAATAGCGAATTGTCGCCAATGCAGAACGTATACGTCTGTCATCTGTAATATTCCCAAATTCATCCTTTGGTACATTAAAATCACATCTTATAAAAACTCTTTTACCGTCAATCTTTAAATCTTTTAATGTTTTCATCTATTCCCTGTCTTACTTTTTACTTACGTGTACTGCCATATCTACCAGACGTCGAGAGTATCCCCACTCATTGTCATACCAAGAAAGCACTTTAACCATGTTATCTCCTATCACCTGGATAGTATCGAGAGGTACTACCGTACTTAACTCTTCACCCACAAAATCCTGGGAGACCCTGTACTCTTCATCTACACCTAAAATACCTTTATGTGACCCTTCACTGGCTGTTTTGAATGCAGCTTGTACCTCTTCAACTGTTACGTTTGTGTTGAGGGTTACTGTGAGATCGACCATAGAGACATCCGGCGTTGGTACTCTTATCGCCTGCCCGTTTAACTTGCCTGAAAGGTTTGGAAGTACTTTGGAGATGGCTTTTGCTGCACCCGTTGTTGTGGGGACAAGATTCGTTGCACCGGCACGCCCTTTTCTCGGATCTTTTTTATGTTTTGCATCCAATATAGGCTGAGAAGAGGTATAAGAGTGTATCGTGGTCATCAATCCTTTTTCTATACCAAATACATCATCCAAAACCTTTGCTACAGGAGCCAATCCGTTGGTCGTACAGCTAGCATTTGAAATGATCGCTTCACCTGCATAATCATCAGCATTGGCTCCAAGTACGAATGTTGCCGTATCATCTTTTGCCGGTGCAGAAAAAACCACTTTCTTTACACCATTGTCCAAATAAGGCTGTACACTCTCCGCTGTCAAGAACGCTCCTGTACACTCTAAGACAAGATCAGCACCGCAAGAGGCAAAATCAAGCTTGGAAAGATCACGTTCTGCAAAGATCTTGGCTTTCGTTCCACCGATATTCAAATAGCCGTCGGCTACAGTGATATCATTGCGTCTTCCATGGACAGAGTCATATTTTAGGTTGTATTGGATCATCTCATCAGTCCCCGAAGCATTTACTGCAACAAGTTCAATATCATCTCTATCTGCAATAATACGCGCCACACATCTACCGATTCTTCCAAGTCCGTTAATTGCTACTTTTACAGCCATACTTTACCCTTATGATTATTATGCTAAAATTACGCAATTTTACAGTAAATGAGGTTAGTATTTGGTTAATCATCAAAAGCCTACTATAGCTATCTTTGGGGGGAGTTTTGACCCTCCGCATAAAGGACACCAACTAATCGTTGAAAAAGCTGTAGAAAAGTTACAAATTGATCAACTGTTAGTCGTACCTGCCTATCTGAACCCTTTTAAAACATCTACACTGGCTGATGCTCCTACACGGCTTGCATGGTGTCATACACTATTTGACCCTATTGAGCGTGTGAAAGTAGATGACTATGAGATCAAAGAAGGTAAAAGTACAGTCACCTCACAAAGTGTAAAACATTTTAACCAAAGATACCATGTCAAGTATCTGATCATAGGATCTGACAACCTGTCAACATTGACAAAATGGCATGCATTCGAATGGCTGAATGAAACAATAACTTGGGTTATAGCAACACGGGACGATCATCATTTAGAGACGGATGAACTTAAAAACTGGAAGCTTCTGCATATAGATGCCCCTATAAGTTCAACCCAAATAAGAGAAGAGAAAGATTTACAATTTATTGACGGAAAGATCAGAGAATCTGTCAAGCATATATTAGAAAGGCCACACCATATGACAATAGACGAAAGAATAGAAAATATCGTAAAAGTACTTGACGATAAGAAAGCTGAAGAGATAGAAGTATTTAACCTTGATGATGCAGATTATATAGCAAAACGTGTAGTGATCGCAAACTCACTCAATCCTAAACACACCCTTGCACTTTTTGACCATCTAAAAACGGAGCTTAAAAAACAAGGAGATACATTTCTTGCATCAGACTCAAGTGATGAGTGGTCCGTAGCTGACCTTGGAGATATACTTATCCATATCATGATACCTGAATACAGACAACGCTATTCACTTGAAACATTTTTAAATGAACTCGTTGAGAATCAGAAGAAACAGGATAGCGATCTAGCATAAAGATCAATGCGCAGGGAGTATTCCCTCGTGCCCCGATCCTGTTAACCACTCCATTAACAAAAACAATCCAATAGTCACCAGCGGTGAAAAGATCACCCACCCGATATATCGGTCTTTTACAAGATAGAGTATCAATCCACCCCATGAAACAATCATCAATATCATATGTGCCAGATATAGGGGCATGACCTGTCGTGTTACATTTCCCATAACTGCCAATGCAATGATCACGCCAAACGTAAGAAACGCTATCAAAAGTTTTTTGAGGTTTTTGCTTCGATAATACTGAAAAAATATGATGCCCAGCGTAGCAAAGATCGCTAGAATAATGAGTGCTTTCATACGTACTTCTCCCTTTGAAGCGGCAAAATCCCTTCAAAATTTTGCCAAACGTTGTAGATATTATAGCTTATCGACAGTCTCGATCCCGAGTATATCCAATCCTTGTTTGATCGTCTTAGCTGTCAGATCAGCCAAGAGTAATCGACTCATCTTTGTTGCTTCATCCACACCCTCTTTGAGTATAGGGTTCTGTTCATAGAAACGCATGAATAACGTTGCCAACTCATAGAGATAGGTTGTGATCTGGTTAGGTGCGGCATCCACTGCTGCACGGTTCAGTATATCTTCAAAACGCAGGATCATTGTAGCAAGTCTATGCTCCAATGCATCGCCGATAACAATATCTCCCTCCACTGGGCCGCCATACTTTCTGAAGATACTTTGAATCCTTGCATAGGCATACTGCATATAGAGCGACGTGTTACCCTCAAAACTCAACATCTTATCCCAGTTGAAAATATAGTTGGATTCACGGTTGATCGAAAGGTCTGCATACTTCACTGCACCGATACCTATGGTCTTTGCCAGTGCTTCTAGTTCTTCTTCCGAATAGCTCTCTTTGTCATTGATCGTCTCTTTGGCTTTTGCAACAGCCTCATCAAGCAGCTCAATCAGTTTAACTGTTCCGCCTTCACGTGTTTTAAATGGTTTTCCGTCTTTACCCATCATCGTACCAAAGGCAATATGCTCAAGCTTCACCTCTTCAGGAACAAAGCCGGCCTCTTTTGCCACTTTGAATACCTGTTTAAAGTGTTCCCCCTGTCTTGCATCCACCACATACGCAATACGCTCTGCCCCCAGTGTCTTTGCCCTATAACGCAATGCTGCAAGGTCGGTAGTGGCATAAAGGTAGCCTCCATCACCCTTTTGAACGATCACCGGGATTTCCTCCCCTTCCAAAAAGACACACTGTGCACCATCACTCTGTGTCAATAATCCTTTGGCATCCAGATCACTTATGACACTATGCAGGTCATCATTGTAAAAACTCTCTGCACGGACATCTTCACGCGTCAGGTTAACACTCAGTTTTTCATACACCTCTTCACAGTGCCCCAAAGAGATATCTATAAATTTTTGCCAAAGTGCCAAACAGTGACTGTCACCACTTTGGATCTTGACCACATACTCTCTAGCTTTATCTGCAAATGCCTCATCTTCATCAAAACGCCCTTTCGCATCCTTATAAAACTGCTCAAGGTCTTTCAAACTTACCGTACCCTCTTCATGTATCTCTTCAAGGTAGGCAATAAGCATTCCAAACTGTGTACCCCAGTCTCCAATATGGTTTTGACGTATGACCTCATCCCCTAGGTAGGTTAAAAGGTTTGCCAAGGTATCACCGATGATCGTTGAACGCAAGTGTCCTACATGCATCTGTTTTGCCATGTTCGGACCGGAATAATCTACCACTACCTTGATAGGTGTTTCTCGCTCTTCTACACCAAGCCTACTATCTTTACGTGCCACTTCACATTGTGAAGCCAACCAAAAAGGATTGAGCCATAGGTTAATAAATCCCGGTCCTGCTATCTCTGCTTTCGCCAAAATCCCTGTTAGGTCAAGATTTTCTATGATCTCTGTAGCTATCATCCTAGGATTTTTACCCAGTTTTTTAGACAATGCCATCGCACCGTTAAACTGAAAGTCCCCAAACTCAGGCTTTGTTGCTTCCGTTACGCTCATAGGCTCAGCATCTATACCTGCTTTGGAAAAAGCTTCTTTGATCACATGATTGATTTGTAATTTTAATTTCATAGGTTGTCCGTCATAGTTAATATGGAATTGTAGTAGAAAATAGCTTCATAGCTATTTGGAGGAGTATTTTCAACACTGAGTCACAAAGTACTCAGCATTAAACTTAAGCATTTTCGCTTTTTTTCTCTTCTGTTGAAGCTTCAACTTTAGGCTCATCTTTTGAAGCAATCTCTTTAGGCTCTTCTTCGTCCTCTTTAATTGCTTTTTTAAAGTCTTTGATACCTTTTCCCATACCTTTAGCAAGATCTGGAATCTTCTTTGCTCCAAAAAGAAGCACAACAATCGCCAATACGATTAGTAATTCTGGCATACTTGGCATACCCATGTTAATCCTTTATATTCGCTACAATGAGCATTAATTTGAACAATTATACTGCAATAAATTTAATATTACTTTTCACCTAACCATTGTCTTATAAATTTTTCTTCCTCTTCTATACTTTGTTTCAATCTAGCGGCCCTTGCAACGATCACAAAACGTTTGGTCGCTTCCTCTACCGTATCATTGATAATCGTAAAGTCATACTCCCCGACTGCTTTTATCTCACCTTTTGCATTTTCAATGCGCTTCACGATCACTGACTCATCATCTGTAGATCGTGCCCGAAGTCTTGTCTCCAATGCGTTTAATGTCGGCGGTGTGATAAATGCTGAAGTAGTAATGTCGTTCATCTTTGCACGCACAAGTCTATGACCCTGTACATCGATGTCAAATATCACCAGTTTTCCCTCTTCCAGGGCTTCTCTTACAGGCTTGAGTGATGTACCGTAGTAGTTGCCGTGCACCTCCGCATACTCAAGAAAATTTCCCGCTTTGATATCTTCTTCAAAACTCTCTTTGGTGACAAAAAAATAATCTTTACCATCTTCTTCGCCTACTCTGGGGGCACGTGTGGTCGTCGATATAGAAAAATAATATTCACCTATCTCATCTGATGCTGCGTTGATAATGGTACTTTTACCCGCACCGCTTGGGCCTGAGAGCACTAAAATAGCACCTTTTTGCATTATTGATCATCCTCTAATTTTATTTTGATTTTTGTCTCTTTGCCTTTTAAAAGCTTTTTGATCTTTTTAGGCTTCATTCGAACCAGTGCAGCCATGATCGCTTCTTCAATGCGAAAAAGCTCATCTTCATCCAATCCTATCTCTTCTTTTTTCTTTATCTTAGAAGATGTCTCATCTGTATCTTCTGGAGCATTGACCGTATCCTTGCTCAACTCTTCGACTATTTCATCTTCTTCTACGATCTCTAATCCATCAGCGATCAGCTGTTCTTTGATCACTTTCACTTTGCGTGCCGCAACCTCATCATCGCTCAAAGAGATAGTATCTTCTTCATTCTCTTCTAGCTCATCGTCCATATCCAGCAATGCTTTGATCTTTGCTATTTCATCACTGTCCAGTACTTCCGGGGGGCCCATATCTTCTTTCGGTTCGGGCATATCATCACTCTCTTCATCCTCTACAGACGAAAGAAAAATATCCGGCAAGATCTCATCCTCCGCCTCTTCATTTTCCAAAGAGAACGAACCCATAGAAATATCTTCATCCAAAGCAACTTTTTCTTTTGCCTCATCGGGATCATCCGGAGTGATACTTTCAATAATGTTGATGATCTGTGAAGGCAGGAACGGTTTCTTGACACTCTCATCAAAGCCTTTCACCGCTTCACCGGTATAAGAGATAAAAACTTTTTTACTGGCTTGCAATGCTTCAAGTAACGCCTGAACATCCTCCGTATAAGAAGCTTCATCCACAAAAACGATCTCATATGAAGCTTTATCCACTGCATCTGCACTCACCACTTCATCCAGCACTATATACTCATCTCTCGTGCAAAGCGCAAGCAGTCTTGAAACTACAGGATTGATGTTAATGAGTAAAATGTTCATTGATATTAACTCCCTAAAGTTATTACTATCATTATAATATAAATCTGGTTAGGACTTGGTTGTTTATAAGGGGTGTGTAAAAAGTAAATATTTTTAATAAGAATAGAAAAAGATAAAAAGAATATCTACATCGTAAATACTCTATTATTTATTATACACAAAGATGGATAGTTCTCCATCTTTGTGTATTATTGATTGATAAATTATACTGGTCCCATTTGACAATCAGTTTTTTGAATGTCTAAAATCGTCCAATTCTCATTTGGACCTCCTGGACCCTCTAGAAAATAGGTTGCTCCCACTTCCAATCTGCCAGGAGTACCACCCTCTGCAGTACTAAGGTTCATATCTGCCTCCTCAGGTATCCATGCTATTACATCGCCAACTATGTTATAGTAAGATACATTATTCCAGCTTATAAATGAGTCGCCATCAAAAGGTGCCTCAGGGTCCAAACAAATAAATTGTATCGAACTATTATTCTCCTCCCCTTGAATACTTGTACCCGTCACTTTATAGCCAAGTGACAAGTCATTAATATCCACTGATACAGCAGCTGGAGTACTAACACCTGCACTCCCTGCAAGAGGTTCATCAGATGGTGCCCCTGTCGTTCCATCACATCCGCTTAAAGTCAAAAATGCAGCACCTGCAAGTATAAATGGTAATATTTTCAAATTTGGTGATTTCATTATCTAATCCTTTTTAAAAGTTATAAGAGAGACCAACTGTCCAAGCGTCTGCATCTACATCTGAAGTCTGTGCTCTATAGCCAAATCCTGTATCATCATACAAAGATACATAATCAGCAAAGATAGAAATCTCTTCTGTGAATGCATAACTTGCTCCAACTCCCCACTGGAACCCACCTTCCACGGCGTCACCGCCTGCAAGATCGTCAAGCATCACTTCACCATATCCCAAAAGCGCATAGAGTGAGAACTCTCCGATCGGATACATAGGTTTAACATAAACTCCCCAAGTAGATACATCACCATCATAAGCATTTGCCACATTTGTCAAATTCCCTGCATCATAATCTGAATCTCCCAAACCAAATGAATAACGACCTTCAAAAGCCAGATATTCATTGACTTGATAACCTGCTTGAATCATTAAGGTTGTTGAAGATATTTCTTCATCAGTGGTATCATTATTCACAGATACTTCACCTAGACCAAATCCTGCATAAAAAGGATTTACTTCAACCTCTGGTATTTCAACAACAGGCTCTACAACTTTCGTCATATCACCACCCGCATAAGCCATTCCGCTTAGTGCCATAATGGACACAAGAGATACAATACTCTTTTTCATTACTTCCCTTTTTATTATAATGTTGTGTTGATTGTGTAACCTGGCGGTCTTTTCATCTACTATAGAGTTACAGTATCCAAGATCCATGGCTTTCTGGCCCTACCTCACGATAGGTGTAGCATTTATACAAAATAAACATTTTATTATAATTTGAATTTTTAAAAAATATATCCCAATATTTTAATTTATATATCTAAATTCATAACTTTGTACTATTTTTACTCAATTTATATATCTAAAATGAAAATAAATACATTTTTGATAAAAAATAACATGTAAATTATTGTATGACTCTCGGGTGGGAATTATTGAAATCTAAAGTATGCTATTAACACCGGTATGTTAGTTTTATTGTTGTTTAGAAGTGGTACACCCATCAGGATTCGAACCTGAGACCTTCGGTACCGCAAACCGATGCTCTATCCAGCTGAGCTATGAGTGCACATTAAAAGTGTAGTAGCGATAATTTAGAGCGCAATTATAGCAGAGAAATCTTTATTTATCAAGTAAATTCATAGGGCCGAATAATTTAATTGCCTTGGGGTTGGAAATGAATGTGTGATTGTACGGATGCTCCAATTCGATCGTTTCAAATTTCTCCAGTGTAAATTGCTTTCTCAGTGCTTTTGCATGTGTACCGAACAAGATGAGTTTCGGTGCATCCTCTTCCATTGCATTCAAGAGTGTCTGCACAAAAGGTTTCCATGCCTTTATATGTTTTGCGCTGCTCTTTTTATCTGTAAAGATCAATGCTGTATTTAAAAGCAATACCCCGTTTTTTTCAAAATTACGCCGCAGGTCATCTATAGAGTCGATCATATGCGTTTTATCTAACTTGGTAATGGCTTCTTGCGAAGTATCCTCTGTTGTCAGCTTTTGGCTTGCGACGAGCGCCATCTTCATAAAGTTACGTAGACTGGTTGCACGATTGACCTCTTTACTTAATCCAGATGTGGAAAAGAGCTTCTCTACTTTGGTATCTATAAAGGCATATCCCCCGGCACTCTCTCTTCTCGGATAGGGATCCTGGCCAAAGAGGATATATTTGACCTTCTCTTTAGCAAGCGTGTTAAAGGCATTGAAGTAGTTTTCTTTGGTAGGGAAGTAGTGCTCATCTTCTTCTAAAAATCTCTGATACTCTGCCTCAAGAGAGGCATACGCTTCAGACAATACTCCTTCCCATGAGCTTCTGGACATCAGTCTCTCTTTTTGAGTTTGTCGAACTTGATGATCAATTCTATCTTGCTCACAGGGATACCAAGTTTCTCAGAAACAGAAGCTTTACTTTCACCCGCGTTGATCAGTTCCATCACATCATCAAGAGAAGAGAAGTTGTCTATCACATCTTTCACTGCAACACGTGATGCTTCATAGTTTGCTATCGTCACATTCTTTACATCCAGTATCTCATTGAGCTTTTTATTTTCTTTTGCCAATTTACTGTTTTTCCCCACAAGCATAAACAGTATGATCACCAAGAGTGCCAATAACCCTAAAACTGTGATATCGATCATTTCCATCTTATAGTACCTCCACAATAATCAAAGTTAAAAAAACAAATCCCAAGTACCCATTCACCGTAAAAAAGGCTTTGTCTATTTTTGTAAAATCTTTGTTGACGATGTAGTGTTCATAACTCAACATGATAGCAGAAAAAAGTATAGCAAGCTGCGCCCAAAAACCTAATACTGCGCTGACTACAAAATAAGTCCAAAAAACAATGGCTAAAAAATGGAATACCCTTGCGATCCACATAGTCTTATTTGCCCCAAATTTAGAAGGGATAGAGTGTAATCCATGTGCTTTATCAAATTCTATATCTTGCAGAGAGTAGAGCAAGTCAAATCCTGAGACCCAGAACATTACCCCGATTGCCAGATAGACAGACCATAGAGTTATCTCGCCGTTTACTGCCACTACACCTGCTATGGGTGCCAGTCCCAAGCTCACCCCTAAGATAAGGTGTGCCATTGATGAGAAACGCTTAAAAAGTGTATAGGCCCCAAGGACAACTAAAATAGGCAGTGAGAGCTGAAAAGCCAATGGGTTCACGAAATACGCCACCACCATAAACAACAATGCATTCATCACGACAAACCCGACCATTTGTCTATTGGATACCCTACCGTCTACAGAAGGACGATTTTTCGTACGTGGATTCAGTCTATCAATATCTCTATCCAGATAACGGTTGACACCCATAGCAAAGTTTCGTGCAGTAACTGCAGCCAATGTGCCTAAAAACAATAGCTTCCAGCCAAACCAACCTTGTGCAGCCACAAGCATGGCTATAAAGATAAATGGCAGGGAAAACACTGAGTGTTTAAACATGACCAATTCTGAAAAATGGTTCAATTTCTCTCTAAAACGATTCACTGTTTCACTCTATGGATGAGGGATTTTCAGTTTAGAATTCAGTGACCATGCAATGATCAGTACCAAAACAGCGATAATGTAACTATTTGTGATCACACCGTAGGCATTTAAGAGATAGAGTATCCATAAAAGAATGGCTCCCAGCGGTGTAGGCACACCTTCAAAGTATTTTTCAACCTCTCCAACATCTACTTTCAGATTAAATTCTACCAGTCTTCTCAATCCATTGATGATATACCAGATAAATACCAAACCTAACAGCAATTCTTCAACCCCTGTAATGCCACTGTAGTGTTTGACCGCATAAAAAAGTAAAAATGGAGGCATGACCACGAAAGAGAGAAAATCTGCAAAACTGTCAAGTTGGATCCCAAATTCGGTTGATAGTGCGTATTTACGTGCCAGCTTACCATCTATAATGTCACAGGCACCCCCTATCCATGCCAAAACAATAGCAGTAAAGAAATCACCTCTAACGATAAAAAATATTGCCATGATGCCTACTGTAACATTCATATAGGTTACAAGGTTTGCAATGTTAAAACGATTGTTCTTGTCAAATAAATTCATTCTTGCCTCTCTTTATCAATAGTGGTATTTTATCCTTTTTGGGGTTATGGTATGATTACGCTATGAGAAGTATTAAAATAGACTACAGCGAGACACTATATGCAAGATACTAACACCTTTGAGCAACTGGCTCTCATTGGTCCTACTGCATCAGGAAAAACTGCGCTTTCCATCAAAATAGCACAACATATGAATGCCTATATTTTATCCCTCGATTCACTCTCTATCTTCAAAGAGATAGATATTGTTTCAGCAAAACCTACACTCAAGGAACGCGCCGGCATCGAACACTTTGGTATGGATTACCTCTACCCTGATGAAAGTTTTGATGTCACTACCTTTATCAGACTCTACCATGAAGTCCATAGTCGCTGTCTGGAAGATGGTAAAAATCTTGTTATTGTCGGAGGTACCAGTTTTTATCTGAAGATGCTCATTGAGGGTATCAGTGAACTGCCCAGTATCTCAAATGAAACAAAAACAAAAACCAGTAGATATTTACAAGATTTGCAAAAGAGCCATGCGTGGCTTTATAGTTTAGATTCGCTCTATATGTCAAACATAGAGCCCAATGATCCTTACCGTATAGAAAAAGCTTTGGATATCTATTTGGAAACGGGACTGACCCCCACACAATACTTTAAACAATTTCCGCCCCGACCTACGGTGACTGAGCCACTTCCTATCTACCAGATAGAGATCGAGCGAGAGAAACTTCGTGAACGTATAGCATTGCGTACCAACATAATGATCAATGACGGATTGATCGATGAGATATGTATGCTCGAAAAGAAATATACACGCTCACCTAACTGCATGAAATCTATAGGGATCAAAGAGACATTGGCTTACTTAGACGGTATCTATGACAAAAAGATGCTTAGTGAAAAGATCACCACCAATACTGCACGATTGGCTAAACGACAGACAACATTCAATAACTCTCAGTTCAATAACGTGATAAAAGGATCTGTAAAAGAGTTGGAAAAGATTTTACTATAAAAAGGTCGGCTTCCCGACCATTCTGAACGCTCAGCGCTTAACGCTGAACGCTAAATATTAGTACCCGCTGGCACTGATCATATAATAGATATACGATACAAGCGGCTGTACATAGAAGATAGCTGCAACGGTTGCAACGGTTGCAAACCCGACCATCGTCATCAATGGTTTAGAGATATTATAGTAAACCACATCCACATCTTTAACCGGCTCTTTCAAGAACATATATACAACAAGCTTCATGTAGTAGTATGCAGCGATAGCCGAGTTAAGTCCCATAATAATCGCTAACCAGATATACCCTGCATTCACCGCTGCTTGCATCACATAGATCTTACCCCAGAATACTGAGAATGGTGGAACGCCTGCCAGTGAGAACATAAAGAGCCCCATAATGACTGCACCCATAGGCATGATCTGGATCAGACCTGCAAACTTTTCATACGGATGGTCATAACGCGAATCGAATCTTCTCTTTTTGTGACGGGAGATCCATAACATGGAGAATGCGCCAAGATTAGTAAACATAAAGAGTGCATAATATAAGAATATCGCTGTGTTACCCTCTGTTGTATCCAGTGCCAATGCTGCGATGATGAACCCTGCATGAGAGATAGATGAGTATGCAAGCATACGTTTAACATCATTCTGTACCAATGCCATAATGTTAGATAGTGTCATTGTAAGTACAGCCATGATAAGGATCGTCCATCTTACCCACTCAACACCAAGATCAATATACATACCAAAGAGTCTGATACTCACTACGAATGCAGCAATTTTAGGCACCACTGACATATATCCAGCCAATGCCGCAGAAGCTCCCTCATAGACATCAGGTACCCATGTATGGAACGGGAAGAGAGAAAGTTTGAAGGCGAAAGCAACAAGTAACAGTACAGATGAACTAAATACAGCGATCATTACTCCTGCTTCATTCAATCGTGTTGCCATAACCTCTGCCACTTTATAGAGTTCTACTGAACCTGTAAGTGCATAGATCACTGCTGAACCCATCGCAAAGAAACCTGCTGCCAGTGCACCCATTGTAAAGTACTTGACCGCTGCTTCATACGAATTCGCTCTGTTGTGCAGTGCGATCAGTGTATAGAGTGCAAGTGATGCTGTCTCAAGACCGACAAAGATAAGGATAAGGTTATCCGTTGCTACCATGAACTGGAATCCTGCGATCATAAATAAGAACAATGCAAAGAATTCAGGATACGAGTACTCATGGAATCTTTTTGATGTCAATGCAAGCGGTATAAATATCATCGAACCACCAATGATCATTAGTTGAGAAATGATAGAGATACCATCGATCAACATGACATCAAAGAAGCCGCGTTCATTGACATTGAGTCCCAATACAGAACCAAAATCAACAAAGAGTACCAAGATCGTCAACATGACATAGAGTGATTTATGCAATTTCCCATTAAGAAGATCAATAATTAAAATAATCAAACCACCAGCAATCGCTATAAGCATCGGTGCTAGTGTAATAAGGTTTAGGCTGGCTAAACTCACATTAATTGGCTCTAACATTAGTTCGCCTCCTTACTTGATTTTGCAACTTTTATCATATCTTTTGCCTCTTGTGTAATCGCTTTTTCATCCATAAAGCTTAGCAATGCTTTTACAGAGTTGTCTATCGGCTCTAGTACCGGTTTAGGGTATACACCTAACCAAATCACTATTGCAACCAACGGGATAAGCGACCATGTCTCTCTACCATTGAGGTCTTTTAGTTTTTTGTTCTCTTCGTTATTCAACGGACCAAAGAAAGTACGTTTCATGACTCTTAGCATATAGACCGCACCTAGGATGATAGATGTACCTGCCAAGATAGTCATCATCGGAGTGACTTGGTAAAAACCAAGAAGTACAAGGAACTCACCGACAAAACCGATTGTTAACGGCAATCCGACCGATGCCATCAGCATGATTCCGAATATTACTGCAAACTTAGGCATAACGGATGCGATACCCCCAAATTCAGACATCAATTTCGTATGTCTTCTGTCATAGATCATACCTACAAGCATAAACAGTGCCCCCGAAACGATACCGTGAGAGAGCATTTGGAAGACTGAACCTGACAGACCTTCTGCATTCATCGCAAAAAGACCAAGCATGATAATACCCATATGCGATACAGAAGAGTATGCGATCACTTGCTTCATATCTTTTTGCGCGTAGGCGATCATTGCCGTATAGATGATCATGATCAGTGATAATACAGCCACTGGTGTAATAGCCAATACAGAAGCATCCGGGAACATTGGAAGTGAGAATCTTACAAATCCGTACGTACCCATTTTAAGCAATACTGCTGCAAGAATGACCGAACCAATCGTAGGTGCTTGACCATGTGCATAAGGGATCCAAGTATGGAATGGGAACATCGGTACTTTAATCGCAAATCCGATAAAGAACGCAGCAAATAACCACAACTGGTAATTCACCGGCAGTACCAACGCATACCAGTCTGTGATAGCAAAGCTCCATACACCTGTAAGGTTATGGTAAATGTATGCAACAAACAACATACCTACCAACATGATAAGTGACCCCATGAATGTATAGAGGAAGAACTTGATCGCTGCATAGACTCTTAATGGTCCACCCCATGCACCTACGATATAGAGCATCGGTACAAGAGAAAGCTCCCAGAACAAGTAGAAGATAATTGCATCAAGTGCAACAAATACACCGACCATTGTCATCTCAAGGAAAAGGAGTGTCACGATCATATTTTTAATATTCTTCGTCTCACCCATACTTGCCATACCGATCAGTGTCATCAATGTTGTCATAAGAATAATGAACAATGAGATACCATCCGCACCAAGATAATAGGAGATACCCATATCAGGGATCAACGGGATCATCTCTACAAACTGCATACCTGCGTTAGCTGTATCAAAACTAAACCATAACCATAGAGAGAGCAAGAATTCAATTGCCGCTACAGTGATACCGTAGGTTCTTGCACTCTCCTTATCTACTATAAACCCAAGCAGTCCTGCAACTGCCGGGAAGAAGACCAATATACTTAAAATATTTTCCATTTTTCCCCCTTAACCTATCATCGCTGAAATCGCAGCAATTACCAATAACAGTACCGCACCAACAGCCATCCAGTTTAGATAGTTTGAAAGGTTACCTGTTTGCATACTTCTTGTTTTATCACCAGAACCGTAAAGGAACTTCGCAATATTGTCTACTGTTGCATCGACTATTTTCAGATCCACTTGTGTCCAGAACTTTTCAGAGATCATCATATACGGCTTTGTAATAAACTCTTCATAGAATTTTGGCACATAATATTGGTTGGCAAGCAGTTTATAGAAGAAACCACTTTCAACTTTCTCACTTCTTTTCCAAGCCTTTTCGCCTGTTCTTGCATATCTATAGTACGCATACGCGATACCTGAGAGTGCAAAAAAGATAACAATAAGCCCCAAATAAGTTGCCAAGTGGTGTGTATGTTCAGACATTTCATACTGTACAGTGTTACCTATCTCATAGATAAATGCTTTGTATGACCCCATGAACCATCCTGTGATGATAGCAAGGACTGCAAGAGGAGACATCGCTACCAGTACAAACTTGTACATTTCATGCGGATGGAAACCTAATGGCGTGTGACGGTCTTCACCATGGAACGAAAGGAATATCTGTCTAAATGAATAGAATGCTGTCATACCCGCAGTAATCACCAACATAGCCCATAATACATAGGTGTGTTCGTTAAATGCTGTCTCGATGATCGCATCTTTTGACCAGAATCCTGCTAGTGGCGGCAATCCGGCGAGTGCAACAGACGCGATGGTCATGTAGATCCATGTTCCTCTCATCTTCTTTCTAAGTGCACCCATTTTAAAGAGATCAAGCTCATCATGCATCGCATGCATTACGTTACCTCCACCAAGGAAGAGGAGTGCTTTAAAGAATGCGTGTGCTGCAAGGTGGAACATTGCGATCCAGTACGCACCCAGACCTGCTGCTGCAAACATATACCCTAACTGTGAAAGTGTAGAGTATGCAATAATTCTTTTCAAGTCACGTTCAACCAGTGCCATTGAAGCTGCATAGAATGCAACAAATGTACCAAGTGATGCAATGAAGAAACTCACCCCTGCAACTTCTTCCATACTATAAAGCGGGTTAGATCTTATGACAAGAAATACCCCTGCTGTTACCATCGTTGCTGCGTGAATCAATGCAGAAACAGGTGTAGGACCTTCCATAGCATCTGTCAGCCATGTGTGAAGAGGGAACTGTGCTGATTTACCCATTGCACCGATAAAGAGTGCGATCGCCGCTGTTACAAGGACTGTTTCGCCAAGATATGGAAGCTGAGCAAATACTTCGTCATACTGTAAAGAACCAGTGTTCCAGTAAAGGATAAAGATACCGACCAACATACCAAGGTCGGCAATACGGTTCATAATAAATGCTTCATTCGCTGCCCATGACGGAGAGATAGAAGGATTGTCTTCTCTTGCCTGATCCGGCTTATGATACCAGAAACCAACAAGCAGCCATGAACAGACACCAACACCTTCCCAACCTATAAAGAGACCGGCAAAGTTATCTGACATCACAAGTATCATCATAGAGAATACAAATGCTGAGAGATATGAGAAGAATCTGTTAAAACTCTTATCATGATCCATATATCCAATCGCATAGATATGTACTACAGTAGAAACCAAAGTCACCACTGTCATCATCGTTACAGAGATCTGGTCAACTACAAAACCAAACGGTATATTTAGGTCTCCTGCATTGATCCAATCCATCATCGTTACATGTACGACCGTACCTGTTGTGTAGAGGTTGAATGCCAATGTTGCCGAAGCAACAAATGCTACACCTATAAGTATAGAACCCACGATACCTACAAATATTTTTCTTTCACTCATACCAAATAAAGCTGCAAAAAGAGAACTTACAAATGGTGCAAAAAGTGCTACATATACTAAATTTTCCATTATTATCCTCTCATACTTGCAAGGTCGTCAAGATCAAGACTTCCTGTTTTTTTATACAATACAATCAATATACCTAGACCCACTGCCACTTCACTCGCTGCAATCGCAATGATAAAGAATGCAAACATTTGACCTGTCAAATCATTGTAATAGTGTGAAATCGCTGCAAATGCTATATTGACTGCATTCAGCATAACCTCAGTTGCGAAGAAAAGCATTAAAAGGTTTCTTCTTCTAAGTACACCGATCAATCCTATAGAGAAGAGTATCGCAGATACAATCAAATAGTGAGAAAGACCTATTATCATTTTTCATCCTTTACTATCATAATTTCATCATCTGCACCCATATCTTCAGTGAGACTCACATCCATTTTCTTACCGGCAAGTATAATCCCAGCGATCATCGCTACAAGTAACATCAGTGCTGCCACTTCAAACGGTACAAGATACTTTGTAAAGAGTACAATACCTACATCTTGTGCATTTCCTACACCTTCATGCATTGGGTATAGTGCCTGTACACTCTCACTAAAGATAGGTGCAGCAAACATCAGTACCAGTACCAATGCCGACAACCCGCCAAGCAAGAAGACTAGCGCATTATTTGTATTTTTCTCTTTGATATCTCTTGTTGCATCAAAGAACATCATCGCAAATGCATAGAGAGCCATGACTGCCCCGACATACACAACAAGTTGCACTACACCAAGGAAGTCTGCACCCAAGATGAAAAAGAATCCAGAGATAAGTACCATACCCGCTGCGAGTGATGTCATCGCATAGAGTATGTTTTTACTCATCACTGTGATCAAGAAAAGTCCTATTATTAAAGCCGAAAATAGGTAAAAGGCTACGATTTCATACATTCTACTCTCCCTAATATGCTAATGGTGTTTTTTTAATGTTTTCATCTGCATTTGGAGATATCGCACCAAATCCATCATACTCTTGCTGTAAGTTCAGTTTATCCAGAGGTGTTAACATATCTTCAAAGAGGGAGAATCCAGCTCTTTGCTCTGAAGCATTCTCATAACGCGGCCCGTGAACAATCGCAAGTTCAGGACACACTTCTGCACAATACCCACAGAAGATACAACGACCGAAGTTGATCGTATATTCACTCACTTCTTTACGTTGGTTCTCGTCATATCTTGTATCCATAGAGATACAATTGGAGATACATATCTTTTCACAAAGACCGCAACCGATACATCGGTAGTTACCTGACTCAAGTAGTCTAAGCATATCATGGATCGCTCTATATCTTGGAGAGATAGGCATTTTCTCAAATGGATACTTGACTGTATGCATATCATTTTTAAAAAGTGCTTTGACCATTGATCTCATGGTGACCCATAGTCCTACAAAAAGCTCACCTTTCACCGTTCTTTTCGCCACTTGAGAGAACTGTGCCATAGCGGTTTCAGGTTTACTTCCTGCATCCACTGTCATGTAGTTTTGTGTACCTACATTTCTGTTTTTAAATTGTTCTAAACTCATACCTAACTCCTTATACCATCATCACGATAGCAGTGATCAAAATATTGATAACCGCGATCGGCATTAATACTTTCCAGCAAAGCCACATGAGCTGATCTGGTCTGATATGTGGCCATGATGCTCTTACCCATAACATCAAGAAGAAGAAGAATGCAATTTTAAGGATAATAAACAACCATCCAAATGCACCTTCTACATCAAATCCACCTAGGAATACGATCGAAGCGATGATCGCAACAGTGATCATGTTTGCATATTCACCGATAAAGAACATACCCCATCTCATACCCGAATATTCTGTTGCATACCCCGAAACAACCTCTGCTTCATGCTCAAGAAGGTCAAATGGTGTTCTGTTCGTCTCTGCAAATCCTGCGATCAGGAACAGTACGAACGCTACAGGTTGTTGCCAGATCAGCCATGAACCGATACCGCCAGACTGTGCTTCATTAAAATCAACAAATGACAATGAACCCACCAACATGATAGGAGCCAAGATCGAAAGACCTGTCACGACTTCATATGACAAAAACTGGATCGCCGTTCTCGCTGATCCAATGATCCCCCATTTGTTCGCCTGTGACATACCAGCCAAAAGTGGGCCATAAAGTCCTGCTGCCATCATACCAAGTACAAACAATACACCGATGTTCAAGTCAGATGCGATCGACGGTACAAATGTACCGCCAAGCACAGGAATAAACTCAGGAATCGTAAAATCCGGAAAAACCGGTACAGCAGAAAGTGCAATAAATGCTGTTGCTGCTGTAATGACCGGTGCAACCATAAAGATCAGTTTATTTGCATTTTGTGGGATGATGTCCTCTTTTGTAAAGAGTTTAATACCATCAGCCGCAATTTGCAGTAAACCATAAGGTCCTACGTGCATCGGCCCAAGACGTCTTTGCATAAATGCAAGTACTTTTCTTTCTATATATGTACCAAAACCTGCAATTGCCGAAATCACAGCCAAAATGATAATGGCTTTAATGATCACACCTAATGCAGTAACTTCTGGTAGGTTTTGTATAAGTGTTGTTTCTTCCATATTACACCTTTCTCAATGTTACTGTTTGATATCTTGATTCTCCAAAGAGACCATATACATCTTTAGCCGCTTTGAAATCTGGAACTTTTACAATGTCACCTTCGATCTTTTCATCAGCTACAACATCTAGAGTAATGCTTCCATTTTCAAACACTACCTCTACTTTTTCTCCCAAGCTCTCAGCTTTTGCCGGACTTACATAGAGTGCGAATGCTTCAAAGATCTCATGTGCCTTATCTGTAAAGTCATTAAACTGTCTAGCAGGGTTACATCTGTATGCGATCTCACCTTCAAGTGCCAAACTCTCGTCAAACTTCTCAACGGTTGGCAATGCTACCTCTTCTACTGTGACATCCAGTCTATACCCGCGGTTATCTACACCGGCATTCGTATATGCATTTGGTAAAGAGTCAAATGCTACAGCTTTAAAGCCTTTAGACACAGGAAGCATCTCTGTCCAGTCAATTGTCAGCTCTGGTGCACCTACAAGTGCTTTCATAACGTCATTCAATTCATATCCGTCGTACTCTAGTGCAGCATTGGTAGGAAGTACTCTTTTAGCCATAGAGGTCAATGTCCCCTCTTGCTGGTTCATTGCCGGCATATCCAGATCTCCATCACCCAGTGCAGAGAGTCTGAAGTCACCGTTTTCATTGTAACCTACAGTATACCCAGAACACTCATCATCAAGATCACAGATCAGTGCAACACCCAGTGCATTTGACTTTGGTGGGGTCATCACTACATCAATGTTACATGTCGCTTCAACCAGTGCTACCAATTTAGCCAGGTTCTCTGCTTTTTCATGGAAGTAAAGGTCTTCACCGATCATCAGAGAGAAAGCCTCTTTTTTCTTCATCATTTTTTCAAAGGCATCATCAAACTTCTCAGAATCTTTACCTAAAAGTGTTACAAGCCCGTTGATCGTCACAGTGATCTCTTTTTCAACCGTCTCTTTTACCTTTTTAGATACCTCTTCCTCTTCGCCTGTTTCCTCATTGACCACCATCTCTTTGACAGTTTTCATCACCTGCTCTTTTACCGTTCTGGTCTCTGAACTTTTAAAGCTTTCAATATACTCTTTTACATCAGCCGGAAGTTTCTCTTTATCTGCAAAGAGATCCAAGATAAGGTAGAGTGCTGCTTCTTCAAGACCTGCTTTGTGAACAAATGTTTCAACAGTCTTACCGAATGTAGGGATGAGTGTGTCACCTACAGGGTGGAAATAGAGTCCTGCACCTTTGTTAAGCTTTTGTACATTGTTAAACGCATATTTAAGTGCTGGAGAGTCATTTCTAAGTGCTGCCCCTACAGAGATAACAAAATCACTCTTCTTCATGATCGCATCTGTATCTGTTGAGTATAAAGAGCTACCTGACGCTGCAGCATAGTGACCTAGGAACTTTTGGAATGCTCTTACCTCTGGGTTATAGAGTTTAAGCCCCATTTTTTCTTTGAGTGTCTGAAGCATCATCGCCTCTTCATTTGTGATCATAGAGTTGAAACGTACTGTGTCCGCTTTTTTAAAGGCTTCAAGTGCTGCATTGAATGCTGCTTCATCTTTCGTGACACCTCTGTTCTCAAAGTCATAGGCAAAACGTGCAGAACCGTCCAATGATACATAAGACCATTCATTCGTAACACGATAAATTTTTTCAGATCTGTCTTCAATCGATGTGTGTTTCACTTCATAGTAGATTTGTGCACCGTCACTTGAGTGTGCTGCAACCGCAGGTACTCTTTTCAGATCCCATGCATTTGACTGATAGACAAAATCACGGCTTACGAGTGCACCCACCGGACATACTGCGATACATTCACCACAGTCTGAACAGTTTGTCTCACCTGTACCGTTACTTGGAGCGATGACAGACTTTTGAAGTTTATTCCACATAGAGTATGCATCTTTTGGCATCGTATCTTTATAGCTTTTGTCAAGTTCAGCCCCGCCTCTTTTTACCGTAGTAATAGCCGCGTCTCCGACCATATCTTTACAGACAGTCGTACAACGCTCACATACGATACAAAGACCCGGATCATAGTGCAATACTGAAGACCAGTTTGTTGTCTCTCTTTTTGTATCCGGGATCATATACGATTGTGAATCTACTCCAAGTTCAAGCGTATAGTTCTGCAGCTCACACTCACCAGACTTATCACATACCCCACACTGGAGCGGATGGTTCACATCATAGACTTCCATGATAGCTCTACGCTCTTCAAGAATATTTGGTGTCTCAGTAGTGACTTCCATACCTTCTTTCACTTTAGCGTTACATGCATATACCTGTTTACCGTCTGCCTCCACTAGACAAATACGGCATGCCAATGTTGGCGAACATCTTGTCAGGTAACATATAGCCGGGATGAAAACATCATTGGCACGAGCAGCATTAAGGATATATTCACCCTCTTTTGCTTTGTACTCTATACCATCAATCGAAATTGAGACCATATTATCTACTGTTTGTACTTCACTCATCGTTGTTTCCTATTTTTTGATTATTTATTTTTTCAAAAGCTAGTCTGCTAAATCTATAGGAGGATATCAAAGAAGTACTTAAGTCTATCTCATAAGTAGGATTCAACGCAATGATTCCTTTCATATATGTATCAATTTTAAACACACGTATAAATTTCACCCCCTCTACCTCAAAAGAAATGAAGTCACCGTCTTGTAATTTTGTTGCCATGGAAAATTGTTTAGAGCCGATCAAGACCTCATCTATTTGACCCTTTTCCATCGTATTTTCAACTTTTTTATAGGTATAGATCACGGCGCCATCATATACAGGCAGATCATCCACTTCATCAAGTGTAAAGTCCCCTATTTGTTCTTGTGGAATCACTCTGTAGATACATGGCTTTTTGAGATCATCTTCACTCACTCCTTGAAACCCTTTCTCTTGCGGCAATTGATTCGTATAGTCTATAAGCTTTTGGGTATCTAATCCTAATGTATCAGAAATGCTATCTAATCCCTCCACATCGAAAGTTTCCATTTTCTCATCGAGGCAGAGACATTTATCACTATTTACATAGGTGCCCTCTTTACAACTTTTATAGATGAAGCTTTGACCTTGAACCACATCATCAAGATCACAGATCAATGCAACCCCTGAGGCATTATGTGCAGGCGGTAAGCACAGAACGTTGACACCGGCATATCGTTCCAATAATGCTAAGAGTTTTGCTATCTGGCCTGCCTTTGGATGCGTATAGAGATCACTGCCTATGATCAAAGATGTTGTAGTTTTAGCATCTATCAGACCAAGCATCGATTCTAGTTCTTCTTCTCCCACGTTACTTTCCGCACTGAGATAACCGATGTCAAGATCATCTAAAATATCCTCTATCTCTTCGGGAAGCGCTTTATCTTGCAAGAGTGCATCCACCAACAGTGCAGCAACACCCTCTTCGCTCCCCACTTCATATTTGATAAACTGTGTAACAGTGGCTTGAAGTCTTGCATCTTCTATAGGATGCATATAGACAAGTTTGGGCTTTTTTTCTTCTAACACCTTGTGTACCAATGGTATAGACTCTGTACTTTCATCCCGAAACCATACACCCAAAGAGATCACTGTTTCAGAAGCAGCCAAAGTCCCTAAATCACCTTTAAAAATATGATACCCGCTACTGCTACTGTATGCTTTTAAGAAATCCTGGAAAAACTTTGCTTCAGGACATATCAGCCTTTTTCCCTGTTTCTCTTTCAACACTTGAAATATCTGCGCTTCTTCATTGGTAATATCTGCTGAAAAAACTATACTCTCAGCCTCTTTGATTTTCTCTTTCTGACTTTCATATGTGGACTCCACTATCGTCTCTTCCTCCTACTTTTCTTGCCTTTCTCTAACGTCAGACAATACTACCCTATTGTCTCTGCTTAAAATGCTTGAGAAGATTGTATTAGAAAACAAATTAAAAAACAAAGTTCTGTGTTAAAATGACTCATTCACGATGCATTGAGCCATTTTTTACCGCCTTATTCTCGTTTTTATTGTTACATATACTCACATCGTAGCTCAACTTATGAAAATTATAAATTCCATATTGTTATTTTCTTAATTCTCTATGTTACAATTCATATCAAAATAAAGTTTTATAAGGGTAAACACATGATACACGAAAACGGAAAAATAGTTGACATCGCGATTATCGGAGCTGGACCTGGCGGTATGGCAGCTGCTATCGAAGCAAAGCTGGCAGGTATTGAGAACATTGTTGTGATTGACAAAGCGCCTCACCACAATGATATGATCCACAAGTTTTACAAAAAAGGTAAAAGAGTGGATAAAGACTGGATGGGTATTAAATTTGAATTTACTGGTAACGTTACTTTTGAAGAGTGTTCTAAAGAAGAGTATATTGAGCAAATGGATAAAAAGCTCACTGATGCTGGCGTACTTGACAGATTTGAGTATAACCATGAGATCATGAGAGTTGAAAAAGGTGAAGATGGTCTTTTCTCAATTATTTATGGTACAGACGGTGTAGATGAAGCAATGGAAACATTGAAAGCTAAAAATGTTATCCTTTCAGTAGGTCGTATGGGTAAACCAAACAAACCTAAATATAAGTTCCCTAGAGAGCTTAAAGATGTACTTAACTTCAACCTTTCAAAAGTTCAAAATGGTGAGCACGTAATGGTTGTTGGTGGTGGTGACACTGCTGGTGAGTACGCTTATGGTCTAGTTGAGATGGAAGGTATGGAAGATTGTGTGGTAACGCTGAACTACCGTAAAGCAGAGATCACACGTATGAATCCAATCAATACTGAAATGTGTACAAAATATCTTGACAATGGCAAAATTGTTAACAAAATGGGTGTAGATGTTGAGAGCGTTGAGCCTTCACCAGCTGGTAAAATCCAAGTAAACTTTACGGATGGCTCAACAGGTGAGTATGACAGAGCAGTATATGCACTTGGAGGAACGACTCCAAAAGATATCCTTGTCAACTCTGGTGTTAAAACTGGTGAGTGGGATGTTCCTGTATATAATGAAGCAACATTTGAGACAAATGTAGAAGGTCTTTACACGATTGGTGATGTTGTAACTGATCAAGGTAGTATTGCCCTTGCATTCAACCATGCGAGTGATGCAGTAAAAGATATCGCATCTAAACTAAAATAAATCCTCTATACCATGCTCTATGTTGAGCATGGTATTTATATATACTTACTTCAATACTTTTTTAGAGTACATACTCAAACTTTTAATTTCCCACTTAACAATATGATATAAAATAATTTGATTGATATTTTGTGCGGTAAGATAGTAGAACCCTATAACATCTTCACACAAAGAAAGATGCTATAGTCTATGAAAACAGCAGGCTGCTATTCAGCCTTTTCTGCTTCAGCCTCTTCTGCTTCAGATTCAGCAGCAGCTTTTTCAGCCTCGATCTTTGCAGCTCTCTCCTGCTTCGTTGCTTCATCTACTTTCTTGACGACGACCGTCCAGTCCACTTCATTGAACTTAAGAGAGTTCATCAAGTCGTGTCCTGTTGCCTTGATCACATCTGCAGATTTTTGGATAGAAGTAAAATCCCCTACCTCAAAAAGGAAAATACCTACTTCCCCTACTTTGAGTCCCTGATCAATAAGTTCGACCATTCTGTCATAGAAATCATCTTTCAAGTGTCTTAAATCGTATCTTTTCATGGTCTCTCCTTATCTGTCAACTTCACCGAATACGATGTTGGTAGAACCAATGATCGTAACGACGTCTGCTATATATGTACCAACGAGAAGTTCTTGAAGAAGTCCTGTATGGAAGAAACTCGGCGCTCTACACTTCAATCTGTAGGCATACGGCTCACCCTCTGACTTGATGTAGAACCCAAGTTCACCTTTTGGTGATTCAGTCGGACTGTAGACTTCACCTTTCGGCGGTCTCATACCTTGAGTAACCAATACAAAATGCTGCATCAATGCATAGTTTTGTGTCATGATCTCTTCTTTCGGTGCTGAGATATACTGTGGTGAATGCGCCATCAATTGAGGCTCAGTCTCAGCATACATAGGAATGAGCTGTCTGATAATTCTTGTCGACTGTCTGATCTCTTCCATATAGAGTCTGTAACGTCCGTAAGAGTCACATCTTTCACTCACAGGAACATCAAAGTCAAGCTCTGAATAAAGCTCATACGGCTCCTCTTTTCTGATGTCATACTTCACACCGGAACCTCTAAGCATAGGACCTGTACATCCCCATGAAAGGGCATCTTCTGCAGAGATGACCCCTACATCTTCCAGACGCATTTTCCAGATACGGTTCTCTGTAAGCAATGCTTCATAGGTATGCTCTACTTCATAATCTACTTTGTCACAGAATGCTGCGATATTTTCAAGCCAACCTGCAGGCAGGTCTAGTGGAACACCACCAATACGTACTGCAGAGTGGGTCAATCTTGCACCACAATAGTCTTCCATTAAATCCATGGCAAATTCACGTTCACGGAATGCATAAAGGAAAACTGACATTGCACCGACATCCAAAGCATGTGTTGCAATAAAGAAGAGGTGTGAAATGACACGATTCAGCTCAAGCAACATGGTTCTGATCACTTGTGCTCTTCTTGGTGCCTCTATACCGAGAAGTTTTTCAACTGCCAATGCATAGGCATAGTTGTTTGATGTTGAAGCGATATAGTCAAGCCTGTCTGTTGTTGGCAAAAACTCATTATAGGTCATGTTCTCTGCCATTTTCTCGATACCTCTGTGAAGGTAACCGATATCCGGATAGGCTTTCACTACCTGCTCACCCTCGAGTTCAAGCACAAGTCTTAACTGACCGTGTGCCGAAGGGTGCTGAGGACCAAAGTTGATAACCATAGTATTGTCGTCACGCTCAAAATTGAGGTTCTCAAAAAATGGTGTTAATTTATTTGCTACTTGCATCGGCTCCCCTATTTTCTTTCGTCTAATTGCTTAGCTGATTTTTTATTATAGTTGACCATGAATGTTTCACTATACTCAACTGCTTGTTCTTTTTCGCCTTCAGAAATATCTGCACCGAACGGTACTTCATATCCTACCCTTGAGAAACGTTTTGTATCATGTCTGTCTACTTTTGCAGGATCTCTGTTTTCCGGTCCGATGATATCTCTATACTCTTTCCCGAAGATCTTATCGACTTCATACCATGAAGCGAACTCATCTCCATGCAGAGGATAGGTTTTAAGCAATGGATGCCCTTCCCAGTCATCAGGCATAATGATACGTTTAAGGTATGGATGATTGTTCACTTTGATACCGAACATGTCATACATTTCACGTTCTGCGAAATTCGCAGATTTGAAAAGAGGTACAACACTCTCGATCGCTTCACCCTTTTTAATACGGCATACAACCCTTACTCTTTTAGCTTCGTTCACATTAAGAAGCTGATAAAAAAGTTCAAACTCTCCATCTTTTGCCAGGTAATCTACAGCAGATTGCTCAGAACATTGTGTGTATCCGCATTCTTCTTTCAGTGTTTTGAGTACAGCAAAGTTATTGGTCGCATCGATATGTACGACAAGCTGTCCGATCTCCATATAGGATTCATTCGATTGATCACCCAATGCTTTCACTACTGCTGCGAAATGCGCATCTTCTACTTCACTTCTTGGTACACGTGGTGCTACCCAAAATCTATCTGTATAGTATGCTTTCCCTTGAACGTTGTCTTTTGGTACGTATTTTCTCATTAGATCAACCTCGCTCTTTTACCCGTTTGATTTGTCAGGTCTTGTTTTGTGTTTTTCTTCATATCTGCAGACTCTTTACGAATCTTTTTTTGAAGCATCATCAGTGCATACTGAAGTGTTTCAGGTCTTGGTGCACATCCTGGAAGATAGATATCTACAGGGATGATACGATCCACACCCTGTACTGTTGCATAGGTGTTGAACATACCACCGGTATTTGCACATGACCCCATAGAGATCACCCATTTAGGCTCTGTCATTTGGTCATAAAGTCTTCTAGCAAACTCAGAGTGCTTTTTAGAGAGTGTTCCAGCGAGGATCATCACATCTGCTTGTCTTGGAGAAGCTCTAAAGATCGTTCCCATTCTATCGAAGTCATAACGGGATGCCCCCGATGCCATCATTTCGATCGCACAACATGCGAGTCCATATGTGAGCGGCCAAAGTGAGTTTGAACGCCCCCAGTTTACGAGTTTGTCTACCGAAGTCAATGCTATCGGCAAGCCAGCTGCGCTGGCGTAGTTTACTTGATGCTGTGCCATTCAAGTGCTCCTTTCTTCCATGCATATACGAAACCAATCGCAAGTAGTAAGATAAATAGTATCATCTCAGCAAAACCGAACCAACCGAGTAATTTAAAGTCGATTGCCCAAGGGAACATAAAAATGATCTCTACATCGAACAAGATAAACAAAAGTGCTATCAGATAAAACTGTGCAGAAATGGCGTTAGGTTGTTTAGTCACCTCTGGTCCACATTCGTATATACTTAATTTAAGTCTTTCCGTATCAAGTCTTGCAAATTTTCTACTAACGAAACGTGCAGCCCATAGCGTCGCTGGGAACGCCACTGCTGTCAACGCAAATAAAACAAATACACCAAAATACGGATGTTCTGTAATTACATGAGTCATGTTAATCCCTTTAATTTCATCAATTCTCTTTGAAACACAGGCGGAGCCCGTTTTCAATTCCTCTCACTGAAGTTCACCTTAGGCTTAAGTTTTCACTTGCTTTTTCCAGTAGAGAAATTCCTTTAGAATATTAGCTTTATATTATCTAAAAGATGATTAAAAGATTTTGGGAGGGTTTCATCCTTCCTATGATTACTGTTTGTTATGTAACGAGATGTAACGATGCATAAAGAAAATAGCGCTACAATATCAAATAAAATTATAATAACTATAAGGAACAAAAAAATGGCTCTTTTAAAAAACCCTATGAATGTACTCTACTGGATCGCCATGTCAGGCCTGGTTTTCTGGTTTGCCTACTCAAAAGGGTGGATACTTGCCAACTTTGAATCCATAGATGCCAAACAGGCGATCTATCTGCTGGAAAATGACGATAATGTGACACTTCTTGATGTAAGAACGATACAGGAGTATAAAAGCGGTCATCTCAGAGATGCGACACTTATTCCTGTAGATGCACTCAGTCAAAACCTGGGAATGCTCAAGCAAGATAAAGATAAAAAGATCATTGTCTATTGTAGAACAGGAAGCAGAAGTGTGTCTGCCTCGCGCATATTAGAAGAGCACGGGTTTACCCCACTTAATGTCAAGGGAGGGATCATCCAATTGATCGGTGCAGGAGCTACACTCGTAAAATAGCTGCCTATGTACCACACTCTATACAATACTGAATGTGTTTGGGTGTGCGTTTATTACATGCGCTGCACACCCTGTTCAACTCCTCTTTGCAAAAACCGCAATAGTTTTTACTATAATCCACCCTGTTTTTACAGTGTGGGCACCTGCTTTGATTATAGGCATCAATATAGAGGGTCTTCTCCTTCATCTCTCTTCTTCGTTTTTCTCTTCGGGAAACACTTCTTTGTATAAAAAAAACAACCAGACCGATACCCACAATACCAAGCAACATCAAAAAATAGTACCCCAAGAATATAAAGCCGTATTCATATAAAAAAGTAATGATCTTCTCTAAAAACCTTTTTGGAATAATATGAAAGATCAAACGCATCACATCAATACATAGTGGAAGTAAAGTAATGATGATGATATGAGAACTGATCAAGGTGACAAGTTTATTGGGTACGGATATTTTTCTTGCAGGACTTGTAGAGAACCTATGGGCTAAAAAAGATAAAAGTAATAAAGGAAAGGTAAATTTTAACAAATAGAGAAATGAAATAAAGGGTTGCCAAAAGGCATAGGAATCATAGGCTTCGTTAAATCTCTCTCTATTTGTATTGACAAAATCCACATACGCCTGATAGCCTTTATAAGCAGCTACTGATTTGATCTCTTTGATCTGCCTATCAATATTTTTCTCTTTTTCAAGCAAACTGTAATATTTATCCCTTATCTTCTTATCTCGCTCTTCCTGGGAAGAAGAAATTTTTTCGAAAAGTGCAGTATTGTATCTTTTTTCAATACTATTGATTTCTGATAACACATTTCGTTTCTCATTTCTTAGATTATGCGTGAGCTCTTTGTTATTTTTAAATGCTTTGGTTTGAGCAAAAACAGCGATTTTTTGATACAGCTCGGTACAGAGAGGTGCCATTCTTTTATCCGTATAGGATTGGAACTTTTTACCGCTCTCATATGTTGAATGGGCAGTGATATAAAAAGATGCATACTCTGAAAAAGGAAACCTGTCATAGGTATATCCTCTTGTTGCACTGTTCCAGACACTACGTTTATATTTTGGGTCAAAATGACTCTTACACTGGTAGGGATATTTGACACTGACCGCAGGAGACATATCTTTTTCAGAGTCGATCCCCGTTAAGATCGTAATGAACAAAAAGATATCTAAAATGAGGATCAAAAGTATCGAAAACTTGGAAAAGGGTTCATTGTTGAACGTAAATAACGTTGACTTGGTCTTTGTCATGAATGATCTTAGATAAGAAAACATCGTACTCCTTTGTTTGAAGAGGTAAAATTACACTTTGAATCCCATACTTTTTGTCCCTTCAAAGCTCGAACCGAGTTCTTTCTCGATCTCTTCAAGGAAGTCTTGATTTCCGAACACACTCTCTTCACGCACCGCTACTTTATAGGCTGTGTTTTTGATGATAAGATTGATCTGCCCGCCGGTGAGTTCGTATTTGGAAAGTTCTGCCATATCAAATCCCTCCTCATAATCTGCATTTTCAGGAAGCATGAACTGCCAGAGTCTGAGACGCTGTTTTTTCCCCGGCTTCTTAAATTCGATCTTATAGTTGAATCGTCTCGAAAATGCTTTATCAATATTACCAAGCAAATTGGTCGTAGCGATGAGTATACCTTCAAATTTCTCTATCTGTTCGAGGAAGATATTTTGCATTTGGTTATGCATTTTATCTGCCGAACTTCCTGTCCCTTCGCTTCTTGAACTCAAAAACTGGTCTGCTTCATTGAGCAGCAAGATAGGGTCCACTTTTGCTTTTTTGCTTAATTCTTTAAAATCATCAAATATCCTACGTACGTTCTTTTCGCTCTCCCCTACATACATAGAGAGGATCTTCGAACAGTCAAAGGAGAGTATAGGACGTTTGAGTGTTTTTGCCAAACTCATGGCTGTCATTGTTTTCCCTGTTCCTGCGGCACCGTAGAAAATGATACGCGCATCAATACCTTTACGTTTGTCTTTGATCCCCCACTCTTTGAGCTTCTTGAACACCTCTTTGTCAACCTGTTTAACAACATTATGTAAAGTCTCTCTTGTCTTAGGATGCAACACAACATCATCCAGGGTGGTTGTAGGTTTTAAGTACTCGAAAAGCTCTTGTTCCTGTACCAGTGCATCCAACTTAAGTTTGGTGACTTTTTTGCTTTTTTTGGGGTGTATAATGCGCTGCATCACCTCTTCTTGCAGGTAAAAAGAGCGGCTGACCCCACCGAACATGTTGAGTATCTCTTCATAATCGATGATATCCTCAGAGATCAGTTTTGCACCATCTTCAAGCAATGCACGGTTCTTTATCTTCTCGTACTCGTCAAAGCTGATGAGTTCTATCAACGTATTCATATCCCTGAATTGTCCTTCTCCTCCGCTATACTCCTCTTTAAGCAGTGCCAGGAATATCCGCTTCTCTTTTTCATCCAGCTCTTTCTCTTTAAAGAACTCTTCGACAACGATAGGTGTCTCTGTCATTTTGACACGTTCCTCTATACGCGTTGTCAAAAGTGTCAATTTGTTCTTCAATCGTCCTATACTGAGTGAGTTGTCTGCAAAACCTTGTTTGAATGTAGCGATCTTATGTAAAAGTGACACCATATCAAACTGATCCTGGAGATACTCAAGATGGTCTGTGTAAGGTTTGACTTCCGGAAGGAATATCTCCAGTGATCCCTCTTCGAGCAGACGCAGCAAAGAGATACTTGGTGTCACGGATGTACTGAGCAGTTCCAATGTGGATGCTTCATGTGCTTTGACCTGTCCGAAACTCACTTGTATCATCCATCCCAGGTCCAAAAGGTTTTTGATCAATCCCAGTTTTTTCAGATACTCGTACCCTTCTGATGAAAAATTCTCTTGCAGTATCTCCAGTACAGAGATCTCTTCCAGCCCTGCCACATAACGTTTACAAATATACTGTACCAAAGATGCTTCTTCTTTCGTGCATTTCAAATGTTCAAAGATCAATGTCTTCTTTACATCTTTTGTCTCAATAAAATCAATAAGGTATTTCAATGCGTGTTCCTCATAGTTAATAATTTGAGTATAACAAATATTTGCTATACTTTGAGTAATACATTAATGTGCACAAAAGGAGAACAGATGTGTCTTGCCCTGATAACGACTAAAGCACACTCTATAGCCATGGCCGAACCTCTCTGTTCAAAAGATACAAAATAAGCGATGTTCCTGTTTAAAAACCTCTTCTCAAAACCTCTCTCTGTACAACTTACCGTCACCTCGCATAACGGTTTTCACCTCAGACCCGTTGCACAGTTTGCTTCATTGGCCAAATCATTCTCCTGTCAGCTTACTGCGACCTTTAACAACAAAAGTGTCGACACCAAAAGTGTCAATACCTTACTTTCACTCTCTTTGGAGAAAGGCGATACCTTCACGTTGGTTGCTCAAGGGAAAAAGGCAGACGAGGCACTTGAAGCACTGCAGCGTCTTTTTGAAACACTGATGCAAAATGACAAAGAGATCAAACAGAGAGAAAAAGCTGTATACAGTTATGAAGGCTCTGTCATAGAAGGAGAGATCATCTCTGAGGGTATTGCCATTGCCCCTACCTACACCTACCGCACAACAGAGGTACAGCATCAAAGTGAGATGGACTTTAGTACCGCACTTTCTAAAAGTATAGAGGAACTGGAAACACTTTATCGCAACAAAGAAGAGGATGAAAATGCCGCTATCTACCTTGCACAAAAAGAACTCCTTCTCTCTCTAGGTACAGACTGTCACACTTTGAGGGAACTCGAAGAGAAAGTCGAAGAGGGATCCAAAAACCTGATAGGTACAAAACTGGATGCGAAAAAAAGTGATTATCAGGATATACTCCAACGTGTCAAAAAACATTTGGGGCTGGAGATACAAGTCACTTTTCCTGACAGCCCCTTTATACTGCTATGTGAGGACCTGCTCCCCAGCGAAATAGACCATCTGCAGCAGACAAACGTTACAGGAGTGGTCTTGAAAGAGACTTCTATCCACTCTCATACCGCTATTTTGCTCCGTGCTTCGGGTATCTCTTCTCTTATTGCAGATACGCAGAACCTTAGTGAAGGAGAGAGTGTCATACTCGATACACACGCCGGTGTGATCGTTCAAGATCCAAGTGCCAATGATCTGCAAAAAGCAAAAGAACATAGGGGAAAAGATCATGTACAAAAAGTACGTGCTGCTGAAAAACGTTTTGAACCGGCCATCACACAAAAAGGAAGACCTATCAAAGTGTTTGCCAATGCTGCAGATCCAAATACAGCAAAAACGGCAAAAGAGGAAGGTGCCGAAGGGATAGGTCTTTTGCGTTCAGAATTTTTATTCAAGGATGTCAAACCCTCTTTAGAGACACAGCAAAAAGCCTACAAAGAGATCTTTGAACTCTTTGATGATATCACCGTTCGTACACTGGATGTTGGCGGGGACAAATCCCTGCCCTATATAGAGATACCTGCTGAAGAGAACCCTTTTTTAGGAGTACGCGGGGTACGTCTATTCCAGACACATCCCGAACTTCTCGAAGAGCAGTTACATGCGATCTTCCTGGCTGCAGGAGATAAACCTATCAAGATCATGTTCCCTATGATCAGTTCGGTGGAAGAGTTCACGCAAACAAAATCCTTTGCACAGAACGTAGCCCGAAAATACCAGCTTGATATTTCACACCTTCAATTTGGCATCATGATAGAAGTACCCTCAGTACTTTTCTTGCTGGAATCATTCAATGATGTCGTAGATTTCTACTCTATCGGCACCAATGACCTTACACAGTATCTTTTTGCCATAGAGAGAACACATCCTCTGCTCAAAGCGGATGAACTCTCACCGGCACTCTTTTCTGCCATTGAGACCATTCTTCATACCGCAACCAAACCGGTAAGTATCTGTGGTGAGCTGGCGGCAAATAAAGATGCCATACCTCAGCTTTTAAACCTGGGGATGGAGACGCTCAGTGTTTCCCCCAAAAGTATCGCGCAAACAAAAGAGGAGATAAGAGATGTTTAATTTACTTCAACGCATCGGAAAAGCACTGATGACCCCTATTGCAGTACTCCCTGTAGCTGCACTTCTGCTTCGCTTGGGTTTTGGTGATATCTTTGACGGCCAGATAGCCCTCATTATGAAGAGTGCCGGAGATGCGATCTTTTCCCATCTTGATCTTCTTTTTGGTATAGGTATCGCCTATGGATTGGCAAAGAACAATGACGGTGCCGCAGCACTTTCAGGTGCGATAGGTGTACTCATCGCCAAAGCGGTCTATCTCAGCATAGACAAAGAGGTCAATATGGGTGTATTTGTCGGTATCATCATCGGTGTCATAGCCGGTACTCTTTATAACCGTTATCACACCATCAAACTGCCGGAATTTTTAGGCTTCTTTGGGGGAAAACGTTTCATCCCTATTCTCACTGCTGTCTCTGCTATAGGGGTTGGGATCCTTGCAGGGTATTTCTGGCACTTCGCGCAAAGCGGTATCGATGCATTTTCAAATACTATCATTGGATTAAAAGAGACAGGCACATTTATCTACGGCACACTCAACCGTCTTCTCATTCCGCTGGGACTGCACCATATACTCAACTCTGTGTTCTGGTTCCAGCTGGGAGAATACACATACATCAAAGAGGGTGCAGAAGTGGTGGCCAACGGTGATCTGCATCGTTTTTTTGCCGGCGATAAAACCGCGGGTGTCTATATGTCAGGGTTTTATCTCATCATGATGTTCGGTCTGCCTGCAATGGCCTATGCTATCTACCTGAACACCCCAAAAGAGTCACGTAAAAAAGTCGGTGCTATTTTGGCCGGTGTGGCATTTACCTCGTTTCTCACGGGTATCACGGAACCCTTGGAGTTTCTCTTTTTGTTCGTAGCCCCTCTGCTCTTTGTTTTACATGCACTGCTTACCGGTCTGGCACTGTCAGCAGCACAGATGTTAGACATTCACGCAGGATTCGGCTTTTCGGCAGGTTTTATAGATTATGTGATCAACTATAAACTGGCTACAAACCCCCTGCTTATCCTCCCACTGGGAGCAGTGTTCGCTCTTATCTATTTTATCACTTCCTACTACACGATCAAACTCTTTAAACTCAATATCTTTGAAGAGATGATAGAAGAGAAAACGGTCGAATCGGATGAGGAGACAAAAGCATTTATTGCTGCTTTGGGAGGAGAAGAGAATATTATTCATACCGATGCATGTATCACACGATTGCGTATGCAGGTTCATGACAGTTCGCTGCTTAGGGACGATGCCTTGATTCGCTTAGGGGCAAAAGGTGTCATCCGTCCGGATAGACGCAGTGTCCAAGTCGTATTGGGGACGAAAGCAGAGGGTATCGCAGAGAAGATAAAGACATTCTTGCAAAGAGGCTAACTATTGGTTAAGATTGTATTAGCCATATATTAACTTATAAGCATTATACTTATAGAAAAAACCTTCAGGATATATCTATGCGTACAGTTGTCTTGTTTCTCTTCTTTATACTTCTTAGCGGCTGTTCTTTAAACAGACTGTATGTCCCCGGAGAGATCAATAAAGTCACTGTTGTAGAGTATACCCCCTACATGAAACACCACCGTGCGTACTTCACAAGAACAGAATTAGAAACGATCAACGAGGATCAGAAATACCTCTACCTTTATGATAAAAAAAATAAGTACCTTGGCTTCCTGCTTCATCGTAAGAACGAATATATACTTTACAATCTCAGTAAACCCGAACAAGCAGCACTTACACTGCATACCGATCCAAAGACAAACTATACCCATATATTGAAACGTTTGAAACGTCAGGGGTTTACTCCTGTTGATTCTTTATATTCAGTGGGGGTGATCGCATCTGTAGCGCCGAGAAGATACAAGGGTGTAAAAACTCTTTTGGTTGAAGTTCAGGACTATTCACATCTCCAGGAGCTCTACAAAGATGCCATTAGAAGATACCATGCAGATGGGATCGAAAGCATTCAAACAAAGCTGCCAAAACAGCTCATCTATGAGTATTATAGACGCTACGAAAAACGGGCCCGCACACGAAAACAATTAGCACAGTTGCAGATCATCGCTCAAAAGCTACAGATCAAAACACAAGAAGAGATCTACACATATTATTTATATGAGGCACCTCTTGATACATTATCCGCATATCTTTCACAAAAAGAGACAAGAGGTGCACTCTCAAACCACCAATACAGTATGTTAAAAAGAAGAAAAAAATCCTTACAAGAAGAAAAACTCTTCAATGAAGGATCGCTTGAAGATCTCATTGCTGCATACAAAATCAATAAAGACCCAAACTACAAAAAACGTATCCTGCTGCTTATAAAAGAGAAGCAGGAAAATAAATAGGATCTACCAGCTATTTGACAGAGATAACGTTGTAGAGATTTAATTCGATCTTTGTACCTTTATTTTTCTTGCTTTGTATCTTAATAGGTATGGTCAATTCATCACACAGTTTTTTTACAATATGCAACCCTATTCCTATGCCTCTGGCTTGTTCTTTATAGTATCTGTCAAACACTTTGGAAGGATGCTTAATACCTTTTCCTGTATCCTGTATCGTTAAAGTGCTCCCTTGCAATATAATATCGACAGTACCATTGACACTATTGTATTTGCCTGCATTGCTTAAAAGATTATCCAAAATACGTGTAAATGCATCTTTGTTTGTCTCCAAAGTCGTTTTCTCTATAGCCGTTTTATATCTCACATCAGGGTAGAGTACCTCAAAATAGTGTACACGGTCCTGCACCAACTCTTTCAAGGAAAATCTTTCTGATTGTGCCGGAACCCCCTTGAGAAAAATACGCAGGTTATCCTGTAAAGAGAGTATGCTTTGGATATTGTTTTCAAGTCTCTGTATTTTTTGATTCTCCCCTATCTCTCTTTTAAAAAGTTTTAAGTTGATAAGCATAGAACTGATAGGGGTATTGAAATCATGGAGGATATCTTTTACGAACTCTTCATTGATACGAAGTGCTCTTTGCAATGGCATCAGTGAATAGATAGAGAAAAGAAGAGAGACAAATGCAGCAAAGACAGAGTAAAACCAAAATTTTCCATACAGTTTATTGGCCAACTTCTCCACTCTCTGTATATAATTTTCTTTTGAATACATGACCTTCATCAGATACTTTTCTGATGTCGGCACCTTGAAATAGCTATAAAAACCGCCATCTTGATAGAGGATGTTCTCCTCTTTGGTTTCATCCTTATCCACAAAGTCTGTTGTAAGCCCTGCACACTGTAAGGAAAAAGCACAGAGTTTCATCTCTATATGGATCTTGTCTTCTATCTCTACTTTTTTAATTTGATATTCATTCCAAAAATTAATCGCCAGTAAGACTTCTAAAAGTATCAGGAATATCAAAAAACTTTTGAAAAATGATTCTCGCTCATACTTTTTCAATCATATACCCCTTCCCGCGTATATTTTTGATCTCTATGCCTAATTTATTCTTTAATTTTGCAAGATTTACACGTAAGGCATTTGCGGTAGGCTGTTCTAAAAAGTCCATCAGTCTGTAACTCTCTACAATTTTATTTTGCGATGTGATGAGTGCATGAAAAATATTTTGCTGCACATCTCCCAATCCTATGGTCTGTCCTGATTTTTGTAACACTCTAGTCACCGGATTATACGTAATATCATTCAGATAAAGCAGTTCATCCTCTTTTTGGTATTTTCGTTTAATACGTATCAGTAGCTCTTCGGGATCAAAAGGTTTTTTGATATAGTCTTCTGCTCCGATGGCAAAACCTTTGGAAATGGAGTTGATGTCAGTAAGGGCAGTGATGTAGATAGCGGGGGTTTCATCTCCTGCATCTTTGAGTGCTGAGAGCACATCAAAACCATCGACCTCAGGGACATTCACATCTAAAATGTAGAGGTCATACTTGTGGGTGAACGTGAGGTCAAATACTTCAGGTCCACGATGTGCCACATCTATCGTATACCCTTCCAGCTCCAGGAACTCTTTCAGGCTATCGCATAAAATCTGGTCATCTTCAAGTAATAGTATTCTCATAATATTAGAGTATACAACCAGTAATATTAAGAAAATATTATAGAAGATTATTTCTTTTTCTTAGGCATTTTGAGCACAATGAGAAATGCGACCAAGATCAGACCGTAGATCACATAATAATAGATATTGTCATTCATTGGCATTAGTTTACCTCCATAATGATATCTTGGCTTTTTACGATATTCAATCGTTTGTCGATACTTTTCACATCACTCTCCTCGGAGATGATCACAGGCGTGATGATATCTTTAGCATGTTTCCGAATGTAGGAGAGATCAGCACGGATGATGGGGTCCCCTGCATTCACTTCGTCTCCTTCGTTCGCAAGGCGTTCAAAACCTTTGCCCTCAAGTGCCACAGTCTCTAAGCCGATGTGAACCATCACCTCTAGATCTTTTGTACTTTTTATACTATAGGCATGGTTCGTAGAAAATATTTTTGTGATCTTTCCCTCTATCGGTGCTGAAAACACATCAGACATAGGAATGATCGCTACACCGTCACCTACAAGTTTTTGTGAAAAGACATCATCATCCACACTTTCAAGTGCTACGACCTGTCCGTCTACAGGTGACTTTATCTCTCTTACTTTACGTTTTAAAAATCCGAACATTTCTCTACCTTTTATACTTTACTTCACCATTCACTATGGTTGATATGATACTGAAATTTTCATCAAAGATGACTATATCCGCATCATAGCCTTCTCGCAGTTCCCCTTTAGCTATACCCAGTTTGGCCGCGGGTATCTTCGTCGCAGCATTGACGATCTCAACAAGGTCCATAGAGGTGTGTTTCTTCATATTCGACAATGCTTCATTCATCTTCAGTACAGAACCTGCAAGCGTACCGTCGTCAAGTACTGCTTTACCTTCATTGACCTCAACACGCCTGCCCCCCAGATCATAGGTGCCGCACTTCATACATCCTGCCCTCATAGCATCTGTGATAAGTATCAGTTTCTCTTTTTTGACTCTCTGTACCAGTTCCAGTGTGCTCGGGTGGGTATGTACCAGATCTGCGATCATGTCACAGGTCACATCAGAGTCAAATACTGCACCTACGATGCCGGGTTTTCTATGATGATAGGAGTTCATGGCATTAAAGAGATGCGTGGCATGCGAGATACCCCAGGTAAAACTCTCCTGACTCTCTTCATAGCTTGCATCAGAATGCCCGATACTGAGGATGATATGAGGATATGCTTCTGTCAATCGCTTTACAAACTCTTCCGCACCTGCTATTTCAGGTGCCAGTGTGATCATTTTAACTTCGTTCATATAGTTCTCTATCAGTGCCATGTTCGGCGGCTGCACATAGGTTCTATCCTGCGCACCGTGTTTCTCTGCATTGATAAAAGGTCCTTCAAGATGAATGCCGAGCAGAGTTGCACCGCTGACCTTAGCCGCATGCAGTTGTATGTTTTGTAAAGCCTTGTCAATGGCTTCACTTGACATTGTCATCGTCGTAGCCAAGAAAGAGGTGGTCCCTGTTTGAAGCAGGGTTGAAGAGATCGTTTCCAGTGCATCAGGTGTGGCATCCATCACATCTGCACCACCGCTTCCGTGTATATGCAGATCAATAAACCCTGCACTGACATAAGCACCTCTGGCATCGATTATTTCGATACCTGTAAGATCGCTCTCCTCTACGATATTGACGATCTTGTGATCAAATAAAAGCACTTTATCTTCAACAATCTTGTCATCAATCAATAGCTTTGCATTGCGAATAGCTTTCATTGTGTTCTTACCTCACTCTCTTTTGTCGTTCTGTGCTCACATACCACTCCCAAGGCTCTCTTTGAGTGCCCTTTTCAGTACTTTACCCGTTGCATTTTTAGGGAGCCCTTTAATGAGATGTATCTGTTTGGGTATTTTATAATTTGCGAGCTGCTCTCTCATATATTTCTTTAAACCCTCTTGATCAAGCTTCTCTATCCCCTCTTCAAGTTCTATATACGCTACGGGAAGCTCCCCACTCTTCTCATCAGCCATACCGATCACAGCCGAGGCTCCAACCCCCTCAAAACTGTCTATGACCTCTTCTACTTCACGAGGGTAGATATTGATACCTTTTGAGATAATGAGATCTTTTTTTCTATCTACGATAAACAGAAATCCTTCCTCATCCATATATCCTACGTCACCTGTAAGCAGCCACCCGTTAATGATGGTCTCATCTGTTGCTTCAGGGCGGTGCAGGTACCCCTGCATCACATTGTCGCCTTTCACGATGATATCTCCTATCGTGCCGCGGTGTACTTCCTTTAGCTCTTGATCTACGATCTTTATCTCATACCCGTAGAGTGCTGTACCAACGGATCCTGCTTTTTGTTTTTTTAACGTGTTCATACTGACAGCAGGGCTTGCTTCGCTCAACCCATACCCTTCCAGCAATGTTGCCCGTTTAAATTTCTTTGCCATGGCATCCAGTGTTTTAGGGTGCAGGGGTGCAGCCCCTGATATAAAGGCACGTACATTGTTGAACCACATAAAATACCATGGAAGTTTCGCCTTGGCCAACGCATTATAGACATCGGGAATACCAAAAAAGAGCGTGACCCGTTTTAACAGCGTCTGTTTAAAAATATTGGAAAAAGGCTGTATCGATTTGATGATCACAATACTCATACCTACACACAAAGGAAGCATAACGGCAATGGAAAATGTAAAGGAGTGGAACATGGGAAGAAATACGATCCCTCTGTCTCTGGGTGTCACATTGATGTGCTTCATCCCGGAACTTCCGTTTGAAAAAATGTTCTTATGGCTTAGCATCGCCCCTTTGGGTTTACCGGTCGTTCCGGAAGTATAAATGATCACCGCTGTATCTTCCAAGGCGGTATCGGTATGGGCTACAGATACCCCTGTTTTTAACGCTTCATCAAAAGTGTAGTGTTGTTCTCCCGGCGCACTTTTGCCCCCTTCCCAAACAAGTAATTTACACAATTTACTTGCTTTACTGTTATTGACAACCTTCTCATGGAGTGCAGAGGCGACAAGTGTGGAAGCCCCACTGTCCTCTAAAATATACGTCAGCTCCTCTTCTTTTAAAAAGGTGTTGACAGGTACTACAATAGCCCCCAATTTTGAAGCGGCAAAGATCGTATAGATGAACTCAGGAGAGTTACGCAAAAAAAGTGCGATCCTGTCACCCTTTTTTACCCCTTTTCTCGCAAGAAAAGCAGCCAATTTATCTGCTGCTGCTAAGATGTCTTTATAGGTGATCTTCTCCTCATCTACAAACAGTGCAACTTTCTTGCCTCGCTTTTTTGCCTGAAAGGTGATCAGTTCATAAAAGTTTTTAAACCTGTAGTCCATTCTAGTACTCGTACGCTAAACCTTTTACAATTTTCCCCATCCTTTTTCTCCCTCTTTTCACTATGATATATTTATGCTTCGATCAACCCGTACAGTGCATTGATCTCCTGTGCCCAGATCGACTCATCGATCGTCTCCAGGACAAGTGGTATATCATCCATACGCGAGTCATTCATAATGAATTTAAAAGCATCCCATCCGATCTCTCCCTGACCTAGCGAGTCGTGCCTGTCAACCCTTGAACCCAACTTTGGTTTAGAATCATTGATATGCATACCCATAAGATACTCTCTTCCTACGACTTTATCAAAAGTGTTCCATGTTTCATCATAGGTTTCTCTCGTACGGATATCATATCCTGCTGTGAACATATGACAGGTATCGATGCAAACGCCTACACGGCTTTTATCTTCCACCTTATCGATGATATGTGCCAAATGTTCGAACTTATACCCAAGATTGGATCCCTGTCCTGCTGTATTTTCTATAACCAGTTTTACATTGGAATCTTTTGTCGCATCTATGGCTCTATTCAGTGACTCTGCTATCACGTCAAGACATTGCAACTCTGCCTGCATGAGTTTATCATGGTATTCCGGGTCTTTTTTAGGGATCTTTGTCAAATGAGACCCCGGGTGGAAATTAAGCCTGTCAAGCCCCAAAATACGGCAACGTTCCAACTCATCGATAAAGGCATCTCTTGATTTCTCAAGTTTTTCTGCCTCATGGTGTCCCAGATTAATGAGGTAAGAGTCATGCGGTAAAATGTGTTTAGGCAAGATACCCGAAGCCTCGAGATTTTGATGAAATGCATCTATGGTTTTTGTCTCTAAAGGTTTTGCAACCCACTGTCTTTGATTTTTCGTAAAAAGTGCAAATGCTTTGGCCCCTATAGCCATAGCATTCAATGGGGCGTTATCCACGCCACCGCTTGCACTTACATGTGCACCGACAAATTTTGTCATCTTTGTACCTTAATATTGTTTTTTCACTTGTATAAGTATAGAATTGATTGTATCACGGAAAATAATTTGCTTGTTTAAAACACTATAATCGATATTATATTTATCTGTTTTTACGATCTTCTGTGTAAACCCGTCACCCTTCTTTTCCAATCCGGTACCATGAAGCAGAGGCCTCCCTCTAAATATATTTTCCAGTATATCTTCTGGGTACATGGCACTTAAGACCTCTTTGTTGAAAGCATTTTTACTCATACATTCCAACAGACTCATGCAGATTGAGGTCTCGGATATTTCTAGAGAGATGAGTGCCTGCCCGCTGCTATAGATCTCGATCTTCATCTCTTCTTCATTCTCATAGATGAACCCCATATCAGCATATTTGAAGGTAGGTGTTTTAAATATAATGTAGGCAGAATCTTGCTGCACATACTCTTTAGAAGCACAGGCACTCAAAAGCAAACCCATGATAAAAATTGAAATGATTCTTTTAAAATTCATTTTTTTTCCTTATTTTCGACAAATTATACACTATCTTAAGAGATTTTTAAGCGCCCTATCTATATAATGCCATCCACAAGTTACAGATGGCCCCATCGTCTAGCGGTTAGGATCCATGGTTTTCATCCATGTTACCGGAGTTCGAGTCTCCGTGGGGTCACCATTTTTAGCTTGTAACCTATCAACATTATGTGGCCCCATCGTCTAGCGGTTAGGATCCATGGTTTTCATCCATGTTACCGGAGTTCGAGTCTCCGTGGGGTCACCATTCATTCACCCAATACACTGCTATTTTATACAAATCTTACTTCATCAAAATGAGATAAGCCTTAACCTATATCATAACGCTAAATCATCAACACTGTTCAAAGTTTTCTTACGGTTCGCTTCTAAGAATAGGGTTTCAAATGCCTCATCACTCACGGGTTCTGAGAAATAATATCCCTGTAAAATATCGCATTTTTGATCTACAATGAACTGGCGCTGCTCTTCATTTTCGATCCCCTCTGCAACGATCCTTAAGTTGAGGTTTTGAGCTATGGTAAAGATCGTTTGAACAAAACATTTATCTTCCTCGTCCTCAAGATGATGCAATTCAGAGATGAATGATTTGTCGATCTTGATCTCATTGATAGGTAACTGCCGGAGATAACTCAAAGAGGAGTATCCCGTTCCAAAATCATCCATCGAAAAATGAATACCGTAATCCTGAAGGATCTTCATGTTTGTAATCAGTTTTGCTATATCCTCTGCAACGGAAGTCTCTGTAATCTCAAAGACTATTTTTGCGCGTTGTTCTTTTGTAAGATACGTGTCACAAAGATGTTTCACATCGTTAATAAAATGATAATGAAAGAGTTGTCGCATGCTGACGTTAATAGATATCTGTTGTAGAGAAATACCCTTCTCTTCCCACTTTTTAAATGTAAGAAAGGCCTCTTTTAATATGTAGAATCCCAACTCTATAATGAATCCCGTTTTTTCAGAGATCGGTATAAATTCAGTCGGACTGACCTCTCCTAAGGTTTCGTTATCCCAACGTGAAAGGACTTCACAACCGATAATTTCATTCTCAGCATTATACTGTGGCTGGTAGGTCAATGATATTTCGTTCCTTTGAAGCGAGAAGTGCAATAAACGTTCTATCTCAAGTTTCCATTCGACATGTTTTGCAAGTGTGTCATTGAAGAAAATAATGCCGTTTCTTCCCCTTCCTTTAGCCTCATACATAGCGATATCCGCTTCTTTGATAAAGTTACTGGCTTCTATTTTCGGATCACTGATGATACTCACACCGATACTGGCACTGATATATAAATAATGCTCTTCTATATGGTAGCTTTCTCTGATCGATGCCAGCAACTCCTCTGCAAACTGGGATGCATGATGAAGACACTCCAGTTCCGTTGCAAATGTAGTACTGAGAATACAAAACTCATCCCCGCCAAGACGGGATACAAAGTTTTGATGCTTTTTACTAAGTGTACGCATACGGTCCGCTGCTTGACAAAGCAGCATATCCCCGATATCATGGCCCAAAGTATCGTTAATGGTCTTAAAATGATCAAGATCGATCAATAACAGATAAATATGTTTATGATCCTGTTTTTGGCTTTTCATAGCGTCATTCAGGAGTTCGATAAAGTAGCGTCTATTCCCCAGTGTCGTCAAAGCATCATGATACGCCTGGAATTGACTTTTAATAAGATAATTAAAGGTATTGTTCGCAGCATAAAGTAAAACACCGCCCAAAACGATCGTAAAAAAAGCTAGTAGATAACTGTAGAACTCACCTACCAAGATAAAATAGATGGTCAAAGGGAGCATAAGTGTGACCAAAGTAAACACAGCCAACTTTTTTTGAGAGGCTAAAATGGTCGTCGAGACAACAGTAACTCCCAATTGTGTTGCTATGGCCACATAATGTAACTCTGTATCACTGCGTGATGTGTATATCAGAAACATGATAGTCCAAACAGAAAAATAACTGAATAAAAAATATCTCAGTTGCCCAAGCCATTGCTCTTTTTGTTGCATATTAAGATCATTCTCTAAAAAGTTCTTATGCAATCGATATCCCCAAAAAGAGAGTAACAATACCAGAGAAAACCATAAGAGTTCAGGAAGAGAAGAAGAAGAGTAGAGCCATCCGATATAAAGATACCCTATACCGGTTCCTGCAAATAGTGCTATCACCACAAGTATCTGTTTGTGCATAAAATCATAAAAGTGCATATTATCAAGCATGGCATACCTTAAAATAGTTCTGTAAGCGTTGTTCTACTGATTGTGTGACCTGGCGATCTTTTCATCATTCTATACAATAGTGTATCCAAGACCCATAGCTTTCTGGCCCTGTCTCACGACAGGTGTAGCATTTTTACAAAAGTATCATGTATTATAAATCATTTAGATTAAATTAATATGATAATTCTAAACATAATTCATTATATTTACTTATGTTACTTTTAGGGTATCAAAAATGTTTCAATCAATGAATACATAGCCTATTTTAGCATATTTTAGATGGGTTAGAAAAGAGTATGGGGTTTATTGCATGTAGTTTGGTGGAGCATAACGGGATCGAACCGATGACCTCTTCGCTGCCAGCGAAGCGCTCTCCCAGCTGAGCTAATGCCCCAAAGATATAAAAAAGAGGATTCTAGCACAAGATAGATATATTTTACCTATCTTGCAGACTTTTTATGAACGTTCTGTGATTTCAAGCAGATGGTACCCAAATTGTGTTTTCACCGGACCATGTACGACACCAACCTCATCGTTAAAAACGACTCTGTCGAACTCCGGTACCATTTGTCCCTGACCAAATCTTCCCAGATCTCCTCCTCTTGCACCTGAAGGGCAAGTGGAGTTCTGCTTCGCTGCTTCTTCAAAAGTGATCTCACCTGCATTTATCTTCTCTTTGAGTTCCTTACAGAGTGCTTCGTCATTGACCAATATGTGTCTTGCTGATGCTGTTGCCATTGTTGTTTCCTTAAAAACTATTTATTAATCAAGCGAGTCATACGCTACCAACTCACCCTTTTTCAGTCTCGGAAGTATATCTAGTTTTATCTTTTTAAGCAAAAATGGTTTCTTCTCTGTCGCAATCGCTGTATCTCTTGGTATACTCTGCAATTTACCTCTATAATAGATCGTAAGTATTTTTAACAGAGAACTATTGAGCGATTGTTCATCCATTGCTTTTACACTCTCATCAACACTAAGTCCTACCAGTCCGGGGTGCTCGTTTTCACCATTGATAAGTGCTGTAAAAAGGCCTGCATACGTACCAAACATCTCGATATCCATGACACTGAGAACATTATCGATAAGGTTAGGATTTTCAATGAGTGTTTTCAGAATGCATAGCTGCTCAAGATTATCTTTTTTTTGTGTAAAACTTTCTCTTGCCCTAGCTACATTGGTCTCTTTGCCAAAAAGGGAAGGTGCCACACCCACCAGTGTCGCTGCCATAGGGATATACGCATCTTTGATGATCTGGCTGAGTGTATCAAGATACTGTTTCAGGGCGCCAAAAGCGGCTTCTTTTGCTCTGGGATCATTTAAATTATACATAGAAACAATCATCTCCAGTACAAAAGGGATCAACGGTTTGGCATTACGAAGTAACTTCGCTACGGTCTCACTCTGTCCTTTGGCTATGAGGTCAGCAGGATCCTGCCCGTCAGGGAAAAGTACAACCCCGCCGTCAAAACCCGCTACTGACAACATCTGGGCCGCTTTCAGTGCTGCTGCCACACCTGCTTTGTCACCGTCATAGGCAAGGATCACGTTTGGATCTCCTTTGCGCAACAGAGGCAAATGCTCCGTTGTCAATGCGGTCCCCATCCCTGCAACCGCTTCCTTAAAGCCTGCCTGATGGAACATCACGACATCCAAATATCCTTCACACACAATGATCTTTTTGTTCTTATAGATGCTCTCTTTTGCCAAGTGATACCCGTAAAGGAGTCTCGACTTGTTAAAGAGTTTTGTTTGTGGTGAGTTGATATACTTTGCAGGATGATTCGTAATGGTTCTGCCGCCAAACCCAACCAAAGAACCGCTGGTAGAATAGATAGGAAAAGTGATCCTCTCCACCAAACGTGCATAATAGCCGCTGCCGTTTTCATTTTGGGCAAGGATCCCTGCTTCTGCGGCTTTGGGCAGAGGAAGCAACGCCCTTTGCAAAAACTGCATCACTTCCCCTCCGCTTGGTACATACCCTATCTCAAACGTTTCAATGGAGTTTTGGGATATCCCTCTGTCAAGTAGATACTGCATCGCTGTTTCATTATGGTGAAGGTTTTTCACATACCACTGGCCTACGGCTTCAAGCACGCGTTTTGCATCAGAGTAATCCGAGCTTCCTTTTGTATAGCTCAACGAAAAGTTATGCATGGAAGCAAGCTTTTCGATCGCTTCAGGGTAGGAAAGTTTTTCCAACTCCATCACAAATTTAATGCTGTCTCCCCCTACGCCGCAACCAAAACAGTGATAGATCTGTTTACTCGGGCTGACAACAAAAGAGGGAGTTTTTTCTCCATGAAAAGGACAGTTTGCTTTGTAGTTCGCTCCGGCTTTACGCAACTCTATATAGCTGCCGATCACATCTACAATGTCAATACTGTTTTTTAAGGATTCTATTGAGGCATTATCTATCATTCTAAAATTATATCTAATTAGATATAATTTAAGGACGTAAACAGAGTAAAGCGCCTCTAACTGGCTATTGGGACCTTTTCTCCATTGCTTTGTTTCTCTTAAGGATTATTTTGGAACATATATTACCTGCGTATAATGACCCTCTTTTCAGTATTATGCTTATTGTTGTGATCTCTCTTATCATTGCACTCGTTACCTATGGATGGGGGCTGCATAAACAGCAAAAAGAAGAAGGGAACCTGCTCAAGTTCTTGGAAAAGTTCGACACTGCCGAGTGTGCTTTGGAAACAGCGGACATGCCCTTCGAACCGCATATGCTTAAACCGCTTACCATTCTGGCAAAAGCATTTGAAAATGCCGGAGAGTACCATAAAGCGATCAGTATTTATCTTTTCCTTATTAAAAACATTACCCACGATTCGGGAAAAATAGAACTGATGGAACGTCTGGGGAGTACCTATCTTCATGCAGGCTTCCTGGAACGGTCTCAGTCCATCTACACAGAAGTGCTACGTAAGAAACCCCGTAATGTGCAAGCCCTTTATGAATTGGGGATCGTGTATGAGATCATGCAAAAATACGATAAAGCCAAAGAGGTCCTGGAACCTCTCCATGTCTTAGGAGAAGAGACCACATCACTTGAAAAATTTCTGAATCTTTCGGAGCTCCTTGTAAATAAGACCTTAGCCATACCGGAGAAAGTGGAGAGACTCAAACAGTTATTAAACGAGGAGCCAAGTCTCTATAGACACATCATCAAAGCGCTTTTACTGCTTGATACAAAAAGTGCCTGGGAGAGCATTGATCCCGAACGTATCATGGAGATTCTTGACATCCTTTGGTTCTTACCAAATTCACAACTCGATTTAGATATAATCACATCAAATAAACAGCTGCAAACACTTTATTATGCGAAAGGTTATTTACAGAAACCTGCAAAAGAAAGTGGTATTTTCAGTGTAGATATGTTAGCTACTGCAAGAGAAAATGGGTTTGAAGAGGGAGATCTGGTTTTCTCCTTCCTCTGTCAAAAATGTAAACAGAGTTTTCCTGTCTCTTTCAAACGCTGTCCGAATTGTATGGCTATAAATACGGTAAAAGTTGAGGAAAAAATTGCAAAATCAAGCCCGAAAACAGATTACTCTTTACTCTGATGGTTCGAGTCTTGGAAATCCCGGACCCGGCGGTTACGGAGGTATCCTGGAATTCAAGGGCATCCGTAAAGAGTACTTTGGTGGAGATGCACATACCACTAACAACCGCATGGAACTTCAAGCTGTCATAGAGGGGCTGAAGCTTCTTAAAGAGCCTTGTGATGTAGAGATCATCTCTGATAGTTCCTATGTCATCAAAGCCATCAATGAATGGTTGGACGGCTGGGTACGCAAGAACTTTTCCAAAGTAAAGAATGTAGACCTATGGAAAGAGTATCTTGAAATATCGAGTCCGCATAAGATACGCGGTACATGGGTCAGAGGGCACAATGGCCATCCTGAAAATGAACGTTGCGACGAACTGGCCCGTAACGAAGCAGAAAGAATAAAATTAACACTATAGGAGAAATTTATGAATGATTACAGTCAACTGGAAGAGCGACTGAACTATACATTTAAAAATAAGCAATTGATTATTGAGGCTCTGACCCATAAGAGTTACAAAAAGCCTTACAATAATGAGCGGCTTGAATTTTTAGGAGATGCTGTACTCGACCTCATCGTAGGAGAGTATCTTTTTTCAAAATTCCCCAATTCAAATGAAGGTATCCTTTCAAAGATCCGTGCTTCTCTTGTTAATGAAAGCGGTTTTACCCTATTAGCAAGAAGACTCGATCTAGGCTCTTACATCTATCTCTCCTTGGCAGAAGAGAACAACAACGGCCGAAACAAACCGTCATTGCTTTCCAATGCCTTTGAAGCGATCATCGGTGCGATCTACCTTGAAGCGGGTCTAGCTACGGCCAAAGAGATCTCTATCAAACTACTGGAGGAGAGTCATCCAAAAATTGACCTTGACTCACTCTCAAAAGATTACAAAACAGCGTTACAGGAACTCACACAGGCAACCCACGGCGTGACACCAAACTATACGCTTTTAGACTCTTCAGGGCCAGACCACAAAAAAGAGTTCGTGATCGCAGTCACACTCGATGACAAAACCATTGCTACCGCAAAAGGTAAAAGCAAAAAAGAGGCCCAACAGAAAGCAGCAGAACTTGCATTAAAGGAATTAAAAGCATGAATACCTTTGGAAAAAAACTAACCCTTACCACGTTTGGTGAATCCCACGGTAAGGCTCTTGGGTGCATACTTGACGGTGTACCTGCCGGACTTCAGATCGATGAGGCATTTATACAAAGTGAACTCGACAGACGAAAACCCGGCAAATCCAAACTGGAAACAGGACGTAAAGAAGCTGACAAAATGGAGATTCTTTCTGGTACATTCGAAGGGGTGAGTACAGGGACACCTATCGCCATGATCATCTTCAACACCAACCAAAAATCCAAAGATTATGAAAATGTGAAAGACCTCTTTCGTCCAGGACATGCAGATTTTACCTACTTTCACAAATATGGCCTGAGAGACTACCGTGGTGGGGGAAGAAGTTCCGCAAGAGAGACAGCTGCACGTGTAGCAGGCGGTGCCATAGCAAAACTGATGCTCAAAGAACTGGGCATCTCCATACAGAGTGGCCTTTGTGAAGTTGACGGTATCAAAGGTAGTGTACAGGATTTTGAATATGCAAAAACTTCTAAAATGTACGCCCTTGACCCTGCACAGGAAGCTGCACAGGAGGCTGCGATATTGGCAGCAAAAGAGAATCATGACTCTGTAGGTGGCGTGGTCCTTACGACGGCTACGGGTGTGCCTATAGGACTGGGTGAACCACTCTACTACAAGCTCGATGCCATACTTGCAGAAGCAATGATGGGTATCAATGCGGCTAAAGCGGTTGAGATAGGCGATGGTGTTGCCAGTACCCACCTCAAAGGAAGTGAGAACAATGATGAAATCACCCTCGATGGCTTTACTTCGAACCACTCCGGCGGTATGCTAGGGGGCATCTCCAATGGAGATACGATCGTGGTGAAGACACACTTCAAACCGACACCCTCTATCTTTCAAGAGCAACAAACGATCACGACCCACAATGAAGAGGTGAAATGCAACCTCAAAGGGAGACATGACCCATGTGTCGCCATCAGGGGTGCTGTTGTATGTGAAGCGATGATGGCACTGACATTGGCAGATATGGCACTGCTCAACATGGGTAAAAAAATGGACCACCTGACTGCAATTTATCAAGCTTAATGAGAATCCGGTCACACTTTAAAACAGAGTCGGTTCATCCAACCCTTTTACTCTAAACGTTTTACGATGCATCTCGCATCGGTCATATTTGAGCAACGCCTCAATGTGTGCTTTAGTCCCATATCCCTTATGTTTCTCAAAGCCGTATTGAGGATATTTCTTTGCCATCTCTATCATCTCTCTGTCATGTGTCACTTTTGCCAAAATACTTGCTGCACTCACTTCCGCAACTTTCGTATCTGCTTTGACCATTGTGCTGATGTTTTCAATCCCAAAACTACTGTTCCCGTCAAAGAGATACTCAGCTTCAGTCAAATGCCTCTGTATACTTTGTAAACCTGTCTGTAAACATTTAGAGATACCCATCTTATCTACCTCTTTGGCTGAAAATGTGACGATATGATACTCCGAATTTTCGATCACGATCGGATAGAGTGCTTCACGTCTTTTCTCTGTCAGCTTCTTGGAGTCCATCAACCCGTCGATAGGATTTTTCAACACCACTCCGGCTATCACCAATGAACCTGCCAAAGGACCACGGCCAGCTTCATCTATACCGCATAATGGTTTATTGTTCATTATTCAAAAGAGTCAGAAACTCTTTCCCGTAACGTTCAAATTTCACTTCCCCGATACCGTGTACTTCGAGCATAGCCTCTTTGTCTTGCGGGATCTTCATACTTAGGTCTTTTAAGGTTTTGTCTGAAAAAACAATATAAGGCGGAATACCTTTTTCAGAAGCGATCTGTGTACGCAGGTCCCTGAGTTTGTCATAAACTTCCACATCATAGTCATCAAAATAGGTCACTCTCTTTTTGACCTCGGATTTTTGTACAGTCAGTCTCTCTTTTTTGAGTTCTATCTGATGTAAACCTTTGATCACCTCTATGCCAAAAGCTGTCAACCGATAGACCTTGAACTCACCTATCTCAACGGCATTCAACTCCAATAACTTGTCACCGATTGTCAACCATTGTGATTTACTGTACTCTTCGCCTATGCCATAGACAGAAAGCGTATCATGTCCATTTTGCAGTACCCTCTGCTCTTTACTCCCTTTCAATACATCTATCACATAGTGTAAACCAAAATTCTGATCCGTACGCAGGATAGTGGAAAGTAGCATTCGTGCTGCTGTGGTGATGTCTATCTTTTCGCTAGCAGGGGCTGCACAGTTGTCACATTTATCTTCACATGCCTCTATACGGTCATCAAAATAGGCAGCGATACTTTGATGCCTGCAGTTTTCAGAATTGGCAAAACGGACCATGCTGTCGAGCTTGTTGAATGCATGTTGTTTGTAAGGTGTTTCGGGAAGATCTTCTATGAACATTTTTTGTTGTACGATATCCTGCGCCGAAAAGAGCAAAAGTGTTTCAGATGCCAATCCATCCCTTCCTGCACGTCCTATCTCCTGATAATAGTTCTCCAAGGTCTTTGGCATGGTCATATGCACCACAAAACGGATGTTACTCTTGTCGATCCCCATACCAAAAGCAATCGTTGCTACCACGATCTGCACCCTATCGGCCACAAAATCCGCATAGGTACGGTTCTTCTCTTCCGTAGAGAGTCCTGCATGGTATGCTCTGGCCTCTATGCCTTTGTTCTGCAAAAAGTGTGCCACTGCTTCAGTAGACTTCCTTGAAAGTGTATAGATGATCCCCGACTCATCCGTATGGAGTTTCAAGAACTCCATCAACTGTGCCCTGCCATCTTTGATACGGTGTCTGGCATTAATGGTCAAATTGTCACGGAAGAGTGATCCCCTCACACGTTTTGGATCTCGTAATCCCAGGTTGCTGGCGATGTCACTTTCCACCGCATGTGTTGCGGTAGCTGTAAATGCTGCAATAGGTGTGGTGGCGAACTGCTCTTTCAGTAACGACAGACGCCTGTAGTTCTCTCTGAACTCATGCCCCCACTCACTCACACAGTGTGCTTCATCAATGACAAAAAAGTTGATCGGAAGCTGATGCAACAGATTTAAAAAGTACGCATTGGTAAGTCGTTCAGGTGCCACATAAAGCAGTTTTATCTCGCCTGCTCTCAAGCGTGCTTCTATCTGCTGACTCTCCTCGAGATCCTGCATGGAAGAGAGCATCTCTGCAGCGATACCATTTTCCTTCAGTGCGACTACCTGGTCATGCATGAGTGCTAATAATGGTGAAACCACCACGGTAATCCCTTCCATCAAAAGGGTAGGAAGCTGATAGCAGAGCGATTTTCCCCCACCGGTAGGAAGTATCATCAATACATCCTGTTTTGCCAAGATCGCATCTACCACCTCTTCTTGCAAAGGTCTAAAAGCACTGTGTCCGAAATAGTGTTCAAGGGTTTCTAATTTATTCATACAAGAAGTGTAGCCTTTCTAAGCTCAAAGAGAATTATAATATGTCAAATTGTCATGTTTTTAGGAGAATTTGTACCCTACCCCCCAGACAGGATGAAAATAATTCTGTTCATTTTGGGGGTCTATTTTGTTTTTGAGCCGATTAATCGCTACGTTCACCGCATTGTCATTGACACCTTCTCCATCAGATCCCCATACCTCATCACGTAGGAAATCTCTTGTCAATGCTTTATCGATATTTTTCATAAAGGTATGCAATAAATTAAACTCGAGGTTGGTAAGTAAAACACTCTGTCCGTCAACAGTAAGCGCTTTATTTTCCAGATCCATGGTAAGTAATTTATATTTGATACGTTGTTGTTTTTGAAGGGCACCGGAACGCTTAAGGAGTGCTTTGACCCTGAGTGTCAATTCTTTGGGTGAAAAAGGTTTGCTCATATAGTCATCACCTCCTGCTTCAAAGCCTTCTTCAAGCTCAGACTCTTTATCTTTGGCAGAAAGGAATATCACAGGGATATCATAGCCTATCTCTCTAAGGTAGGCGACAAAATGGCTTCCTTCCATTCCAGGAAGGTTACGGTCAACAAGCATAAGAGAAGGGGTTTCCTCCTCTAAGAATTGTTCTACATTTTCAGTCGAGAGAAAACCGGTCACGGTATATCCCTCTTTACTCAAATGATACTCTATAAGTTCTAAGATATCCTCTTCATCTTCGATAACAACTATTTCTATATTTTCATTTTGCATACGCGCATTATAACATACACTGCATCGTTTCTATTTAGAGTTTTCCACCCATCCGTGCAAATATGACACGCTGTGATACACTTTCTAAACGGTCGATGATCTTAAGATTCTTACGTATATGTTTCAAAAGATTAAAATACTCTTCTGCAAGCCCGTCTGCACTGCCTATTTGTTGTATGACATCTTTTTCGAGTAGTGTATAGATATCATCTGTTTTACTGTATTCCACATCAATTCTTGCAGCCAGTGCTTTGACTTGGTCATTGTCATCAAATGTTTGCAACATTTCAATAGTATAATCAAAAGCATTAAGCGTACAACGATTAATACTTAGGGAATCTTGGATCAGTTGTGTCATCTTATCATTTTTTTCCATGAGCATACTTTGCATATTTTTAAGATAGCTGTTGATATTTGTACGAATACGGTTCAAAGCAGACGTAATTTTCAAATAAGAGACCAGTTCTCTCAGATCTCTTGCTTCTGGTGTATATTTTGCAAAGATCAGGACAATATCATTGTCTATCTTCTCTGTCTCTTGACTGATATCTTTCAGTCTGTTTCTCGCTTCTTCCAACTTCACTGCATCAATTGCCTGAAGTGCCTCAAGTCCCTCTTTATTTGCTGTAGCCAGACCTTCCAGTACACTCAATACGTCCGCTCTTACAGCCAGTCTTGCCTCTTGATATCCTGGTAACATATTTTATCCTTTATCCAAATCTTTTTTCTTGCCTTCTTCTTGAAAATGAGTGAAGCCCATCTTCAATTCCTCTCACTAAAGTTTGCCTCTGGCAAGTAGATTTATCCAAATCTACCTGTGATGTAATCTTCTGTCAACTTCTGTGAAGGGTTCAAAAAGATCTTATCCGTTTTGTCATACTCTATCAGATCGCCCAGATACATAAACGCAGTATAATCACTCAAACGACTAGCTTGTTGCATGTTATGTGTCACGATCACCACAGAGACATCTTTTTTCAACTCTGCGATCAACTCTTCGATCGCTCCTGTTGAGATCGGGTCAAGTGCAGAGGTTGGCTCATCAAAAAGTAAGACCTCTGGCTTGAGTGCCACAGCCCTGGCGATACAAAGTCGTTGCTGTTGACCACCACTGAGCCCCAGTGCACTTTTGTTCAATCTATCTTTTGTTTCATTCCAAATAGCAGCATCCTGCAATGCCTTTTCGACACGCTCTTCTATCTCAACCTTATCTTTGACCCCCGAAAGTTTCAACCCATAAGCAACATTATCAAAGATACTCATAGGAAACGGTGTGGGCTTTTGAAAGATCATCCCTACCTGTTGACGCAACTTGATGAAATCATTCTCTTTTTTTAGATCCAAGATGTTTTGTTTTTCATCATGACTGCTATAAAGATTGATCTCCCCTTCATACTTGTTTCCAGGATAGAGATCATGGATACGGTTCATCGCACGCAAAAGTGTCGATTTACCACAACCACTAGGGCCGATCATCGCTGTAATTTTATTTTTCTCTATAGGGAGATTGATCTTCTTTAATGAAGGTTCATCCACACTTGCATAGGTAAAATAAAAATCTTTAATATCCATTATAATGTTATTTTCTGCCATATTATTTTCTGACCTTTTCTATTATTTTTTATTTCTTGTTATATATCGACCGAGCAGATTGATACATAATACAACGACTGTAAGCACAAAAGATGCTGCCCATGCCAACTCTCTACTTTGCTCATCGGGATAGGTTGCAAGGTTGTAAATACTGACCGTAAGAGAAGGAAACTGCTCTGTGAGGTCCATGGTAAAGAACTGGTTGTTCGCTGACGTAAAGAGCAATGGTGCAGTCTCTCCGATGATACGTGCAAAAGAGAGTAAAATACCCGTTGTGATCCCCACTTTTGCCGCCTTAATGACTATCTGTAAAATGATCTTATGTTTGCTTCCGCCCAAAGCAATACCCGCTTCTCTCAGTTCCTTAGGGACTAGAGCCAACATATTATCTGTGGTACTGATGATGATAGGTATCATCATAATCGCCAGTGCAACGATACCTGCCCACCCGTTATATCCACCAAAAGGGTCAACAAACAAAGCAAAAACAAATACACCAATCACAATCGATGGTGCTGACATCATCACATCACTTAAATTTCTTATGACAGAAGCGAGCTTTCCATTATTACTGTACTCTCTAAGGTAGATACCTGCCATCATACCAAGCGGTACCGCCAAAGCACTTGCCATCAGTGCCATGGTAAACTGCCCGACAAGAAGGTTTCTTATCCCTCCCCCTACAAGGTCATTGGTAAAGGTCTCAAAATGGAGACTTGTAATACCTTTGTAACTCAAGGTCACAAGTATCCAAAATAAAAATCCTATACCTATCAATGCTGAGAGCGTAGAGAGGATCAAAATGATTTTATTGAGTATGAGTCTATTCATGATACTGCCTTTTTCATACTGTTTTTCTTCCTAAAAAATAGAACTTGGCCACAGAGATAATGGCAAAACTAACTACAAATAAAATAAGCGCAAGGTAATACATACTACTCATCTCAAGATCTTGTGCCTCTGCAAAGTTATTTGCGAGTAACACAGGGATGGAGGTCGTAGGATCCGTCACCCTGCTTGGAATGCTCATCACTGAACCGATAAGGAATGCCACTGCCATCGTCTCACCCAATGCACGTCCAAGTGCTAGAATAATAGAACCGATGATCCCTCCCTTAGCATAAGGCATGACCACATCTTTGATCACTTCAAACTTTGTTGCTCCCATCGCATAGGCTGATTCTTTGAGCACTGAAGGTGCAGTATTCATCGCATCTCTGGTGATCGCTGCCATAAAAGGAATGATCATGATCGCCAATACGATGCCTGCGGTTAATAACCCTACACCGTTTCCTCCTACTGTTGCCTGTACGATAGGGGCAAAGTAAAAAAGTCCCCACATCCCATAAATGATGCTTGGAATGGCTGCCAGCAATTCGATGGCTATCGAAACAGGCTTTACCAATTTTTCAGTAGCGATCTCTGTGAGAAAGATGGCAATTCCCATTGCAAGAGGTGTTGCAATAGCCATAGCAATCAGTGTGCTGAGCAAGGTACCTATGATAGGGACATACCCGCCAAAGATACCGCCTTCATCATCTTCATCTGCTTCCCACGTTTCATTGTACAAGAAATCAAAGCCAAATTCATGCAATGCATCTTGTGCATAAGAAAAAAGTACCGCAAAGATCCCTACCAAGATAAAAAAGGAGAGTGTTGCAGAGAAAAATGAGAAATTCTTAAAGAGTTTACCACTCATGTATCGCCTTCATAATTAATTGGAAGGATTGTAATAAAAGTTGGTTACATTTTAGTTACAAATCACATCCTTTCTATGATAAACATATTCAAGGAGTGTGAGAATCAAGGTGATTTGTGAAGAAGCTCTCCAGATGGAGAGCTTGAGAAGTGTAGTTTTTAGAACGTTTTATTTAATTTTTTTAGCTTCCCAATATCTTCTAATCTCATCTTTCGTTGATGTTGGAAGTGGAACATAACCAAGATCTGTTGCTGCTTTATCACCATTCGTATATGCCCAGTCGATAAATGCTGTCACTTGTTTATTTGTTTCCATTTTTTCTTCCGGAAGCAAGATAAATGTAGCTGCAACGATAGGATACGAAGTGGCACCTGCCGGGTCACCGATCACTGCATAAAAATCATTGTCAGCTGTCCAGCTTGCATATTTGGCTGCATCTTGGAAAGATTGTAGCGTTGGATTGATATATTGACCTTCTTTGTTTTCGATCTGTGCTGCTGCCAATCCTAGTTTTTCTTTATATGAGTACTCAATATACCCGATAGAGTTTTTGATCTGCTGGATGTTTGCTGATACACCTGAGTTTGATTTACCTGCAACCACTTTTGGTGCTTTCCATGTAGGTTTTTTACTTACTTTGATCTTGTCATCCAATTTGTTCAAGAAGTATGTAAAGTTAAAGGTTGTACCTGACTTGTCTGCTCTTACTGCTACTGTGATAGGCTCATGAGGCAATTTTAAACCGGCATTTTGTGCCATGATCGCTTCATCATCCCAATGCGTAATGCTTCCGCCAAAGATACCTGCGATCGCTGCACGGCTTAGTTTAAGTTCTCCATCTTTTATACCATCGATGTTATACGCTAGAACCACTGAACCCACGACTGTAGGGAACATATAAAGTTTATCTTTTTTAAGCGCTTTTGGCTTAAGCGGTTTATCTGAACCAGCAAAATCAACCATTCTTTTAGTAATGGATTTGACACCGTCACCAGAACCTGTTGGTGTATAATTCACTTGATTTTTTGTTGCAGCATAATACTCTGCTGTCCAAGCTTTATATATTGGTCCAGGGAATGATGCCCCTCTACCTTTAAGTTCATCAGCATTGACTGCTGAGAGTGCCACTGAAGCTGCCACTGCTGCCGTAAGAATTTTTTTCAATGTCATGGTTTGTTTCCTTGAGAAATAAATTGTCCTCTTTGTCCATCAGACTTGGGATTGGACGAAGTATAAAACAACTTGGAAACATTTTGGTTACAGAGTGTAATCAGTTGGAAAAGTAGCGTTTTCTTTTTGTCTCTTTTAGCAACTTTAGATCTGTGATGATAAAACCATCTATACAGTGGTTAAAATCTTTGTCGTATCCAAAATCCAAGAACTGTACGCCACCCTCTTCACAAAGTTCAGAGTACTGTTTGAAAAGTGTAGGTACTGTATATCCCATAAATCCTAACTCTTCTTTAAGCGTTCTCATATCAGCTCTATAATCCACACCAGTAAACACACTCTCACAATGCTCCTCTACCCATTTTGATGGGGTATACGGTACTTTATGTTGTACTAATGTCTCTTTTGAAGCAAAATATTTTTGATAAAAGTAGATCATCATCCCTCGTGCCTTTTGGTTAAATGTATCACTTAGACTCACCGCACCAAAAAGATACTGTATGTCAGGACGACTTTTTATATACGCCCCTATACCCTGCCAAAGATAGTCTAATGCTCTGGAGTTCCAGTATTTTGGCTGTACAAAACTTCTTCCAAGTTCCACCCCTTTTTCTAAATAAGGTTCAAACTTCTGATCAAATTTAAATAGTGTACTTGTATAAAGTCCATCCATGTCAAAATCATTGATGATCTCTCTACATATCCCCAGACGATATGCACCTGCTATCTCGAGTGCTTCATCATCCCATATGATCAAATGTTTATAGTAAAAATCATAACCGTCTATGTCACGTTTTTTACCACTCCCTTCCCCTACATGACGAAAACTGATCTCACGTAATCTTCCTATCTCTTTAATGACACAATTTTCTCTTTCGGATTCATAGATGATAATACTTTTTCCATCCATTGTTTTCCCCAATGGTATACCATTTTTAAGTTCTGCTTTCAGTTCACTTCGTGCTTCAGGCACAGATATCTCATTATAGGTTGCAAATATCGGTTTATGATTTTTTGATACTTTATAGAAATGTTTTCTTAGAAGCTTCACTGTCTCTTTTTGTGAAATATTTGGTACGTTATAGGCATCAAAAGGGATCGTTTTCCCTATAGTAAATTCGATATTTTTCCCTTTTGCTTTGAACATCTCATGCGGAAGTGTTGCCGTTGCCAAAGAGCGGTTCAGCATGGAAAGCAGATAAAAATTTTTAGAATTTTTCGCTTTAATGTAAATAGGAAGAATAGGTGCCTGCATCTTGGACGCAATCTTTAAGAATCCGCTTTTCCATGGTGTATCTTTGATCCCATTGGGCTTTGCTCGGCTTACTTCGCCCGAAGGGAATATGATCACCGCCTGTTCTGCTTGCAATGCATCATATATATTTTTAACGGTCTCTTTATCCATTTTCCCATTGATATTGTCTACGGGGATGATAATATCTTTGAGGTTATCAAACTGCGACAAAAAAGAGTTTGCCACGATCTTGATATCTTTGCGTACATTTTTAAGTAGATGCAGCAATGCCATAGCATCCAGTGCACCCAATGGATGGTTGGCTATGATAACAGTACGTCCATAGGCAGGGATACGCGTAAGTTCATTGGTCTTCAACCCGATAGAGATGTCAAAATAATCAATGATAGCTTCTACATAAGAAAAAGTATCCTTGTGGGCATTCATCGCTATAAAGGTATTGATCTCATTTTCGTGAAACAGCTTTTTCATACCGCTAAACAATAGTTTTTTTGCTATAGTTGGGAAAGTCTCAATTTCGGGATAATGGTGCACCATATAATTTTCTACACTGATTTGCATTAGGCTATCCTATAAGTAAGATTGATCACATCAACAAAATGACGATGTACAGCTTTTACTTTCGTATGTGCATGAAAAAGTGCTTCAACCAGTTCCCACTCTTCATAGATAGTGGTTATAGCCTCTTCTTCATCTATCGAAAATGTTTTTGCAACTCTTTTGGCAAGTTTGGCAATCTGTTTATCCGATATTAAGATTTCATCTTTCATAGATCTCTCCATTTAACTTATATAATATAATAAGATAAAGTGATAACATATTTATAACAATAGCATCTCCATAGGGAAGTATCTGAAGGGTATAATAATAAAAGAGTAGGAAGGTCTCTCTAGTCTTTCTGGAAAGAGATATGCTATTTTATATCGTAAAATAAAACAGTTTGTTTTTAGTAACCTATACCTGGTACTTATATCACTTTTCTATGAGAATAAGGTATTATTGAAACTTATATCCTATCCCTCTTACGGGAACAATATACTCTTTATCTTCATGAGGATCGATCTTTTTCTTCAAACGGTTGATCGTCACATTGACGGTACGTTTTTGGATATCTTCATTCTCATTCCATATATTCTGAATGAGATATTCTCTTCCAAGGGCTTTATTTTTATTTTTGATGAACAGACTAAGGAGTTCAAACTCCAACTTAGTCAGTTCTACTTCCTTACTTTCTATATATGTTTTACGTGTATTAAAGTCCATGATAATATCTCTGGCTGTTAATCTCTCATGTTCTATCGCATTGGTACGTCTAAGGATCGCTTTGACACGGTAGAGCAGTTCTTTTATATTAAAGGGTTTTCTTAAATAATCATCTCCTCCGCGTAAAAACCCCTCTTCTATCTCCTCATCCCTGTCCTTTGCAGATACGAACATAACAGGTGTTGTAACACCCTTATCTCGAAGATAACTCACAAATTCACTTCCTTCAATCCTAGGAAGTGTACGGTCTACAAGCATCAGATCTATGTTCTCTTGTTCCAGTATAGACTCTACGCCTTTTGTAGAAGTAGCCCCGATGACCTTATACCCCTCTTTGAGAAGATGAAACGTTTCTAATTCGAGTAAGTCTTCATTGTCTTCAATACTTAAAATTGTTGCCGTAGGGTCGATTGCTTTTACCATAAAGAAGCCTTTTTTATCTCTATTAATCTTATATGTCAAAGTGCTTATTCAAAATTTATGGAGAAATAGTATAAAAAATTGGTTTCATTTTGGTAACATTTTCTATCCTATGTCATCCTCTAATATGGTTATCAATCTGTTATCCATTACCTCTACAATTTGATATGCATTTTACAAAAAAGAATTACGAATTACTCCTTGCTTCTATAATATTTTTACTGATCATAGCTTTACACTATCCGTTTTACAAAGCGATCATTCTGATGCTGGAGTTTATTGTGATCATAGAAGTGGTCAAAATGATTTCCGAGTTCATAACAAAGAAAAGATTACGAATGAGGTATGTGATCGATGTGTTTATTATCTTTTTGACACGGGATGTGATTATATTGACAACCAACCCAAACAAAGACCACCAAGAGATACTCTTTTTACTTTTTGTGATCTTTGTCTTTTTTCTCTTTAGAATTTTAGCCGTACAGTTTTCACCTGCACTCTCAAAAAAGAAAAAAGCACAGACAAAATTTTAGAGTAATTTATATCCGACACCCCACACTGGAGCAAAATACTCTTTCACTCCTTCAGGGTCGATCTTCTTTTTGAGTCTGTTCATCGCTACATTGATGGTTTTATCATGAAAGTTTGCACTGTCATCACCCCAAACTTCATCACGTAAAAAATCTCTATCCAATGGCTGATGTGGATTCTTGACAAAAGTATGGAGCAGTTTAAATTCCAAGTTGGTCAACTCTATGCGCTTATCTTCTATGAAAAGTTCACGTTTCTGCAGATCCAATATGAGGTCTCTGTATTTCACTTTATCCCCAGATGTAGCACCACTACGCTTCAATAGTGCGGCTATTCTTAAAAGAAGCTCTTTACTGCTGAAGGGCTTGGTCATATAGTCATCGCCTCCAGAGTGGAACCCTTCTTCCAAGTCACTCTCTTTGTCTCTTGCAGTCAGGAACAGTACGGGGATATCATATCCCAGGTCCCGTATTTTAGAGACAAATTCACTGCCTTCTACACCAGGAAGGTTTCGATCGACGATCATAAGAGAAGGATTTTCCTCCTCTAAGAACTGTTCTACGTTTTCCGTAGAGAGGAACCCCGTAACAGCGTACCCTTCTTTTTCAAGATGATACTCTAGAAGTTCTAAAATATCTGCTTCATCTTCAATGACGATGATTTCTATATCTGTATTTTGCATGTTATAGCATAGTATATCTTGATAACAATTTGATTACAAAAAATGAGCAAGAGAGAGGTTTTTCTAAGGAGAACGCAGGTATTTCTACCCACGTTAAAACGGATTATTTCTAAGATGAAAACTGATACTACACACCAAATGATGTTTAGCTCGCAACACCTTTAAGTATGAAGAAAATGATAGCAGAAAGTACTGCTGCCGCCGGTACGGTAATCACCCATGCCGCCACGATCTTTTTCACCATACCACGCTTTACGTAATTCTCACGCAATGAACGCTTCAAGCTTTTTACTTTTTTCTTTTGCACCTTAGCCGCTTCAATCAATTCAACCTGTCTTTTATAATCCCCCGCTGCTTTCAGTTCTGCCAGTTCTGCTTTCAGCGCATTGTGTTTTTCTACTTCTGCATGAAGTTTCTCCTGCTTGACACTCATATCTTTACTGTCAAGCCACTCTCTAAGAAAACCTACACCAAATACTGCACCTACTGCAATATGCGTTGAAGAAACCGGTAGGCCAAGCTGAGAAGCGATAACCACTGTGATCGCTGCAGCCATCATAATAGAAAAGGCTCTCATCTGATCGAGTTCAGTGATCTCAGACCCTACCGTTCTGATGAGTCTTGGTCCAAAGAGTGCAAGACCTACAGAGATACCCACACCGCCAACAACCATGACCCATAAAGGGATTGCTGCTTTTTTAGAAACAGCAAGTGTAGTCAGCGCATCATTGACCGCTGCCAAAGGACCTACAGCATTGGCAACGTCATTTGCGCCATGTGCAAAACTCAAAAGTGCCGCTGCAAAAATAAGAGGAATGGTAAAAAGCATATTGACCGCTTCTCTAGTATTATCCAGACCCACCACTTTTTTTGCTACTCTAGGCTTCACAATCAAGAATGTGATCACCCCTCCAATCACACCTAAGATCAAGGCCACAGAAAAAGGTGGTTTCTTCGTTTGAGGCAAGAAACTGAACATATCGGTAATTGTCCCCCAGATATGTTTAAAACCTTTAAGCGTCAAATACGTGATAAATGCTGCTGACATGATAGCAACAAGTACAGGTACTACCTTTTTAGCTGCAGTTAACCTATCTGTTTTATATACTACCTGAGATTTTATAACATAAAGGAATGTCGCAGCGATCACTCCACCAAGGACAGGCGAGATTACCCATGAGGCAGCGATCTTACCCATCGTTCCCCAAGAAACAATAGCAAAACCACCTGCTGCTATACCACCTCCAAGCACACCACCTACAATAGAGTGTGTCGTCGATACCGGTGCCTTAAGCCATGTTGCAAGATTCAACCATAGCGCTGCAGCAAGCAGTGCCGCGGACATACCATAGACAAAAAGCATAGGGTCATTTCCAAAGGCATCTGGAGAGATGATCCCTTTTTTAATGGTTCCCACTACATCACCACCTGCGATAAGTGCACCACCCGCTTCAAAAATAGATGCGATAAGGACAGCACCACCTATGGTCAATGCACCAGCACCCACTGCAGGTCCTACGTTATTGGCAACATCATTTGCACCGATGTTCATCGCCATATAGGCACCAAATACAGCTGCCAGTACTAAAAAGCCTCCGTGTGTTACCTGTCCCATAACGCTGTTTGCATAAAATGCTACGGCTACAGCAAAGCCCGCACCCAGCATCATCTTTAATGTATTGTTCATCTACATTCCTTCATTTCTGTATTAATCGTGGAAGTATAGTCAAAAAGTATTACAATTTTGTTACCAAAATGTAACCAAATGGAAATAAAAGAAAATTGGAAGTTGAAAGTGTCAAGATGGACAGAGTATGCCCATCTTTAGGAATTTACATGATATTTTGGACTAAAATGTAATAATTGCGTCTAACTGTACACGCTCGTAATCTGCATCTGCAGGATCGCTAACTTTGCTTCCATAGAGTGTATTGATGAAGTAAGTAGCGGCAAGATATGTGTTTTTGCCAAATTTGTATTTTGTTCTAATCGCATGACCTTTAGCAGCCGTACCACCACCGAAGTTATCTGAGTCAGAGTGTGGACCAAACACTGCATCTTCCTGGATATCAGTATACGAGTATTTTAGTTGCCAGTCACCAACATTTTTTGCTTTACCAAGTTGAAATGCCAAATCGTATCCAAAGTTATTGTCATCTGCAGCCGTGTTATATGCTACACCAGCAGCGATTGCAAATGGTTTGCCCAGTACATCTTTAAACTTGAGTTCTCCAAATCCTTCTACGATATGATAGTCATTTGCATACACGTCACCTACGAAAGTGTTACCCATATCTTTACCATAAAGAGCTGTATTCCCTTTGATACCATCATAATAGTAGATACCTGCACCTAGATTAAGCTTTGCACTCTCTAGCTTTGTTTTATGTACATATTGTGCGATAAAGAGGTTCACATCATCCTCAGCGGTAACATTTTCCGCATAACTTGGTTGGTTAATACCTGCAGTGATGATCTTTGTATCGTCTTGGTACTGATAGTTAACACCGTCTAGTGAAAGGTCGTTATCCCAAACAAGTTGTGATTTGATAGGTCTGTACATCATGTATGGTGATCTACCTATTTTCCAAATAGAGTTACCAGTTGTGTAATCAAGCGCTAAAGCATTGAATCTAAGTGACTGGAAAAAGTAGTCTGACAGGGCTTCAGTATCCTTATTCGCCTCAACAAAAGTTTGGTTACCTGAAGTTGGGTTACCTTTACCACTTCTCATACCCACTTCAAATTGAAGGTGATCTGTAATATCAATATGTGCTCCTAGTCTTAAACGATATCGACCAAGATAAGCATTTTTTTCACTACCGTCATAATAGTCAGTCTCTTTACTCTCATATCTTAATCTCAAATCACCCTTAAAGTGAACTCTATCCATAAAGCTTTTTTCAGTTGTTCCAGTTGCGTCTTTCACTTCTTCTATGCGTTCAATTGGATGACTAATGTCCGCTTCAGCCATTGCTACTGTCGCTAGTGCGGCCATAGATAGTACAATTTTTTTCATTTGTATAATTCCTTGTTATTTTTGATGCGGAAGTATAAAACAAATTGGTTACAAATTGATTACTGTATGGTTACAAGTATCAAAGCCTTTAGAATTTAGCAGATATTTTCAAGCTCAAAGTTCTTCCATTCTTGAATTTTCTTGTTATACCATCTCCTTGTCTCCAAACAACTTCTTCGTCTAATAGGTTCCCTGCTTTGATCCTCGTTTCAAAATCATATCCATAGTTGAATTTTTCTATCCACACAAAATCCAAAAGTGTCGCAGGTACCTCATACTGATCTAACTCTTTGTTTGGTCCATCAATCACACCCACCTTACGAATACGCTCTGCCATATGATTTAAATTCAGAAGAGCCGATCTATTGTCATTTTCATACCCAAAGGTAAAATTCACAACATATGGTGATAATCCTTGCAGATCTCTTGTATCCGATGTAAAAATTTCTTTTTGCTCTTCAGTTAAAGAGACTTCGGAATAATTATAAGAGAAATTACCCGAAAAATAATAGTTAAACCATTTCGGGTTGATAAAATCCAAGTTTTTTCTTCCATCAATTTCAAAACCATACAATGTTGCTGAATCAGTATTGTCAAAAGAATAAATAGGTAATGATGTAGATGGCCTCATTACATCTTCTATCGGTTTATCCATATACTTATAAAAAAGTCCCAGTTTCACATTTTCATTTTCTGAGAAAAAATAACTGTATTTTAGATCAAAATTATAAATAATTGTGTTAACAAGCTCAGGGTTTCCTACAATCGTAGCAACATCAAACGGATGAAAATACTCACCTTCAGTAAACTCTCTCATATCTGGCATGATATAAGTTTTTGATGCTGCCAGATCAAAAATATTTTTGTCATCATGTTTATACTTAATACTTAATGAGGGAAAATAATCATCAACTTTGAGTGTCTGGGGCACTAAGATAACATTATTTCTTTGTGAAAAATCAGGGTTTGATTTATCCAATTTGAATTGATCTATCTTCTGCTCTAGATTTACATATCTAAGTCCCAATACCATTTCAACATCTTCGCTAGGTCTGCTCATCCATGAAATATAAGGACTGGTTTCATCTACATATCCATTAAAAGAATCCTCTGCCTTAAAAAGTGTGGCAATCTGAAATAATCTATAATCATATGGATAATCAGGTATGACATAGTTACTATAAATTGTATCTATATCTGAGAATAGTTCACGATCGGTTACCGCTAGATTATTAGTCTTGTCAAGATAATACTTCCGCTGTCTAGAGACTCTCTCTTTAGATGAAATATTGATTCCATACTCAATGTACTCGTCAGGATTAAAAATTTCAACCTCATGTTTATTTTTAAGATACAAAGCATTCAATGTATCATCAGAGGTTACACGGTTTGCCAAATGGTTACTTTGAGTATTATCATTAAATGTGACATCCCCCTCTGTAATATAGATATACTGATAGTTATTTGGCTGATAGAATTCAGCCGTACTTCTTTGCAACCCAAAATTAAAATTAGAGTCCATATCAAAGAGCTTATAATCAAAATCTCCACTAATTTGATCCACATTCATTTCTCTCTGTTCCCAGTTCAAATTATAATATGTCATATGCGAATAGTTTGACCCGATAATACCATCTGTAACCCTTGTGGTTTTTACAGCATTATTCGTATAGAGTTTTGTATACTTTAGTGTCAATACATCCAGGTAATTGTAACCAATGTTCAGCATACCGCCATGTGAAATGTCCATGGTGGTCTGATCTATGGTACCATATTTTGTAGCTTCAGGTATTTGATTTCCATCAGCATCATAGTCATACCCAAAGAACTCTTCAGGTCTATAGACCCTGTCCTGAGAATAAGAATAATTCCCATAAATTGTTAGATGATGGTCTTCATTGATATCAAAATTTTTAGCTCCTTCAACAGAACCCCCAAAGCCAGGCAACAATGTTGATTCATAGACGTTATAAAAACGGTTAATGTACATTCTAGTATACGCTGACAATTCTTCCGGGGTGAAGTCCCTTGTAGTAAAGGTAGGTGTTCTCTCACCTACTCTTACCTCAGTAGCATCTAAAATAGGTTGAGGAATACTTCTAAAACTATGGTCATATCCCGTCCAGTCGGAACCTGATCCAAGAGAGTCTACTGTTGCTTCCCCCGTATAGTTATTGAGCTTTCCTTCTAAAGATATTTTGATAAAGTCTTCATCAAACTTCTCTTTGGTTCTGATATCTATATACCCTCCACCAAAACTACTAGGGATATCAGCAGAAGCACTCTTTTGCACTTTCATGGAACCAATGACTGACGAAGGGAAAATATCTAAAGGAACCGTTCTCTTTAATGGATTAGGTGAAGGTAACGGTAATGAGTTTAGCTCTACATTTGAATATCGTTCCCCTAAACCTCTTACATAAATATTTCTACCATCCACCAAAGTAACACCTGTCACTCTCTTAAGTGCTGCAGCTGCATCCGAGTCCCCTTTTTTGCTTAACTCTTCCGAACCAAGTATATTCGCAACTGCATTGATATTTTTTTCTTCAGCCATAACATCTGCGATACTACCTTCGATCTTTGGAGCAAGGACGACAAACTCTTCCAACTCCATACTCGCTGGGGTTAACTTTACTGTTCTTGAGGTGGTACCATCTTTTTTAACCACTATTCCTCCGATCGTCTGTGCACTATAGGCTGAATGCACGACAGAGATGCTCAACGTTTTTCCTGAGGGTACTTTGGCAGAAAAGCGGCCATTCACATCTGTCCTCACATCTACTGCCGTACCTCTAACAAAGACTCTAGCCCCAGAAATAGGTGTATTGCCCTCTGAAGAGAGTACCTGACCTCTAAGTGTTCCTTCTCCCGTGACTATTTCTTCTTTTCTCTCAACAGATGCTGCTACAGCAACAGGTATATCGATATCGATACTATCTGCCCCAGTTTTAGAGAGTGTAGCTATCATTTCTGTATCTCTTCCCTCTTTGATAGAAACAGGTTTTTTAAAGTATCCCAGGTTTTCACCTGCCGCATTTTTACCAAAGATTTCTATCTGGTGTCTACCCGCGATAAGCGCTATCTTAACAACACCATCCTTATCTGTCTTGAAAACCTTTTTACCATCCACCTTTATTTCATTATTAGGTAAGGGTTTCCCCTCACTAAAAAGCAACACCGAAAGCGTACCCTCTTTTAATTCACTTGCTACTACTGTCAATGGTAGGATCATTAAAAGCAATAATTGCACTAATTTCTTCATCTATATACACTCCAGACTGTTACTTCTACATTTTTCAATATTTTTACGGATCACCGTTGATTTAGAGAAGAGTTCATCATCTTCAATCTTTTTAAGATGTGCTTCTGCACTATCATAATCTTTGGCCATATAGTATGAATATGCTAATGCATATCGCATATTGTCATTTTGCAAAAGACCATATCTATCCAAAGCATCTTTAAGTCCAATGATCTTCTCAAACTCACCTTTCCCGATAAAGATCGCAACTTTCTGTTTGGTCTTTTCTGCTTTATCCGTCATCATTGAGTTGAGATACAATGCATGTGCAAGTTCACCGTTTCTTCTGTACATCTCTGCGGCTTCTTTAAGATAATTCGCATCATACAAAGAACCCTTCTCAAATAGATCGGCAGTGATATGAGGCATATCTTTTTGGTTATAGTAATGTCCAAGCAGTATGTGTACTTTGGCCGAAGAGGGAAACTTCAACTTTGCCTCTTCAAGCACTTTGATCGCTTCTTCTGCCTCGCCACCGCTTTGAAGCATCTGTCCTAGAGAGATATACTCCTGTGCATTTGCCGGTAGCTTCTTCATATAGGCTTTTGCTGCAGCGATCGAAGCTTGATAGAGCTTTAACTCCGCAAAATAGTAAAACTTCTGTTTCAACAACATTGCATCTTCAGGGAAAAGCTTTGCCCCTCTACTCAATGCATCGATCGCAGCACCTTTTTGATCAGCCTTCCAGTAACACTCTGCTCTAAGCGTAAACAGGGAGGCACGGGCACGTCCTTTTTCTCCTGCTGCATCCAGTGCATGTACCGCTTTGATATACTGTTCAGCCCTATAATATGCCTGAGACAGATAGATATAGATCTCTTCTATCTGATCTTTTCTCAATTTCTCCGGATCAAATGCAGGTTTTTTTACTACAGATGCTTCTTCTTTCTTCTTTGAAGAGAAAGCACTAAATAGATACTCTCTTTTAGCCTTCTCTTCCACCGGTGGGTCATACACCTTTTGTTGAGTTGAAACAATCGCCTTTCTGAAGGCATGAATGGAGGAGTCGTAATTCTCATTTTTCAAAAAGATCAATCCTCTCATATTATAGTATTTATCCCACCCGATCTTTGTATGGGAATCTTTTGCCATCTGTAGCTCTTCAAGAGCCTTGTCGTACTTTCCATCATAATACATAATGGTCGCGATCTCCATATGATCGATCGTCTGCTCTTCAGGCTCTTGTGCCTGAAGTGTCATAACAGAGAAAAGAACAAATGATAATGTAATAATTTTTTTCAACATCTTTTAACCTTAATTAAAATCAAAGCGGACTTTCTGTTTCGCCCACACTTTGACAGGATTGCCTTTATATTTTGCCGGAGCAAAACGCCAGTTTCTTATACCTCTCAGTGCTGCCTGGTCAAATACACCTGCAGGACTGGAAGCGATCACTTTTGCCAGTTCCACACTTCCGTCTTTACCGATAAGCAGGTTCACAACCACATACCCTTTGATATGCTTTTTAGCCGCTGCAGAAGGATACTCCAATGGTGCACGTGAAATCACTCTTGGTTTACTGTCAACCGTGCCTTCACTCATCGCTGCATCTGCTGCCATATCACCTAAAAGGCTACTGCCGTCGCCTATGATATCCCCTGTAGCAAACTCAGGGATATTCATAGCAATCCCGCCAAGCATCGCCCCAAGATCCGGCAACGGTGCTTTTGGCTGTGCTTTAGGTTTTGGTTTTGGTTTTGGCTTTGGCTTCTCCATTTTTGGCGGCTGTTTTGCCATCTTCATATAACGCATAGGGTCCTTGACTTTTTTCTCTTTCTTCTCGACCTTTGCATTAAATGACACTACAAGCACCATCATCAAAAAAGCACCGATTCCCATTGACCATAAGGCATATGATTTGGCACGATCTCTATTAAACTGTTTATTGGCCATAATAGGTTATCCCATCTCTTTTGATGTGGATACAGCTACATCTTTTGCCCCTGACATACGACACTCATCCACTACATCGATCAATGTCTCTACAGGGATCGTATCATCAGAGATGACCAGTACAGACTTTTCTGTCGATGTACGTAATAGATCTCTTAACTTGCTCTGGATCGCCCATAGTTGTACCGGTTGGTTATCGATATAAACCTGAGAGGTATTGTCAATATACACACGTACCACTTTCGCATCTGACTTACTGGCACTCGCGGCAGACGGACGATCAAGGTCCAGTTTCATATCTTTGACAAACGTAGTCGTTACCATAAAAAAGATCAATAGGATAAAAACCATATCGATCAATGGTGATACGTCTACATTGTCTACTTCTTGTTTCTTTGGTCTAATTCTCATTCTGCATCCTTCGTGGATATAATATCTGTGATCTGTTCAAATTCAAGTTCATAACGTTCTGCCTTTCTGTCAAGCACACGTCCTATAATCAATCCAGGGACGGCAACAACCAATCCAAGCTCAGTGGTAAAAAGAGCTTTAGAGATACCACCTGAAATACTGGCTCCCTGGGCAAACATAGAACTGCTTTGCAGTGCATCAAATGTTTCGATCATTCCCATCACTGTTCCAAGTAAACCTACCAGTGGAGCAAGTACAACGATCGTCTTGATCATAATTCTATAGCTGTTTACATCGCTATAGTACGGCAGTAATACCCCACTAATATGTTTTCTCACATTGGCTCCGATCGCTTTGGCCTCTTGCGCTGCTTGCAATGCATCGGATACAGCATAATCAAGCATACCCCTCATAGCCTGTGCTTCACCTCTTTTTTCATGCTTATTGATCAAACGGCGGACATTCCCTTTAGTCCCTCTATTGAGAATAAAATAACGATATCCCAGACCATACCAAAGAAAAAAGTTGAGTACAAAAAGTACCCACATGACCACTCCTCCGGTATTCATAAGCTCAACAAATCTGCCGATTAACTCAAATGGCGAAAGCATCTCAGCCTCTATACTTCTCATAAAGGTTTACTATGTGCAATGCTTTTTGCTCCATAGAATCCTTAATACTCTGTGCCCAGCCAGAAAGGAGGTTTCCGATCAACAAAAGCGGAATAGCTACGATAAGACCTTGCATGGTTGTCACAAGCGCTGCAGAGATACCTCCTGAAAGCAATTTAGGGTCACCTGTACCAAACTCTGTGATCACTTCAAATGTTTCGATCATTCCTGTAACGGTACCCAACAGTCCCATCAGCGGAGCAACCGCTGCTATAACCAGTACAAAACTACCAAATTTGTCGATCTGTGTACTTTCATTGAGGATATTTTCCATAATGACATCTTCAACATGCTCTCTATTTTTATCAATATTTCTAAGTGTAGACTTGATCACTCTTGCTGTAGATCCTTCATATCCTTTGATCGCATCCAGTGCTTCATCCTTTTTGCCACTCTCAACTTTTTCTACCACGATCTGAGTAATGTCTTGCACATTCGTACTTGCTCTCATCAGGTTGATCACTCTTAATCCTAAAAGAATCAAACCAAAGAGCCCAAGTGCAAAAATGATATACCCGATGACACCACCATCTTCCATCGTATCTACAAAGCTCTTCTCCGTCACATAATCTACCTCTTTATCAAGGTTTTCATAGGCAAAGATATCTATCGTTTCAGTCTTTTCTTTAGCAAACATCGCTTTAGCATCGTCAGATGAACCCACAGCATTCCATAGTTTATAGGCACCATCACCTGCAGGTGCAAGTGCCCCGGCAGCTTCTTTAGCGATACCATATGCAGCGATATTCCCTACTTTTACGATATCACCTTCCACTTTTTTCCCATCCGGAAGATAGAATTCACCTTTTTCATTTCTCAAAGAAGAGAGTTCACTATAGAGTTTTATAGAGCTGCCAAATGCCTGCTTGATCTTTTCTACATTATTTGTTTTATTATCATCTGAAACTTTCACACCATAGGGTTCAAGTGCCAAACGCGCCTGATTGACCACATTACCGGTAAGCCCTCCATTGTCCTCTTTCTCTGCCAGTATCTTTGTAAGTTTTTCCAGTTTTTCACTACTTACTTTTGTCTTTTCAGATACTTCAAGCAGTTGTGCCTGAAGTACCTCTACTCTCTCTTTGGACGCTTGAATATCATTTGCATGCTGTACCTGGTCTGTTTCAAGTCTCTTTTCAAGTTCCGCTTTTTGCGCCTTTAGAAATGCATACTCTTTTTGGTATGCTCTCTCAAGTTCACCTGCTTGTGTAGCTGTCGAAAGTGATACAAATGCTACAAACACGAAAAATAGTTTAGTAATAGATAATGCTTTCATTAGTTAACCCCTCTGAGTAATAGTGCGTTGGGCAAGGTAAAGTACCCTGTACGGATCTGTTTTTGCAATGCATCAAAAAGACCAATGATCTGATCACGTTCAGTACTATCTTTTGTGACTTCATAACTGTACGTATCTCCATCTTGTTTCACATACCCGATCCTCTCATCCGGTGTTGCAAAGAACATCATCACTGAGCCCACTTTGGCGATCTTTGCCATAGTGGCTTTTCCATCAAGTATGATCTCCTGTTTGAACTGCCCGATCTCTTTTGTCAGACGCAATGCATCATCGTAGCTCGCCCAGGTCAAGGCAAGTGCCTTCTCTTGTGAAATATTTCCATTTTTAAGATCATCTTTGATCTGATGAAGTGCAGCTACTCTCTCTTCTACTTTGAAAGGGATGCCCCTTTTGATCTCTTTTTCAAGGGCCATAAGTGCTTCATTGACAACAGGCTTAAGGTCTACCGTAGCACTTCCCATCGTTTCTAGCTTTTTTTCTGTTTTTTCAATATTTTGTTGTGTAAGCTTCAATGAAGTTTCTTGTCTATTGATCTGTGCTTCATTATCAGAGGTTTGAAGTGCGTAGGACTTCATTTGTGCTTTGTATGCTTCTTTATTATCATCGATGTTTGTATAGAGAGATTCTACCTGTGATCTGAGCTCCATGATCGATTGAACCATGCTGTCATCTTTTGCTGCATGAAGCATTGTACTTGAAATAGCTAGAGCTGCTGATAAAGAGATCAGTCTTGTCATTTTTCCCATTTTTTTTCCTTATGTATCATTAAAAAATCGGTATGGATTTTAGTTTGTGGAATAGTGCCTAAAATTCATAACAGAATGGAAACAAAACTTCCATGAGGAGGTGATGTATGTTTTGTTATGTATAAGCTGTGAGACAGGGATTCCTTGTCTCACATCAAGTTTTACTTATATGTAATTGTATTTCCTGTTGCTCCACCGTCATCAAATGCAACTTCAAGTGCTGCTGCTGATGTACCAGTAAAGTCTAAGCCAGTCCCTGTAGTCATTGCGACATTTTCAAATGAAGTAGTTGCCTCATTAATAAGATCGTTAGAGTGAAGAGCACCATGAGGTTCGATCTGCCCGCCATTGTGAATGATCGTACCATTTTTAAAGTGTCCGCCTATCCCAGCATTTTTAAAGTAGATTCCGCCCTCTTTAGCCTGAGTTGCACCCGTTGTGATCGTAAATCCATCAAATGTTGCTGCAGTATCTCCTGACATTTCAATACCTGCATTCCCTGTTGTTGTATTAATGACAAGATTTTTTACCGTTCCAGAGAATCCATCATCGATGTCAAAGTAGTCATCTGTACAGTGTGTAACCGTAACATTGGTAAGGTTCACCGTACCACCCCAGATCTCGATACCGTCATCATCAGAATAGTCAATTGTAATGTCTTCAACAATAGTACCTGAACCAACACCTACAAAACTCAGGCCATTGATCTCTTTATCTTGAGCCATGGTAATACCTGAATTGAGAATCTTCACATTTCTCAAGATACCTGAACTGTCTGCCAGGTCCTGCCCAGATACGATAGCACCATTCGCATCTTTACCGCCACCAGCAGCAAAAAGGCTGTTTACCTCGTATGCATTCACTTGGTCATTTCCTGCATTTCCTATAAGTGTCAATCCACCCCATAGTCCAACTTCCTGTGCTGCAGTATTTTGTGATGTAAAGACAATAGGTTTGTCCACTGTACCAAGTGCATATATTTTAGCCCCTTTATCAACGATCATATATGAAGTGGCATCTCCTGTTCCAGGCAGTCCAACAATAGTTGTTCCTTCCTGTATTCTCAATTCTGCTCCAGAAGTAACCACTGCAAGACCATCAAGTTCCCATATTTTGTCTGAAGTCAAGACTGTACATCCTGTCAAATCACCTGTAAGTGTGACTGAAGTCGGAACAGTACATACAACATTACCCGAACCACCTTCAAATGCCGTCTGAAGTGCAGAAGCTGAAGGACCAGTATAGATCAGACCCTCTGGCGCTGTAATAGCGACATTTTCAAATGAAGTAGTTGCCTCATTAATAAGATCGTTAGAGTGAAGAGCACCATGAGGTTCGATCTGCCCGCCATTGTGAATGATCGTACCATTTTTAAAGTGTCCGCCTATCCCAGCATTTTTAAAGTAGATTCCGCCCTCTTTAGCCTGAGTTGCACCCGTTGTGATCGTAAATCCATCAAATGTTGCTGCAGTATCTCCTGACATTTCAATACCTGCATTCCCTGTTGTTGTATTAATGACAAGATTTTTTACCGTTCCAGAGAATCCATCATCGATGTCAAAGTAGTCATCTGTACAGTGTGTAACCGTAACATTGGTAAGGTTCACCGTACCACCCCAGATCTCGATACCGTCATCATCAGAATAGTCAATTGTAATGTCTTCAACAATAGTACCTGAACCAACACCTACAAAACTCAGGCCATTGATCTCTTTATCTTGGGCCATTGTAATACCTGAGTTAAGGATATACACATTTCTCAAAATACCCGAACTGTCTGACAGGTCCTGACCAGGTACGATAGCACCATTCGCATCTTTACCGCCACCAGCAGCAAAAAGGCTGTTTACCTCGTATGCATTCACTTGGTCATTTCCTGCATTTCCTATAAGTGTCAATCCACCCCACTGACCCACATCCAAATTTGTAGGATCTTCTACACGTTGCATAGAAGTAAAGATAATTGGTTTATCCGCAGTACCATCTGCAATTATTTCAGCATCTTTATCCACAATCATGTAAGACGTTGCATCTCCTGTTCCTGCTAAACCTGCAATCACTGTTCCTGGCTCTATAGTAAGTGTTACACCTGGTTTTACAACTGCCAATCCATCAAGTACCCAAAGTGTATCATTGGTTAATGTCATAGAGGTACTAATGTCACCGGCAAGCGGTTTTTGAGGTAAAAATTTAGCAGCTGCTAAAATAGTGTCGAAACTCGTAGGTGTTGTATTAGTAGTTGTGCTGCCAGTTGTACCACCTGTAGCAAGAGTATCACCAGTGATGGTGACAGTAGAATCACCATATGTCACAGTTGTATCCCCACAACCATTCATTATTGCTATAGCAACTGCTGACAGTGCAATTGTTTTCAAGTTTGTCATTTTACTTTCCTTAAACATAATTTAAACCAACCTTGGTTTTGTTTGCAGAATAGTGACGAAAAGTGGAAACATAGTGGAAACATCTTGGTAACATTTATGTTATCAAATGGTTATTTTATGTTTGAAAAGAGAAATTTCGTGATATATGGAATAAGGTTTCTTCTATTAAAAGAAGTGAAGGAAAGAGAGGTAAGCCTCAATATATTGTAAATCAATCAAGCTATAACGTATGATGCCGGGGAATCAATATTAAACTTGACGCCTTTCCATAAAAAACAGATATTTTCCTTATGTTACCAATTTGTTATAAGTATAATATAGGATTGCCTTATCTCGAAAGAGAAAATATCCATTGAAAGGAAAAAAATGAAACTAAGTAAAATGCTTCAAAAAGCAGTGAAAAAAGAAGGAAAACATTCACTGACTTGTAAGACGATCGTTAAACTGAAGAACTCAAAAGAGTTCAGTTATCTTGTTGACAAGAACCGCTAAATAAACTTAGGATCCGAACGGATTCATTCCACCCATCATACCCATCGCCTGGGATTTTTTATTGTCTTCTATCATTTTATTGACATCATTCATCGCAGAGATAAGAAGTATCTGTAAGGACTCCTTGTCTTCCAACAAAGAATCATCTATCGTAAGATCTATCACTTCGCCGGCACCATTTGCAGTCAGTTCGATAAGGCCTCCACCTGCTTTTGCGGTAAACTGTATATTTTTAGCCTGCTCTTGTAACTCTTTTGCTTTTTCTTGCATCTGCTCCATCATCTTACCCATGTTGCTCAAGTCAAAGCCTTCAAACATTACTCTAGGCCCTCAAACTCTTCTGCGATGCTATTGTCATCGTCTAGTATGACGATTTTTGGCAAATGCGCATTTGCCTCTTCTTCACTCATCGTTGCATAGGCAATAATGATGATCTTGTCGCCTTTATGTACTTTTCTTGCTGCGGCACCATTCAAACAGATATCTTTTTTACCTGGTTCACCAGGGATGATATAGGTAGAAAAACGTTCACCGTTATTGACATTCACGATATCGATCTTTTGTCCGACACGCATATTTGCTGCATCTAAAAGTTCTTGATCAATGGTAATAGAGCCTACATAATTCAAGTTTGCATCTGTTACTGTCGCTCTATGTATTTTAGAATAAAGCATTGTAATATTCATAATTATTCCTATTTATTTCATAAAAATTATTGGGATTATACCAAAATCCCCTATATAGTTATATTATACTGAAATTGTGGGGAAATTGGGAAGTCGCATGATGAAGTCATGCGACCTTAAAGAGATGAGTATATAAAATTTAACGAGCCATACTTGCAGGTGATAGAGGTTCTCCCCACATTTCAGCTGGGATCACATACTCTTCTACAACATTTCCACCGATGATATGCTCATCAATAATTCTGTCCATTTTCTCTTTTGTCAAACCTACATACATAGTATGCCCTGGCTCAACAAGCATTACCGGACCTAGTTGACAACGGTTGAGACACCCGGTCTGAATTGGTGTTACTGCGGGCATGATCCCTTTTTGCATCAATTTCTGCGCAAGGTACTGAAAAAGTTCTTGTGACTCTTGGTCATCTGCTTTCACACAAGATGGTTTTGGCATCCCCGGAGGTGCTGACTGCTGACATTTGAAGATATAAAATGCTGGTTGTGGTATAGTACCTGGTACCATGATAATCCTTTAGAGTTTAATTGGGAGTATTTTACTCCTATTTACTTAATCAAAGTTTAAACCCATATAATTGACCTCTGTAAAGCTTAGATCTGTAGAGTTTGTACATACAATGTAATAAAAGATTGTGGCAGGTAAGGATAAGAAGACGCTTTGTCTACAAAGTAGATCATAAGGGGAGAATCAGGTTCTCTCTTTTAGCAATTCGCGTACCACTTCCCTGTCATCAAAAAGGTATTTCACCCCTTTGATCTCCTGATAATCTTCATCCCCTTTGCCGAGTATGAGCAGTACTTCATTCTCTTCGAGTGCATCCAGTGCCATCTTTATGGCGAGTCTTCTGTCCGGGGTCGCCGTGACATGGTCTTTGCCATGTAATCCCAATAAAATATCTTCCAGGATCATTTCGGGTACTTCATCCCGAGGGTTGTCACTGGTCACATAGATCTTGTTCGCATACCTGCCAGCAACTGCTCCCATACGAGGACGTTTCTCTCTGTCTCTGTTACCGCCTGCACCAAAGACCACTGAAATATCTCTGTCTTTCATTGACTCAAGCACTTGGTACATCCCGTCATCAGTATGTGCAAAATCTACGATCACAAGTGGGTCTCGACTCACTACTTCCATACGCCCTGAAACCCCTGCAAAGTACTCCACCACTTCACATATCTCTTCTATGTTTTTTCCCGTTAACATCTGCACCGTACCTATGGCTGCCATCAGGTTAAAGAGATTAAAGAGGCCTACCATAGGAGAGTGGAATGTGGCTTCGTTCTGTAGATGTTTGATCCCTGCCGTAATGCCATGCAGTAACGAAAAGGCCTGTACCTTAAAGGTTGCCGGTTCATCCACACCGTAACTCTGCGCACCTATGGGGTTATATGTAATGTTTTTAATGTCGTCTTTATTGAGTAACTTGGGTGATTCATCTGCAAAAAAGAGACTCTTTACCCGTCTGTACTCTTCAACGGTCCCATGATAATCCAAATGGTCAGAGGTGACATTGGTATGGACCTTGAGGGCAAAGGTCAAACCCTCTATGCGGTTTTGATCTATCGCATGGGAACTGACTTCCATGATGAAGTAGTTACATCCCAAATCCATTGTCTGTTTCATATTGTGCAGTGTTTCCAGGATGGAAGGCGTGGTCATGCTCTTCTCTTCTATACGCTTTTCCTGAGCGAATAGGCCACGAGTCCCTTGCAGTGCCGGCTTCTCGTCCAGATCAAGCAAAAAAGAGTAGATTGCGGCGGTTACCGTCGTTTTACCGTTCGTCCCAGTAACACCTACCACTTTCATCTTTTCGAGTCCCCAAAAAGAGATCAGTTCATCGACGGTAAGTGTTTCCGGCTTGGGCTCTAATGTTTCATAATAGCGACTGTTTTGTGCCGTTCTTAAAAAGATCGTATCTTTATCGAGTTTGCTTGTATCATCTGTTAGAAAAAGATAACCATCTTTTTGGAAATCCAATTTCACTATTTTTGTCCTCTAACCACATGGTAAAGCGCAAGTATATCCTGATCGTTTCCAAAAAGGCTTGATGAAGCATCCAGATATCCCAATGCCATCTCATCAAAACCTTCGTTTGCAAGCTGTGTCACAAAATCTATAAACTCTTCTTTGTTCGTGATCACCACTTTGGTCGAGAACATAATATCTTCAAATGTCTTTTTGAAACTGCCCCTGCTCTTTACAAGCTCCAGGAAATCACTGTAACGTATACCATCGCCGTATTCTATCTGTTCTTCTAAAGGCTCAACCAAAAGTTCCTGTAACTTGTGTTTTGAACTGTCTAAATTCTCAATAAGCCCATCGATGATATCTACAGCATTCTCTTTCTCACTCTTGATCATCTGGTAATAGTCAAACAGTGCTTGTGCTTCTTCTTCGCTCTCTATCCCTAGATCACTCAAATAGACACCAATTTTTGCTTCATCTAATGTCGGATAATCTCTTAAGATCAACCCGTAACTTCTAAGTGCCTTGTCATAGTCTCCCTGGAGAAACTCACTCTCGGCTCTTTTCAGTAGTAAATCTTGACTTATCTTGCTCATTTTAAATTATAATTGATCCAATTTATCTTCAAAACCTGCAGGTACATTGACTACAGTGATCTCAGGGTGAATTAGTGTTTGCATCTGTCTCTCCACACCGAACTTGATCGTTGTACCTGAACTACCGCAACCAACACATGCACCTTGAAGCTGTACAAAGACTCTTCCATCTTTAATGGCAATAAGTGCAATATCCCCTCCATCAAGTTTAATAGAAGGTCTCACCTTGTCTATCACGTTCATTACGGCAGGTTCTAGTTCTTCATCTGTAAATGGTATCAATGTTTCTCCTTAGTTTGCATCTCTATAAGAGAGATATCATAGAATTATTATAACAAAATCATAGTAAAATCTTTGTTACTATGTTCTTTAAGTGTGTTATACACTAAAAGTATTACTTTGTCAATGGGTGTTTGGATGGTTGAAAATAATGTAGTGCTGTGTATTCAAGGCAAAGCCTTGAAATACTGAAGTTTCAGAGGTAATTATACGAGTTCGATAATTGCCATAGGTGCTGAATCACCTTTTCTCATACGTGTCTTAATAATTCTTGTATATCCACCGTTTCTGTCCGCATACTTTGGTGCGATTTCGTTTACAATCGTATTTGTACACTCTTTGTGTTGTAACATTGCAAAAATTGCTCTGTGTGCATTAAAATCACCAGAAGAAGCTTTTGTGATAAGCTTTTCAAAATAACTTCTAAGCTCTTTAGCTTTTGGCAATGTAGTCTCAATTCTACCCTCTTTTGTCAAAGCAATTGATAGGTTTTTAAGAAGCGCCGCTCTATGAGAAGACGTTCTGTTTAATTTACGGTAACCATGCTTATGTCTCATAATATTCCTTTACTGTAACAACTATGCTTTAAGTTGTTCTATTTTCTTTACAAGATTTACTCTTGTAACATCTGAAAGTTCAAAATCTGAACCAAATCCGTGTTCTACAAGACACTCAGAGATTTCATCTAAAGATTTTTTACCAAGATTTTTGATGTTTTTAATCTCATTTTCACTCATCAATACCAATTCACCGAGGAACTTTAATCCAGCTCTGTCAAGTGAGTTGAACGATCTTGCACTCAGGCCAAGACTATCTACAGTCTGCATGAAAGGTTTGAGTTCGCTATCGTCACTGTTTCTTTTTACCGGTGCTACAGAGATATCTAAATCAAGTACCGTATTAAAAACAGAAAGTTGCTTATTCATTACTTCCAGTGCATTTGTAAATGCTTCAACCGGACCGATCTGACCATCCGTTTCGATATCGAATGTAATCTTTTCAAAATTAGGATTGTCCTCTACAAGTACAGGATCAATCTTATAATTCGCTTTTCTTACCGGAGTAAAGAAAGCATCAAGTGCAATGCTGTCACTTTCAACATCATCTCTAAGGTCTTCACTTGGTACATAACCAATACCTTTTGAGATCACTACTGTAAAGTTGAGCTCTGCATCTTCGTTCAGTGTTGCAAGTGGCAGATCACCATTCACCACTTCAATTTGATCATTGTTCAGGTCTTGAGCTGTCACTTCTTTGTGCCCAGAGAAACTGTATTTCAATTCAACTCTGTCACTTTCGTCTTTAATTTTAAAACGAATGTTCTTCAGGTTGATAATAAATACAGCAACATCTTCGTGCATACCTCTGATGTTATCAAACTCATGTGCAGCGCCTTCGATCTTAATCGAAATAGGTGCGTACCCGATAGAAGAACCTAAAATAAGTCTTCTTAGTGGGTGCGCAAGTGTAACAGCATAACCGCTCTCAAAAGGATAAGCAACGATCTCAGCACGATTAGCGCTGATCTCATTTACTTCTACTTCCGTTGGCATAAATGGTGCAATTTTAATTTTTCTCATTAATAGCCTTTACTTATGTATGTATTATTTAGAGTATAGCTCAACGATTAGACGCTCTTCAACTGGGATTGCGATCTCTTCTCTCTCCGGAATTCTTGTGAATAGACCAAAAAGTTTTTCTTTGTCCATATCAACCCAATCAACCATACCTGTTTGATTTGTAAGTTCGATAGATCTAAGGATCTGTGGATTCGTTTTACTTTTCTCTCTAATCTCAATTTTTTGACCTGCTTTTACTCTAAAAGAAGGGATATCTACTCTTTTTCCATCAACCAATACATGTCCGTGATTTACGAATTGTCTTGCCGATGCTCTAGTTGTAGCGAATCCCATTCTGTAAACAACATTATCAAGTCTCTGCTCAAGAAGTTGGATAAGGATAGAACCTGTGTTACCATCTTTTGAGTTTGCTTCTTTATAAAGTGCTCTAAATTGTTTTTCACTTACACCATACATAAATTTAGCTTTTTGCTTCTCTTGAAGTTGAAGACCATATTCACTGATCTTTGTTCTTCTTTGTCCATGTTGTCCTGGTGCATATGGTCTTTTTTCCAATGCACTTTTACCAGCGAGTCTTCTCTCACCTTTTAACCCAAGATCAACACCAAGTCTTCTTTCTAGTCTTTCAACTGGACCTCTATATCTTGCCATGCTTATACCCTTCTCTTCTTAGGTGGTCTACAACCATTGTGTGGAAGTGGTGTAATATCTTTTAAGAATGTTACACGAATACCTTCTGTTGCACCAATTGCTTTTACTGCAGTATCTCTACCTGAACCAGGACCCTGAACTTTGATCCCTACTTCTTTAATACCGTTTTCCATTGCTTTTGACATTGCATCCGCTACCGCTTCAGTCGCTGCAAAAGGAGTTGATTTTTTGCTACCTTTGAAACCTAATGCACCCGCACTACTCCAAGAGATAACATTTCCCATTTCGTCAGTCACTGTGATCACAGTGTTATTGAAAGTTGCAGCTACGTATACTACACCTTTAGCAATACTTTTTTTTGCTTTTTTCTTAGCCATCTAACCTACTCCTTATGCCGCACCGACAGTTTTACGCTTACCTTTACGAGTACGCGCATTTGTCTTTGTTTTTTGTCCACGCACCGGTAGACCTTTTCTATGTCTAAGACCTCTATATGAACCTAGATCCATAAGTGCTTTGATATCTAAAGTCACTTTTTTTCTAAGATCACCTTCAACCATAACATTTTCTTGAATATCATTACGAATCGTTGCTGCTTCAGCATCTGTAAGTTCGTGTACTCTTTTGTTATAGTCAACACCTGTTCTATCAAGAATTTTTCTTGAAGTTGTCAACCCAATTCCGTAAATGTAAGTAAGTGCATACTCCATTCTTTTCTTTTGTGGTAAATCAACACCTGCAATACGTGCCATGTTTATCCTTGTCTTTGTTTATGTTTTGGATTTTTACAAATCACGCGTACGATACCTTTGCGTTTAATAACTTTACAGTCATCACACATTTTTTTCACTGATGGTCTAACCTTCATTGGTTACTCCTACGATATATTTGTGCACCTAGAGCGTTTAACAACGCCCCTGTTTTGCGTGGATTATTGATGTATCATAATCCAACCCTTGAGTAATCGGTGCGGCTTAATCAAAGATTCTTCGCGCAGTTTCCTAAAAGCCTAATTGTAATAGGGAGGAGGATTATACCCAAATTAGTATTAATTTTTTCTTATATATATTATACGTAGATGTAGTATGTCACTACAAATGAGATACTACTCTATTTTTACCCTCTTTTTTAGCCTTGTAAAGGCAAGCGTCGGCCCTGGCGATCATACTCTCAAGATTGTCATCATTTACACATGTTGCGACTCCGAAGCTACATGTAACGATGCTAGGTATTCTATACTCATCCATGGAGATCACTTCACGTAATTTTTCAGCGACCAATACCGCTTCCTCTCCATTTGTTTCAGGCAACATTACTAGAAACTCTTCTCCGCCCCACCGTCCTAAACGGTCGCTCTTTCTTAGTTTCTCTCCCATAAGTTCAACAACTTTCTTTAAAACCAAATCACCTTGTTCATGCCCATACCTATCATTGACGGATTTGAAATCATCTATATCAAGAAAAATGATTGATAGCGTTTTATTTTTACGTTTGCTGCGTTCCAGTTCATACACTAACAGCTCATTCATTGTACTTCTATTGTATGCACCGGTCAGACTATCATACGTGGCGATCTCAGTTATCTTTGCAATTTTTTGTAAAATGACAAAGATCAGTATTGATACAATCAGTAGAATAATGGTACTTATCGCCAAAAGCACCAATGCGTCATTCATAATGGTTCTTACCTCTTCGGATTTTTCATAACTGATGAGATAGGCTGCATTTTTATCCCCCTGTACATTGCCGATAGGGATAAAGGTGATAATCGTGTTATCTTTACAAATGGCAAAACCTACCTGTTTCTTCATTTGTCGTGTTGCTTCTTGAGAAATAGATTGATTGATATGTTTATATTTGGAAAGTATTGGAGTATATTCATTTACATTTTCATTCATATACTCACTATTGATCTGACTTATTATATAGTTACTTTGTTCACTCTTCCATACTTTTTTTTCCACAATTGACTTTTTAAGGATAAAATCTATTTCATCTCCAAGTGTCTCTTCTATATCATTACTCAATGCTTTGAAGGAAAGAGAGGTTTCAACACTACCTATATGTCTCTTTTCTTCATCGAAAAGCGGATAGACATAACGAAAACCGTTATAGATCCTTCCCTCCTCAAATCCCTCCACATATCGCTTCTCTGTATTGGCAATTTCAAGAGAGTATCTTATGCCTAACAGAGAATCACCATACTTCTCAGGTTTATGAAAACGTAAAAAACTGCTCACATTGGGTAAGTGAAAATGTAATTGTCTTATATTGATGGTTTTAAGACTTGTATACGTTGGTGTAAGTAATTGATATAAAGCATTACGTATGATCTGCTGCTCTTCAGTGCTGGCATCTTTTGCCTGTTTGAAGAGATCGATCACTTCAGGGGTATTGATAATCTCATCATAAAGCAGTTTTGTGATCTTAGAGTAGGATTTACGTGTGCTATTATACACATCCTTAAATACTTTTACTTTTCTCTCAAACACTGCAGCCTGTTTATCTTGATACATTTTCCATATAATCGAAGAAGCAAATAGTTCTAAAAAAATAAAAATAAAAAAAGAAAGAAGTATGATTTTCACAAAAGAGGTTTTTAGAGTCATTTTTCGCATTTGAATATTATACTCTATTAAGTGTAAAACTATAGAGGAAACCGTGATCTCAGGTATATTTAGAGATCACATAGCGGTTCAATACTGATTATTTATATCTGAATGTGATACGACCTTTATCAAGGCTGTAAGGCGTAAGTTCTACTTTTACTTTGTCACCTGGAAGAATTTTAATGTAGTGCATTCTCATCTTACCGGCGATATGACAAAGTACAATATGACCATTATCCAACTCCACTCTGAATGTCGCATTTGGCAATGCTTCAACTACTTTACCGTCAATTTCTATAACATCATCTTTAGCCATTGTATTCCTTTATGAATTTTCTACTTTATATGCTTATATTGTGTCAAGATCATGAAGCTTGCGCTTCAGTCAATATGATAGCTTTACCGTCTACCACTGCAACCGTGTGCTCATAGTGTGCTGATCTGAGTTGATCTTCACTAATGACTGACCATTTGTCCTCAAGCACTACCGGGGTACCGCTTTTTTGACATACCATAGGTTCTAAACAAAAGACCATACCATTTTTAATTTTAGGCCCCTGGTTTGTTTTACCCTCAAGATAGTTAGGTATATTTGGTTCATCATGTGCTTTCGTACCGATACCATGACCACAATAGTCACGCAATGGGACATATCCTGCTGATACGATATAGTCTTCAAGAATCTTTGAGAGTTCTTTAAAACGCATACCCTCCCTGATAGAATCTATTGCATGGTAAAGAGCGCCTTTTGAACACTCGATCAATGCTTCATCTTCCGCAGATATTTTACCCACTGCCATAGTAATCGCCGCATCACCAAAATAACCATCAAGTTTTGTACCGATATCTAAACCGAGTATATCACCTTCTTCTACTACTCTATCTGTTGGTACACCATGAATACATACTTCATTGACCGAAGTACATACCGACCCAGTAAAACCGTACAATCCCTTAAACGATGGTACAGCACCATGTTCACGGATATAAGCTTCACCTAAAGCATCAATTTCTTTGAGTGACATACCTGGTTTGATTGTATTTTGAAGATATTGAAGTGTTTTTCCAACGATCTCGCCAGCCCTTTTGAGCTTAGCGATCTCATCTGGTTTTCTGATAGCAATAGCCATTATAGACCTACATTACCCAATGTATCATATTGATTCATCGTTCTTTGTGCTTCGATCTTTCTCATGGTATCGAGTGCAACTTGAACGATAATAAGTACGGCAACCCCACCAAAATAGAATGATGCTCCCATTCCGGAGATAACCATAAATGGTACGGTTGAAATGATCGCAAGATATACTGCACCTGAACCGGTCAATCTGCTTGCAACTTCGTTCAAGAACTCTTTTGTATGCTCACCTGGTCTCACACCCGGGATGAATCCACCTTGTCTTTTCAGGTTATCTGCAATGTCTTTTGCATTAAATGCAATTGACGCATAGAAGAATGCGAAGAACATGACCAACAAGAAAGTCACCACATTGAATGTGATCCCACCTGGTGCCAATGAATCAGCAATCGCCACCAAAAATGGCGTAGTGCTTGACTGAAGCATAGTCAGTGGGAACATCAATACCGCTGAAGCAAAGATAGGAGGAATTACACCTGAAAGGTTTACTTTGACTGGAATGTAGTTCATCACTCTCTTTGTCTGGTTCTGCATGATCGTCTTTCTTGAATAAGAGATAGGAACCCTTCTCTCACCAAGTTCTACATAGATAATAGCCAAGATAGTGATCAGCATAATAGCCAGAATACCAAGTACGACCAAGAAGTTCATCTCACCCGCATTTACCGCTCTTACCGTGTTACCGATCGCAGATGGCAGTCCGGAGACAATACCCGCAAAGATGATCAGTGAAATACCGTTACCGATACCTTTTTGTGTGATCTGTTCACCGATCCACATTAGCAACATCGTACCTGACAGCATAGAGAAAGTCGTAAGTATTGTAAACATCATAGGATCGATCATCACTGCACTCTGTCCTGCTCTACCTGTCATACTCTGAAGTCCCATAGATACACCAACCGCTTGCACAACAGTAATAAATATTGTGAAATAACGAATGATCTGCATATATTTTTGCATACCGTCACGTTCTTTTTTCATTTGACCAAGTGCGGGGAAAGTAGCTGCGAGAAGTTCCATAACGATGGAGGCAGTAATATAAGGCATGATACCTAAAGAGATAATACTTAAACGTTCAACGGCATTACCGGAGAACATATTCATTAGCCCAAGGGCATTGTTTGAATTGCTGTCAAAGAACTCTTTGATCACATTCAAATCAACACCTGGAGTTGGGATATAGGCTAAAACTCTGTACGCAAAAAGGAATCCTAGTGTGATAAGGATTTTTTGAGTTAAAGCATTGCCCATAATTATTTTCCGCTTGTTGTAACAGCGTCGTCTTTGATCTTAGCTGCAAGATCTTTTGCACTTGCCCCGATCAACTTCACTTTCGTTACATTCTTTTGTAATTTATGCACTGACTTGATTGTCTCAAGCGTAATCTCAGAAAGTTCAGCGATCGCTTTGATCTTTTCTACATTGATTACATATGGTTTTTCAACTGTAGAAGTAAAACCGATTTTAGGTAATCTTTTGTAAAGTGGCATTTGACCACCTTCAAAACCTCTTTTTCTTTTGTAACCAGATCTGGATTTTTGACCTTTTTGACCACGTCCAGCTGTTTTACCTGTTCCTGAACCTTGACCACGACCAACTCTCTTTCTATTACGAGTTGATCCCGGAGCAGGTTGTAAATTATGTAAACCCATACTTTACCCCTTACGCTTTGATTCTAGTAAGTGCTTGGATTGTTGCTCTTACTAGGTTATTTGGGTTGTTAGAACCGATTGATTTTGAAAGGACATCTTTTACCCCTGCAAGCTCAAGTACTGGTCTAGCAGCACCACCGGCGATAACACCTGTACCTTCACTCGCTGGTCTAAGCACGATTCTACTTGCGTTGAACTTGTGCTCGATATCATGTGCGAGAGTTGTACCTTTGATGTTTACTTTCACAAGGTTTTTGTGAGCATCATCAACCGCTTTTTTGATCGCATCAGGAACCTCTTTGGCTTTACCAAATCCGTATCCTACTGTACCGTTTCTGTCACCGATCACTACAAGTGCAGTAAATCTAAATCTTCTACCACCCTTAACAACTTTGGTAACACGACCGATATTAACGATTACTTCTTCAAATTCTTTTTCTATTTCTTCCATCATGATTCCTTAAAACTTGATTCCGGCTTCTCTAAGTGCATCAGCGAATGACGCAACAACACCGTGGTAAAGGTAACCATTTCTGTCGAAAACAACAGTTTCAATGTTTTTAGAAGCAAGATTTTTAGCCATCTCAGCAGCTACTTTTTTTACATCTTCCTGGTTTACTTTAAGACCAAGCTTTCTACCGTCTGCAGAAGCAAGTGTAGTCCCAGTAGTGTCATCAATAGCTTGAGCGTAAAAGTGCTTGTTTGACTTAAATACAGTCAATCTTGGGTTAGTCTCTGTACCGAAGATCTTACCTCTTACTCTAGCTTTTCTTTGAGCGCGAAGTTTATTTTTTCTTTTTTGAATACTTTTTAACATCTACCGCTCCTTACTTACCAGCTGCTTTACCAGCTTTTCTGATGATCACTTCATCAGTATACTTCACACCTTTACCTTTATACGGCTCTGGTGGTCTGAAATCTCTAATCTCAGCAGCAGCTTGACCCACTGCTTGCTTGTCAGTACCGCTGATAGTAATGATATTCTTTTCAACTTTAATTTCAAGTCCTTCAGGAATATCAAAATTAATATCATGTGAATGACCCAATTGAAGGTTAAGTACTTTACCTTGAACAGCTGCTCTGTAACCAACACCATTGATCTCTAAAGATTTAGTATAACCTTTATCTAAACCAATGATAATGTTGTTAAAGAGTGCTCTGTATGTTCCCCAGAACGCTGCATCTTGTTTTTCATCACCTTTTCTTTCAAAAGTCACTTCTGAACCATCAATACTGATCCCAACTCTACCATGAGTTTCAAGTCTTTTTTCAAGATTGCCTTTTTTAGCCACGAGAGTCGTACCGTCTAGTGATACATCGATACCACTTGCCACAGTTACTGGTCTTTTTCCTATTCTTGACATCTTTTATTCCTTACCAAATACTACAGATTACTTCACCACCGATTCCACGCTTGAACGCTTCATCGTTAGCAAGAACACCTTGGCTTGTTGAAACAACCAAAGTACCGTAACCGTTTTTAAATGTTCTAATATCGTCTTTACCTTGGTGAACACGTCTACCAGGCTTAGAGATTTTTTTGATCTCATTGATCACGCTTTTTTCATTCTCATCATATTTAAGAACTACTTTTATTGTTTTTTTGTTTCCGTCTTCTTTTACTTTATAACTCTCAAGGTAACCTTTGTCTACCAAAATAGATACGGTTGCTTCAATCGTGTTTGAGTGTAGAAGTGTTGTTACGTCTAGTCTTCTTTGCGCAGCATTTCTTATACGAGTAAGAGAGTCTGCAATTATGTCTGTCATCATCTTTTCTTCTCCTTACCAGCTTGCTTTACGCATACCAGGGATTAGACCTTCATTGGCCATCTTTCTTAAACACACACGACAAATACCGAAGTCTCTGTATACTGAGTGAGGTCTACCACAAATGTTACATCTTGTATATGCTTGCGTAGAGAATTTTGCTTTTCTCTTCTGCTTAGCTATCATTGATTTCTTAGCCATTAGTTTCTCCCTTTAGCGAAAGGCATACCAAGCTTTTCTAAAAGCGTGAATGCTTGTTTATCATCTTCAGTACTTGTTACGATAGTGATGTTCATACCATGTGTCTTGATCACATTATCAAATACAACCTCTGGGAACATCAATTGCTCTTGAAGACCGAAGTTATAGTTACCGCGTCCGTCAAAACCTTTTCTTGGTGTACCTCTAAAGTCTTTTACTCTTGGAAGAGCGATCGATACAAGTTTGTCAAAGAAGTTATACATGTTTTCACCTCTAAGTGTTACTTTAATACCACTTGGAGCACCTTCTCTGGCTTTAAATCCTGCAACAGATTTTTTTGCATTCACGATGATCGCTTTTTGACCAGCGATCAGTGAGATAGTATCTGCCATATTTGCAATTAGTTTACTGTCTTTACCTTCTTCACCGGCACCAACAGAAATTACTATTTTCTCAAGCTTCGGAGTCTGCATCGCATTTGTAACCCCACACTCTTCTCTAAGTGCAGGAACGATGTCATTGTACTTTTGCTTCATTCTACTCATAGGATTAACCCTCTACTTTTTTTACATTTGAGATATGGATCGGCATTTCTTGATTCACAAATCCACCCTCTTTGTTCTGCTCGCTTGGTTTTACAGCTTTTTTAGCTGTTTTACAACCTTTAACGATTACTGCATCTTTTTTTGTAAGTACTTGAAGAACTTCTCCAACTGTACCTTTGTCATCACCAGCGATAACCATTACCTGGTCACCTTTTTTGATCTTGAATGTTTTAGCCATTACCATACCTCCGGTGCAAGTGATACAATTTTCATAAAACCTGCATATCTTGTTTCACGACTTACAGGACCGAAGATACGTGTACCTATCGGCTCTCTTTTGTCATCGATAATTACTGCTGCATTGTCATCAAATCTGATAAGTGAACCATTTTCTCTCTGGATCTCTTTCTTTGTTCTAACAACAACTGCTTTAACAACCTTACCTTTTTTCACTTTTCCAGTCGGAAGTGCTTTTTTCACAGAAGCAACGATCACGTCACCTACTGATGCATATCTTCTTTTAGATCCACCAAGAACCTTGATACACATGATCTCTTTAGCACCAGAGTTATCTGCTACATTTAATCTTGTAAAACCTTGGATCATTACACTTCTCCTCTCTTCACGATTTCAAGAAGTCTGAAGCTTTTTGTTTTTGAAAGTGGTCTACACTCGATAGCGCTCACTGTATCTCCAACATTGATGTCGTTCTTCTCATCGTGAATAAGATATTTTTTAAATCTTTTTACAGTCTTGTGATATCTTGGGTGGAGTACTCTTCTTTCAACTAAAACAGTTGCAGTTTTTTCTCCAGCCTTTTTGATCACAGTACCTTGTATTTGTCTTTTTGGCATGTCTGACCCTTTACTTCGATCTAGCAGCAGTTAATGCTGTTTGAATTCTAGCGATATCTTTTTTCGCTACTCTTAACTCAGAAGTGTTTGTAAGCTGCATCGTTTTTTGCTTTGCATTCAATGTAAACAATTCAAGTTTTTTCTCTTTAAGCATTGCAGTAAGTTCTGCTTCACTTTTATCTTTTAAATCAATATAGTTCATTACTATCCTTTGAAGTGATAATTTTACACTTAAATGGCATTTTATGAATCGCAAGTGTTAACGCTGCTCTTGCAAGTGTCTCTTCAACGCCTGCCATTTCGAAAATAATTCTACCTGGCTTAATGTTCATTACCCATTTATCAACACCACCTTTACCTTTACCCATTCTCGTTTCGAGCGGCTTAGCAGTCAATGGCTTATCTGGGAAAACTCTGATCCAAGTTTTACCTGTTCTTGAAATTTTTCTCGTCATAGTAATACGCGCAGCTTCGATCTGTCTAGAATCGATTCTACCAGCTTCAGTTGCTTTGATCGCGATATCACCAAACTCAATTTTGTTACCTCTGAAAGATTTACCGCGGTTGCGGCCTTTCATCTGCTTTCTCCATTTAGTTCTTTTAGGCATTAGCATGATTATTCACCTCTTTTTCTAGATGGTTTTCTACCACCTTTTTTCTCTTCTTGTGGCTCAGCCTGGATACCTTTAGCAAGAACTTCACCTTTGAAGATCCAAACTTTAATACCAATGATTCCATACGTCGTATGTGCTTCTGCAAAACCGTAATCGATCTTCGCTCTAAGTGTATGAAGAGGAACTCTACCCTCTAGGTACCACTCAGTTCTTGCCATCTCAGCACCACCAAGACGACCAGATACAGAGATCTTGATCCCTTTTGCACCTGATTTAAGTGCACCTTGGATCACTTTTTTCATCGCACGTCTGAACGCAACTCTTCTTTCAAGTTGTGTTGCAACGTTTTCAGCTGCCAATTGACCTGAAGCTTGAGGACGCTTCTCTTCTTTGATGTTGATCGCTACATCTTTACCAAGCATTTTGATAAGTGTTGCTTTCAATTTTTCAATATCCGCACCTTTTTTCCCGATAATGATACCAGGTCTAGCAGTGACGATATTTACTCTTAATTTCTTTACAGTTCTTTCGATGATGATGTTAGATACACCCGCATAGAAAAGTTCTTTTTTAAGGTATTTTCTGATTTTATGGTCTTCAGCGATAAATTCAGGTGCTCTACCTTTTGCAGGGAACCATCTTGATTCCCAGTTTCTGTTGATTCCAAGTCTAAGACCTATAGGATTTACTTTTTGACCCATATTATGCGTCCTCCCCAGTTTTTTCAGCTACGCCAACTTCAACAAGAATGTGCGCTGTTGGTTTAATGATTCTAGAAGCTGTACCTCTAGCTCTTGGTCTCCATCTTTTCATTACCGCTGCTTTATCAACTCTACAAGAAGTAATCGTTACTTCTTCTGGTTCAAAATCACCGTTAGCAACTGCAGATGCAATTACTTTAGAAATGATACCCGCTGCTTTGTTAGGCATAAACTCTAATGATGCAAGAGCAAGCTCAGCGTTCATACCCTGAACTTCTCTAGCGATAAGTCTTGCTTTAGTAGGTGAAACTCTTACGAATTTTAATAATGCTCTACTCATCTTAACCTACCTTCTTCTGTACAGAACCTTTATGGCCCTTAAATGTTCTTGTTGGTGCAAATTCACCTAGTTTGTAACCTACGTGGTTTTCAGTTACAAATACCGGTACGAATTGTCTACCGTTGTGAACGTTGATCGTTAAACCGATGAACTCAGGGAAGATCACTGATCTTCTTGACCAAGTTTTAATAGGTTTGTTTGAACCTTCTTCTTTTGCCTTAAGCACTTTTTTCATTAGGTGACCATCGATGAATGGACCTTTTTTTGTCGATCTTGCCATATCTTAGCCCCTTACTTCTTACGCTTAGAGATAATTAACTTATCACTAGCTTTTTTCTTACGTGTTTTAAACCCTTTAGCCGGAGTACCCCATGGAGATACTGGATGACGTCCTGAGTTTGTCTTACCTTCACCACCACCGTGTGGGTGATCGATTGGGTTCATCGCAGAACCACGAGTTTGTGGTCTGATACCAAGGTGTCTGCTTCTACCAGCTTTACCGATAACGATGTTTGAGAAATCTTCGTTACCAACAGTACCGATCGTAGCAAGACATGCACCTAGTACATATCTCATTTCACCAGATGGAAGTCTAAGTGAAACGTATTTACCGTCTCTACCCATGATCTGTGCATAACCACCCGCTGAACGCGCGATCTGACCACCATGACCTGGATTCAATTCAATGTTGTGAACCAATGTACCCACTGGGATGTTGATCAATTTCATTGCATTACCAGTCTTGATATCAAGTCCTGATTCTGCTGACATGATCTTATCACCTACGTTAAGTCCTTTTGGTTGAAGTACATATCTTCTGTCTCCATCAACATATTTGATAAGACAAATTCTACAGTTTCTGTACGGATCGTACTCAACAGTTGCTACTGTACCTTCGATGTTAAATTTATTTCTTTTAAAATCGATGATTCTGTATAGTTTTTTAGCACCTGCTTCTCTGTGACGAGAAGTGATTCTACCGTTACTGTTTCTACCTGCAGATCTCGGAAGATTCTTAAGTAGTGATCTAACACTTGCTTTCGCAGTGATATCACCACTGTCAAGGTTAGTCATATAACGACGTGAAGGTGTGGTTGGTTTATATGTTTTAATTGCCATCTTCTATCCTTATACCGCTAAACTTTCGATTTTCGCATCTTCTGGAAGCTTCACATAGAACTTTTTCAAGTCTGCTCTTTTTCCTTCAACACCTCTAAATCTTTTCACTTTCCCGTTCACTCTCATTGAGTTTACTCTAAGTGGATTGATCCCGAAGAACTCTTTAAATACTTCTTTAAGACCGTTTTTAGTCATTCTTGGAGTTGTTTGAACTACGATGACACCATCTTCTTGAAGAGCCAAACTCTTCTCTGTATACATAATTGATTTAATATCTGTAATATCTGCCATCTTAAGCCTCTTTAGTCAATTTATCAAATAGTGCTTTTTCAATCACGATTGAGTGATATGCAGCAGCAAGATAAGCATTAAGCTCATTTGATTCAATGAGGTATGCGTTCTGAAGATTTCTGAATGCTAAGAAAGTCTTATCATCGATCATCTCTTTTACTACAAGTACATCTCTTTGCTCAAGACCGTTTACAAATGCCATTGCGTCTTTTGTCTTACCTGATGCAATTTCAATGTTGTCAACAACAAAAAGTCTCTCGTTTGCTGCCATCTCTGCTAGTGCATGGTAAAGCGCAAGTTTCTTTTGCTTTTTGTTCACCTTTTGGTCATAGTTCTTGTTTGTACTTGGACCAAATGCAACACCACCGCCAACAAAAACAGGTGATCTCAATGAACCTGCTCTAGCACGTCCGCCACCTTTTTGAGCCCATGGTTTTTTACCACCACCGCTTACAGCAGATCTGTTTTTAGTCTGTGCAGTATTTGCTCTAAGACCAGCAGCATACGCTTTACAGTAGAGGTAAAGGTTATGCGGGTGAACTTCCAAAAATGATTCTGGAAGGTCTGTTGTTTTAATTACTGTTGTTTTCATTATTTAACTATCCTTACCAATCCTCTAGCCCCATTGTGACCAGGAATTGAACCTTTTAATACTAAGATACCGTTTTCAGCATCAAACGACATTACGTCATTTTTCACAGTAACTTGTGTGTTACCGTATTGTCCAGGCATTTTTTTACCAGGCATAACACGACCAGGCCACTCAGCGTTACCGATTGAACCGATTCTTCTACCAAATCTATGTCCGTGTGAACCAGGTCCACCACCGAAACCGTGACGCTTCATACCACCTTGGAAACCTCTACCTTTCGTGTTGATAGATGTTTTAACCACTGCAGTTTCTGCCAATGCTGCTGTGCTAAGATCACCAGCTTCAGTACCTTCAGCAACTTCGATCGTCATAAATTTGTTAAACTCTTTAGAAACACCGTATTTAGTCTGCTGACCTTCAATGCTCTTATTCAGTTTTTTGCTTGAGTTATATGCAACAAGTGCTTTACCGTCTTCTCTCACTTCACAAACTTTCGTATCAACGACTTTAAGAAGTGTTACTGGAACAGCTGGTACGTCAACAGTTCTGCTCATACCAATTTTTTCTACAATAAATTCCATTTTCTACTCCTATTTATCCATTGATCTGATTTCAACTTCGATTTCAGGTGCTAGATCCAACTTCATAAGTGAATCGATAGTATCTGAAGTCGCTGAAACGATGTCGATCATTCTTCCGTGAATTCTGATCTCAAACTGCTCACGTGCGTCTTTGTTGACGTGTGGTGATTTAAGAACCGTATAACGCTTAAGTTTAGTTGGCATTGGAATTGGCCCTCTAATCTCTGCACCTGTACGTTTAACTGCATCGATGATAGCAGCAACTGATCTGTCTAATACTCTGTGATCGTAAGCTTTAAGCTTTAATCTAATTTTTTCCATATTTTACCTTTAAAAGAACTCGTTAGTACGTGCCTAAACACAGGGCTTTCACCCTCTAACATAAATTTAGGAACGCGAATTATACCCAAAGTTTTTGAAAGGTGCAATACTTTTTAGTCTAAAAACGCTACAATATTGAAAAATATTTCCTTATAAAAAGGAAACTATGGGGCAGATAGAATCATGGAATTACTTGAATATTATCAAAATCAACGGTATCTTACGACAAATTATGTGCCAAGAAAATGCCAATTGCCTCTCAAAGGTGACTTTAACCTCTATGGTGCACGTGGTTCAGGCAAGACAACTATGATTCTTGATCTGATACAAGAAGAGAACGAAGAGACGACACTCTATATCGATCTGGAAGATCCCAACTTGATATTCAACAGACTGACGACCCTCTCGCTTCAGCAATACATTGACCGCGAAGGTATTGCTCTGCTCATACTTGACCATTATACAGAGGGGTATCTTCCTTCTTTCCCGAATGTGGACAGGTTGATTGTTCTCTCACGTATACCGCTTCAGCATAAAGAGCTCATCCCTGTTGAGCTTTTCCCCTTGGACTATGAAGAGTTTCTTGCCTTCGAGAGCAGTACCTCGCAGAGCAGCGGTTTTAACCACTTCTTGCGTTCTGGTACCCTGCCTATGATCGCAAGGTCACAAAAAACAAATACGCAAGTGATGAAAAACTTTTTCAAAAGCGCTTTTGATACAAATGAACAGAAACTGCTTCTTGTGCTTGCGCAACATCATACCAAACATCTTACGACCCATCAGATCTATACATTTGCAAAGGAGAAGTTTAAAGTCTCCAAGGACTGGCTTTACAAAACGATGAAACGCTTCACCCAGGAAAAACTTGTTTTATTCATCGAAGACAGATATCAAAAATCTGGAAAGAAGATGTTGCTTTTTGACTTTGCTTTTGCGAAGTACCTTACTCTGGGACAACCTTTTATCCTACAGTTTGACACGATGATAGCCTTAGCCCTTATGAAGCACGGTATCAAAGTACAGACGCTTGGGATACATGGCTATATAACAAAAAATGATGAGCTGATCATCCCTGCCCCTTTTGAGAGCGAAGAGAGTCTCTGGGTAAAATCACAAAGCAAGTTCTCTATCTACAAAAAGTACGGAATACAAAAAGTGACCATTGTCACTGTAGCCAATACATATGAGTATCATATAGAAAAGCTCTACTTTGAAGCGATCCCTTTTAACGAATGGAGTGTGATCAATGCTGAAGAGTAATATAAGCTTGCTTTAGCTAAAATTCCGATGCCTCTTTTCAGACCTGTGCAACGGAACTGAAAGACAACGGGTCAGGACGGGAACGTAGCAGCCCACCTTTCTTTACTGTGTGCCGCAGGAACCTGGGGAGAGGTACTAGCTTCTTTTACATGAAATAATCTCCATTCACCATAAAACTAAACCAATCGTTTTAGTAAAATGAATGAACCATGAGAGTTATGAGACTGTAAACAATGATAGAGAGGTGGCCGAGTGGTCGAAGGCGCACGACTGGAACTCGTGTATGGGGCAACTCATCGAGGGTTCGAATCCCTTCCTCTCTGCCATAGAATTCTATTACTTTCCCAAAAATGTCCTATATACCGTGCTTTAAGAGTTAGTTTGTGATAGTGAAAAATATTTCATATTGTAATAATGATATTTTGGACTTTTACTTATTTGAACAAAAGTTAAACTTTTGTATTATTCGACATAGAAGTTAAAATAAATACTCTCTTATTATAATAATTGATGCGGATGTGGTGAAATTGGTATACACGCCAGACTTAGGATCTGGTGCTTTACGGCGTGGAGGTTCGAGTCCTCTCATCCGCACCATCTATAAAGCCCTTATTTCAGGCATTTAATCACATTTTATAACTGTTAGGAATACCTTCATACAAAAAATACTCTTTTTAACATACCCTGTACTATAATATATTACATTATCGGTGCACAAAAAAGTACCAATGTATGATATGGCGCTCTTATCTAGGCATGAAGGTAAAACAGTATGAAAAGTTTTAATACCTATTACATCAACAAAGAACAGTTAGGGTCGTTCATTCACGATAAAAAGATTCACAACTCCTCTTCGCTTCTCATCCAAGTCTATTCTGCTGTCGTCGATAAAGCATTTATATCCACCCTACTATCTGAGCTCATACACTTTTTGCCTGATGCGATCATCATAGGGGCCACGACCGATGGTGAGATCATGGATGGGTATGTCTCTTCAGGGAAGGTCGTTCTTAGCTTTAGTCAATTTGAAAATACTACACTGAAAGCAGCTTCTGTAGAACATCAGGTTGATGGCTATTATAGTGGGCAATATCTGGCAAAAACGTTGATCACCGATGATACCAAGCTGTTCATTGCATTTACAGATGGGTTGCATACCAATGGAGAAGAGTTTCTCAATGGCATCGCTTCGATAAATGATAAGGTTGTTGTTGCAGGAGGTCATGCCGGGGACAATAGCTGCTTTACACAGACATACGTCTTCACCAAGGAACATATCTTTTCCAAAGGTGCCGTTGGGGTTACGCTGAACAGCAAACAGTTGCATGTACATACAGACTATAGTTTCAACTGGCACCCTATAGGCAATGAACTGACTATTACCAAAGCTGAAGGCAATCGCGTGTATACCATCGACGGGAAAAGTGCAGTAGATACCTATGCCTATTATCTGGGAGAAGATATTGCCAAAGGTCTGCCCGGTATCGGTGTCGAATTTCCTCTGATCGTCAACCGTAACGGTTCAACTATCTCACGGGCATGCATCGCTAAAGAGGATGATGGATCATTGATCGTCGGAGGTAACTTGTACCCAGGAGAAAAAGTACGGATCGGCTATGGAAATGCCAAAGAGATCTTACGAAAGTCGCAAATGATCCTAAACAGTACTGCAAAAATGCCTTCTGAAAGCATTTTTATCTATTCGTGTATGACACGCAGACACTTTATGGGCGAGGAGATAGAGTCTGAAGTTTTACCGCTTCAACAGGTCTCTCCCGTATCTGGTTTTTTCACGTATGGAGAGTTTTTTAGCACAGATCAAAAAAACCTCTTTAATCAAACCATGACCTTGGTCTCACTCAGTGAAAATGATCAGGTACAGAAACCTATTCTCCATAGTCAAGCACAGCAAGTAAATATTAATACAACTTCTATAGAAGCATTGATCCATTTGATCAATATTACCAGTAAAGAAGTACAAGAACAAACCAGAGCACTCCAGCAAAGCTATCAAACAAATCAGGAGCTTAAAGAACGTATGGAATTGGCTCTTATGGGAAGCAATGATGGTGTCTGGGATTGGAACATTCTTGATAATAGTGTCTATTTTTCCCCTCGTTGGAAAGAGATCATTGGATATTCAGACAATGAGCTTCCCAATGAAGTGTCAACCTGGAATGACCGTATACACCCTGATGACGTCGAGAAAGCCTGGGCAGATGTCTATAAAAATGTCAATGGGGAAACAGAGTATTATGAAAATATCCATAGACTCCAACATAAAGATGGACATTGGGTATGGATCCATGACAGAGGAAAAGTCCAGTTTGATGCAGATGGCAAGGCTGTTCGTATGATAGGTACCCATACAGACATTACAGAGCAGAAAGAAAATGAACTTCGATTATCGCATCAGGCACAGATGATCCAACAAACGCATGAAGCGATCAACACAACAGACTTGCAAGGCTACATTAACGAATGGAACAAAGGTTCGGAACTGCTCTTTGGCTATAAAGCTGAGGAAATACTGGGGAAACATATATCTCTGTTGTTCCCGGATGATACCTATGGGACATTGGTCACACATATTCCTGAACTGATGGAAAAGGAAGAGTACCGTACAACCTTAGCACTTATGAAAAAATCTCACGAGAAGGTCCTTGTGGATCTCTCCCTTTCTCTTCTTAAGGACACTTACGGTTCGAATATAGGTATCGTAGGATATCTAAGAGATATCACCAAGCGTAAAAAAACAGAAGAAGCATTGCATTATCAGGCACACCATGATGCCCTTACAGCGCTTCCAAACCGTGTACTGTTCATGGACCGTCTCGAACAGGGGATCCAAAAAGCAAAACGCCACAACGAAGGACTGGCAGTCTTTTTTATTGATCTGGATAAATTTAAACATATCAATGATTCGCTGGGACATAGTATAGGAGATAAGGTTTTAAAGATCATTGCAAAACGACTTCAGGACATTATTCGAAAAGAAGATACCTTGGCACGATTGAGTGGTGATGAATTCACCATTATTATGGAGGATCTAAGACACCCTGAAGACGCCTCCCTGTTGGGAGAAAAAATTCTCAAAACTTTGGCAGAGGGTATCGTGATAAATAAACAAAGGCTCTATGTCTCAGGGAGTGTGGGTATCAGTTTTTATCCCCAAGATGCTACAGATGCACAGTCTCTTCTTAAATATGCCGATACCGCCATGTATAGAGCAAAAGAAGAGGGGCGAAACAACTACCAGTTCTATGCACCGGAGATGACCGAGCTCGCCTTGAAACGTATATTGATGCAAACAAGTCTGCGGCAGGCCATCGATAATGAAGAATTTATTATTTATTATCAACCCCAGATCAAGGCATCTACAAATGCATTGATAGGGGTGGAGGTCCTGATACGATGGGAACACCCGGTCATAGGGGTTCTTATGCCGGATGAATTTATACCTCTAGCGGAAGAGAGTGGTATGATAGCTGAGATCGATCAGTGGGTCATGAAAACTGCCATGGGGCAGATATCCCAATGGTACAAAGAGGGATTAAATCCGGGAGTGCTCGGCCTGAACATTTCTATCATACAGTTGGATAAAATAAACTTTCTCCAACAGATCGAAGCGTGTCTTCAAAGAAATGATTTTGATCCAGCGTGGTTAGAATTGGAAATCACTGAAAGTCAGATGATGAAAAGACCCGAAGAGGTCATTACAAAACTGCATCAGATCAACGCTTTGGGTATAGGGATCTCTATTGATGATTTTGGTACAGGATACTCCTCTCTGTCCCTTTTGAAACGTTTACCGATCAATAGGCTTAAGATTGACCGTTCCTTTGTCAGAGATATCCCGAATGATGAAGAAGATGTCGCTATTGTTACAGCCATTATTGCACTGGCAAAAAGTCTTAAACTTGATCTTATCGCTGAAGGGGTAGAGACTTCCGAACAAATAGAGTTCCTGATCGACCATGAATGTATCAATATCCAAGGCCACTATTTCAGTCATCCTCTAACAGTAGAAGAGATGCATGCCATGCTCTTAAAGCATCAAGAGTGATCTCCTTCTCTTTAGAAGATTATTTCTCATATCTTACTTAAGCAAAAAAAGGCAATTTATAGTATACTCATAGCACTATTTTATATATCAAGGTGGACCATGAAAAAGTTATCTTTCATTCTTACTGTTTTTGCAATTCTTCTCTTAAATTCTTGCCAGGGGCCCGGTCTTTCAGAGGGAAAAGTAAAAAAAGAATACTATACAGGCGGGCAGATACGCTCTGAATTTATTATGGATGATGACACGGGTCAAAATGGTATCCGTAAAGAGTATGGCTATGATGGGAATGTACTTGCTGTTATACATATACGCAATGGTGTACCCCATGGCCTTGCGACAGGGTATGATCCAAAAGGCCGTGTACTTTCGAAAGTCAATTATATCAACGGGAAAAAAGACGGTCTGTATGAAGCATACTATCCAAATGGTGATGTGATGGTATCGTACACCTATGTGAATGGGGTAAAAGAGGGGCCGGCCCAAACCTATAACAAGGATGGTTCTATTCATAGAAGGGTCATATATAAAAACGATAAAATCGTCAACTGATCTTACGATATGAGTCTTTTACCGCAATATACCCATATCATTAATCCTAAACTCAAACATATTTATCTTAGCTTTGATGACGAGGGAAACCTCGTGATCAAATCTCCCAAGGTCGCACAACAAAAAATAGAGCAGCTCTTGCTTAAAAAGTCCTCCTGGATCAATCAGGCCAGAGAGAAGATACAACAGAAGAAAGGGAAACCCTTAGACTTCTCCAGTGATGCAGAGGTCTATTTCATGGGGGAAGCCTATCCTCTGACACTGCTACAACACAGCAAGAAGAGAACACATCTTGATTTTGACGGAGAAGCATTCAGACTTTTCTACCATACCTATGATGAAAGAGTCTTTCAAACACACCTCGATAGATTCTACAAAACAGAGGCACAGAAACATATTCCTGGACATGTCGCATGCTGGGCACAGAAGATGCGCCTTTCACCCTCAGATGTACGATTTCGAAAAACCAAACGGCAATGGGGAAGTTGCAGCGGGAAAAATGTTTTAAGTTTTAACACGATGATGATGAAACTCCCGCATGATGTGATACAATACATCATCGTTCATGAACTGACGCATATCAAGCACAAACACCATCAAAAAGCTTTTTGGCAACTGGTCGAGCGCTATTTGCCTGACTACAAAGAACAGGTTGCTGAACTCAAAAATTATATGACGTAAGGAGTCTATTATCGATTCATTTTATCTTCTGGCTTTTATGCTGATCATCCTTTTGGGATCCGTATTTGTTTATATCTTCTACCTTAAAGAAAAAAAAGAACAGCTCGATGCCATCAAACGGGGGTTTTGTCCAAAATGTCATCATAAAAGTATTGAACTGACAGACCAAAGATCAGGCGGCTGCTCCGGTCCAAAACTACTCTCCTTTGAGTGTTTGGAGTGTGGATATACCAATAGTTTTGCTGTAGAGAACAGTGATAGTTGCGGTACAGGCGGTTGTCATTGATCTTTCCTTCTTGACACCTAAGTCTTTTCATGTTATAACACCATACAAAAATAGACATTTCAAATATCACAAAGGCATTGTATGAATTTTAGTAGTTCCTCTTTAGATTTCTCTATACTCCCTTACCAAGAAGGGGTAAATCCTCCTGTCACCAAGCCCAACCCGGGATTTTTAACAGATATAGGAGAAGATGGCATGCGTGCCCTACTCGATAGATTTTATATGGGTCTTTTCGAAAGCCCGATCAAAGAGATCTTTCCAAACGACAGAGAAGAGATGAAAAAAGCCGCACAACACTCGGCAGACTTTTTCATACAGATCTGTGGAGGGCCTGCCTACTTTAACCAGAACCGCGGAGCACCGCAAATGAGAGGGAGACATGCCCCTTTCCCTATCTCACCGAATGCAAGACTGCATTGGCTGGTTACCTTTGAAGAAGCACTGAAGCCGATTATAGAACAGAAGTTAAGCTCCGAAGAGAATATTCAAAGCTTTTGGAACTATATTAATGTTTTCTCGCTATGGATGATCAATACCAAAGACTAAAATCGCTTGATCCTTCTATGACAATAAGGTGTTGATCCTTTACGTTCATAATAATCCTGATGGTAGGCCTCGGCACTGTAAAAAGGTGATTTAGGCAGTACCTTCGTGGCTATCTTCAACCCTTTCTTCTCCAAGATACCGATCAATCTTTCGATCGTTTTACGCTCTTCTGTGTTACTAACAAAGACAGCAGAGAGATACTGACTCCCTATATCTGGGCCCTGTCCATCCACCTGTGTAGGGTCATGGATCTCAAAAAAAGTTTTTGCCAGTGTCTCATAAGAGACCCTACTCGAGTCATAGACCACCTCAACGGTTTCTAAATGTCCGGTATCTTTACGTACCACATCATAGTACCCCGGATCCTTCATATGACCTCCCATGAACCCGGATGTCACTTCTTTTACCCCGTCGATCTTTTCAAGATAGTACTCAACACCCCAGAAACATCCGCCGGCAAAATAGGCTTTTTTCAATGCAGAGGTCCCTACACTCTTTTTGTCAAAATTGAGCGAAACAGAGTTGACACAATGACGCACATTTTTGTCCGTAAATCCCTCACCTTTAAAGACATGTCCCAAATGGGCACCGCAATTGGCACAAACGATCTCTGTGCGTCTGCCGTCTGCATCGGGCACTTCTTTGATCGCTCCGGGGATAGCATCGTCAAAACTTGGCCATCCGCAATGGGAATCAAACTTGTCATCAGACCTGTAAAGCGGTGCACCGCATACTTTACAGGTATAGGTGCCATCCTCTTTGGTATAGACATACTTTCCCGAAAAGGCCCGTTCCGTGCCCTTATCGATAATCACATGCCTTTCCAAGGGAGTGAGCGTGTTTAATTTGGCACTCCAGGGTTTCAACGTCTCTGCAACAAGCCATGTTGCCATCACACATAGAATCAATACGATTTTTTGCATATTTTGCCTTTTATTTTTTTGGTACTATAGGCAAACAGTGTGCAATTTTAATGTACTAATCTCTCATCACTGCATATTTTCCGGAGCCCAAAAGGACAATAGCCAGTGCACTCAAAAGATAGAACATCGGTAGTTCCAATGCCCAAGATCCGTGGGACCCGAGTTTAAATACTACGTTCATTTTCGTTAAATAGATAGCTGCAACCATATTGAACACGATCACTCCGGCCCAAACTCTGCTTTTCCACCCCAAGATCAAAAAGATCGGTGCAAGTATCTCTCCCACATAAACACCATACGCCAACACTTCTGGCAATCCCTGAGACTTCACTACACCTTTGATAAAAGTCACGCCATGTAATGCTTTGTCAATACCGTGAAAAAGCATCATTCCCCCGACCATTAAACGTAATATGAGTTTTCCTATATTCTCTGACATATAAAGTTCCTTGTGTATAAAAAGTATATGATTATAGCAAGTATTTGGAGAGTTTATTGATTTTAGCAGAGTGAATGATGATAATTCAGAGAGAAATTACTCTAAGGATTCACTATATAAATAAGAATATTTTTAAAAGTACTTTGTATTAATTATAAAAATTGGATGGCCGGGAGAGGGGGATTCGAACCCCCGGAGGTGTTACCCTCACCGGTTTTCAAGACCGGCACATTCGACCACTCTGACATCTCCCGACAATTTGAAGAATAGAATAGTATCCAAAGATAGATAAATTCTAGTTTATATATGGAGGAACCAGCCGGACTCGAACCGGCGAATAGCAGCTTTGCAGGCTGCGGCCTTACCAACTTGGCGATGGTTCCATCAATATATGGGTGGTACCCGGAGCCGGACTTGAACCGGCACGGTCACAATGACCGGGGGATTTTAAGTCCCCTGTGTCTACCATTCCACCACCCGGGCATCATTGGTACCATTCATATATTGAAATTCATTTATCATGGAGCGGGCGAACGGGTTCGAACCGTCGACCCCAACCTTGGCAAGGTTATGCTCTACCACTGAGCTACGCCCGCATTTCCATACCACTTCTAAGCATTTGCTTAAAATTGGAGTGCGATTATAGCCAAAAAAGTTTTTAATGTAAAGAGAAAAACATTACTTATGCGATAAAAAGTCTATTTCCCCTCTTTTTTTTGAGAATCATCTGCTATAATCCCTTAAAATACATAACAAAGGCTTTCTTATGAGAAGTGATGAAATAAAAGAGGGGTTTAGTAGAGCTCCACATAGAAGTCTACTGCGTGCAACCGGTGTAAAAGATGAAGATTTTAAAAAACCGTTCATCGGTGTGGCAAATTCATTTATAGAGATCATTCCCGGGCACTTTTTCCTTAACAAAGTAGCAGAAGTGATCAAAGAAGAGATACGTGCCAATGGCTGTGTTCCTTTTGAATTCAATACGATCGGTGTAGATGACGGTATCGCTATGGGGCATGACGGTATGCTCTACTCTCTCCCGAGCCGTGAGATCATCGCGAACTCTGTAGAGACTGTGATGAATGCACATAAACTTGATGCAATGATCGCTATCCCGAACTGTGACAAGATCGTTCCTGGAATGATCATGGGTGCTTTACGTGTTGACGTACCTACTGTATTTGTCTCCGGGGGTCCTATGGAAAAAGGATACACCAAAGATGGTACACCTATTGACCTTGCTACGGCATTTGAGGCGGTAGGTAAGCATGAAACCGGTGAGATCACAGATGAAGAGCTTCACGATATCGAGTGTAATGCGTGTCCAAGCGGCGGGTCTTGTTCAGGGATGTTCACGGCAAACTCTATGAACACACTAATGGAAGCCATGGGTATTGCTCTTCCGGGCAACGGGACGATACTCGCTCTTACACCGGAGAGAACAGAGCTTTACAGAAAAGCTGCCAGACGTATCTGTGAGATAGCAAAATCAGAACAGAGCGAACGTGAAAAATACCGAATAAGAAATATTTTAAATGAAAATGCTGTACGTAATGCGTTTGCAGTAGATATGGCCATGGGTGGTAGTTCAAATACCGTACTCCATATGCTGGCTATCGCAAAAGAAGCTGAAATAGACTTCAATCTTGAAGATATCAATGCGATCTCTAAACGTGTTTCTCACATTGCAAAGATCTCTCCATCACTCTCGACTGTACACATGGAAGACATCAACAAAGCGGGCGGAGTCAATGCCGTCATGCATGAAATGATGAAACGCGGTGATAATATCCTCATAGACAACCTATCCATTACAGGGGAAACACTCTATGAAAAAGTAAAAGATGCTAAGATCCTGGATACCAATATTATCCACACGATCGATAATCCTTATTCTGAAGTGGGTGGACTTGCTATCCTTTACGGTAATCTTGCAGAACAGGGTGCCGTGATCAAAACAGCAGGGATCACTGGAGATAGAGTCTTTACTGGTACTGCAGTATGCTTCAACTCGCAAGATGAAGCCATTGAAGGTATTATCGGAGGGAAGGTAAAAGCCGGAAATGTTGTCGTCATACGATATGAAGGTCCTCGCGGTGGTCCTGGTATGCAAGAGATGCTCAGTCCTACAAGCCTCATCATGGGTATGGGTCTGGGAGACAAAGTGGCATTGATCACGGATGGAAGATTCTCTGGAGCAACAAGAGGAGCAAGTATAGGTCACGTCAGTCCTGAAGCTGCAGAAGGCGGACTCATAGGGCTACTTGAAGATGGAGATGAGATACATATCGATGTGGACAATTACATCTTGGAGGCAAGACTCTCCTTTGAAGAGATCGCGGAAAGAAGAGACAACTTCAAACCTTTGGTCAAGCCATTGAAAAGTAAATGGTTAAGACAATATAGAGCGCTGGTCACCAATGCGAGTTCCGGAGCCGTTTTAGAAGCTGAATAATAGTTATCCTGCTTCCATATCATCCCCTGTCAAGGCTTTTCCTTGGCAGGTCCTTCTTAACTCTCTACAAATAATTTAATGTATCAAGTGAAATCTTGATATCAGTTTACCCATCCGTGTCGACTTTAAAGGCAATACTACAATATCATGCAGGCTATTTTTCTTTTCCATAGTATGGATTGGGATAACACCTCCTTCTCTTTCAAGTACTTCACCACAACTCGCACATTGTTTCCATATACCATCCCAAGATACATTGGTATTGTTACATTTTCTACAGGCATCCATGATGCTTCTTTTACTCCTTTTACACTTTTTTATTCCGATAAAATGACCCAGTTCAATTATCTCATACTATAGACTAGGCTTCCGATGTATTGATAGATTTGATTCACTCGAAGGGTTATGAGGAGTGCATACTCCTCATAGGAAGAGGACTAGCGATTAAGAAGGTCGTCTTGCACCTTTATATCTGTTGCTATAAAATCTTTTATTAAGACTTGTGATCACAACCTTTTTCTTTGCCGATGAAGCATGAATGAACTTATTATCTCCAAGATAAATCCCTACATGATTCACATACCCTTTACGTTTTTTAGACGTATCAAAGAAGACCAGGTCTCCCTTTTGCAACTCACTTCTTTTCACGAATTTCCCGAATTTTGACTGCCTGATCGAGGTACGCGGTATATCGATACCGAAATTTCTATAGACAAATTTTGTAAAACTGGAACAGTCATAGGTATTTTTATATCCGCTTGCTCCCCATACGTATTTTTTCCCTAATTTGGTTTTTGCCAAAGAAGTGATTCGCTGACATTTATCCGCGTCTTTGTCTTTTTTGCTTTTAAACAGGTCCGTGAAAGAAAACGTTTTTGGTTCTTCTCTCTTCTCTTTTTCTAAGCTGATCGTATCCAGCTTAGAGATTGAGGCAGTCAACTTTTTATTTGAACCCGGCTTCTTTGCACTTGCCACTCTATGCGTCTTTTTATTTTGGGGGATATCCAATACCTTTCCAATTTTCAGTATCTGACTTTTTCTCAATGCATTGGCTTTTCGTATTTTTGTCACAGAAGTATGATGCTTAAGGGCGATAGAAGAAAGGGTGTCTCCCTTTTTTGTCACATATTTTATCGGTTTTTCAGACGTTTTCGTATAAAGGACATTGGCATTTGCCGGTACTTTCAGTACCTTTCCTATCCTAAGGACAGCACCTTTTTTCAGTCCATTGGTTTTTCTTACTTTTGAAATGGTTGTATGATGTTTGTGTGCGATAGAAGAGAGGGTGTCCCCTTTTTTAATAGTGTATTTGACCATCTGTTTCGCTGTGTGTGTCGATGCTGTAGCTGTCATCGTGGTGAGAGATAAGGCACATAGTAACGCATAAAGTTTGTTCAATGGATTCTCCTACATAATGAAATTATAAGTGTAAATGATAAAAATCGATACTTATGAAATATTTGATAGATAGATTGTAGCTATATATGATTAATAAAAAATAAACATGCTTTTAAATCAAGCTTAACCTGTTACCCATGCTTTATCCTGCTGAACGACATGTATAGTTGATATTATGTACGCTTTTTTAAGTGACCTACAATGTGATCTGCTACTCTGAATGCATTGGCATAAATGGTCCAAGTATACGCTACAGAACCTCCTGTAGGCATAAAACTGGCATCTGCCACATAGAGGTTCTTGACATCATGCGATCGGCAATATTTGTTCAATACCGATGTCTTAGGGTCATTTCCAAAACGGCATCCTCCCGCGACCAGGTTCTGCGGGGGTGTCGGAGAGATAGCAGAGTATATATTCTTAGCTCCCATCTCTTCGAGTATCCTCTCACACTTCTTTGCAATATAATTTCCCACTTTCAGGTCTTGAGGATGTCCTTCCACACGCAGTTTTCCTACAGGCATACCGAACTTGTCTTTATGCACAGGGTCAAGGGAGACAAAACAGTTGTCATTCGGGAGCCAGTCATTAAAGACCTCAAATCGTATACTTTTTTGCTCTGTAAAGCGGGACACCACACGTTCACCCAGCTCTTTCCCCCACACAAGCTTACCCTCTTTGTAATTGTCTTTCCGTGCCCGAGTGATGATATTTTGATGTTCAAACATAAATTCAACGGACCCTCCTTTAAATTTACCATCCCACCAATGGTCAATAAAATACCAATCCAGAATAGAGCGGTTGACAAAAAGTCCTGTTGTCATCAACTCTTCAAATTTTATCTCTTTCAAGGCATCCTTATGCAGTTCTCCCTGTCCGGAACCTCCCGCAGAGAAAATGAGGTTCTTCCCAAGCTCACCGCTACTGTTCCCCAAACCATCAGGATGATGCACATTGGCTGAATTGAGTAAAAGCCTTGCACTCTCGTGCGCCTGTGCGGCCACAACAAAGATCCTGCCTTTGACCTTTTTCTCTTTCCCTGTCACTGTGTCAACCACTACGGCATGATCTACCTCATCCTGTTTGCCAGTATGCAGATACTTCACATAGCTGTTACTCAGCAAGGTCAGGTTACCTGTAGCCAAAGCAGGTTTTAAAAGCGCCTCTCTCGAACTTCCCTTGGCCCCGGAGCTGCACCCGTAGCTTCCGCAGCGGTTTGAATAATAACAGGCATTACGTCCGGGCTTGTCTTTTGAGAGTACTGCTCTTGGTGTGACAAGCGGTGTAATGTCAAGAGCTTGACAACTTTTGTCAAAAAGCTTTACCACAGCATTCTCTTTGGTCGGAGGCTGTGTAAAATCTGCAGTACTTCGGGGCGGTTCAAAGGGATGCTTCTCGACTTTTCCCGAAATGCCTACCAACTCTTCAGTCAGCGTATAATAGGGTTCCAACTCTTCATACGATATGGGCCAGTCGACTACATTGGCTCCTTCTATCTCTCCGTATTTGCTCTTCAGTCTGAAATCATCGGGGTGCATACGGTGCAGCATACCCGACATCAAATTGGAAGAGCCCCCTACGATGTTCCCGTTCCAAAAACTCCACCCCGATTCATAGGTAGGCGTAGTTACCCACTCACCATCTACTTTCTCTTCAATGGTATGATACTCATCAAACAGATTGGGCGTGACCAGATCTCTTCTGCAGTAAGCCAACTCATCTTTAGAGAACTCTTCACGCTTGATGAGCCGCCCTTTTTCCAACACGGCTACTTTGTACCCAGCTTGACATAATGTATAGGCTACAGCACCCCCACTTGCTCCTGAGCCGACGATGACAACATCATACATACTCATAACTCTATATATCTTGTTGTAGGTCTGGGGAGACCGCTATACGAGGAGATCGCCTGCCACCCTGCTTCTTCAATATTTGAACCGTAGATCGGATCGCTAAAGAGCCCTTCCATCGTCAGTGTCATGATATGGGACAGCCAATTTCGGCCATAACGTGTCTCCTCATACGCACGCAAGGCCTTTTCTTTCTCCTGATCTGTCATCGATATAAACCTTCCTTGTTCACGTTTCTCCAGCTCTTTTGCCCCCTCAATGACAAACGCTTTGATATCCCTATCAAAGCTCTGATGCATCATCGTTTCAAACAAGAATTGTGTGGCCTTCATCGATCTGGCAGAGGGAAGCTTGCTTCCTTCAGGAAACAGATGCTCCTGTACCGCAGAGAGTGTCGGTGCTACCTTTTTAAATGTTTTCTCAAACTCACTGACCCCTTTTGCCTTTATATAGGGGGAGAGTCCCAGAACGGAACCGAATATGAGGAATTTTCTTCTTTTCATTGCACTCTCTTTACATTGATTTTTTTATTATACCCACTCATTTGTGCACTTTGGGTGCAACAGACTACACATACCTTACACAAGTTATATATTATACTGCAACTGTCAAAAAAATATAAGGAGACATATTATGAAAAGTTTCATTATTAGTGCATTCATAGGTTTGACCATGCTTGCTTTTACCGGCTGTACAAAGAACGGTACTGCCGAAGCAGAAGCTAAATGTTCAGCAAGCAGCAAATGTGAAGGAGCAACAAAATGTTCTGGAGACACTTCTAAAGCTGTGACAACAAAATGTGATGCCAGTAAGAAATGTGGTTAATAAAAATGACTACTCTCTGTTTGGGTTAAGTGTTTCTAGTCGTTAGTAAGACATTGTAGAATACACTTATATTTCACAACAATCCCCATGATTTGAAAGGATATGATAATGATAAAATTACTCTTTTGGGCACTCATGAGCTTGTCACTGCTTTGCTTTACAGGGTGTGGAGGAAAAGAAGATACAAAGACTGAGCCTATGACGAAATGTGAAGCAGGAAAATGTGATAGTGCTATGCAAAAATCGGATGTACCTGCACAAAAGTGTAATGCAGATGCTAAAGATGGAGATCACTGATCTCTTCTTTCTGTCCTCTCTAAAAGAGGACAATCTTCTTTTTCTTTACGCAATACACACACCCTGCACATCTTTCATACTATACTTGTAGTGTAACAACAAACATATTGTATATAAAGGAGTTACAAATGCTTAAAGATATCTATTCAAGCACCAGAAATATATTAAGCAAGGGAGAAGATATAGCCTTGCTTTTAGCCAGACTCACTATAGCCTATGGATTTTACAACCCGGCGATGCAAAAGTGGTCAGATATGTCCAGTGTTGCCAGCTGGTTTGGTACCCTGGGCATCCCCTTCCCTACGCTGAATGCTTATCTGGCAGCCAGTACGGAACTACTGGGTGTTGTCTTATTAACACTGGGACTCTTTACAAGACTGATCTCACTCCCCCTTATTGTGGTGATGATCGTTGCCATTATTACCGTACATATAGGCCATGGTTTTTCTGCGGGAGACAATGGGTTTGAAATTCCTTTATATTACATGTTGTTTTTAGCAATGTTCGCTTCATTTGGAGCCGGAAAATTCAGCTTAGACCACCTTCTTTTTGGTGAAGAGCAATAACAGAAAGGATGAACCATGAAAAAGAGACTTCAATTAGGACTATTATATCTAGGGGCTTTGGCGTTATCACTTACCTTGGCAACAGCCGAAGGGAAATGTAACAATGCGCAGCAAGGTATGATGAATCAAGAGGCTAAATGCGGAGACGCTAAAAAAGAGATGAAGTACATGCATGAAAAGCGTGAAACCTATCAAAAAGAGATGAAGGAGAAAAATGGGAAATGCGGCGACTCAAAAAGAGACATGATGGATAAGGATGGTAAATGTAACGCTTCTCCCAAACCAAAACCCGCACCGACTAAAGGCAAATGCGGACAAGGTAAATGTGGCTAATTTACCCATAACACTTCTTCCCTACACTCCTCTGTCACGAAGATAGGGGAGTTTTATCTTTCTTTTATAAATCATTGTATAATGTACCTATGAAGTCCAAAAGGATACCTATGCGATACTTACTGATCATGCTTACACTCTTATTATCTCTTACAGGATGTGAGGACAAGGAACAGCTGGCCAAGCAACAGGCGGCACATGATACCCAAATAGCACAACAAGCCAGAGCAGAACTGCTTGCTGAACTTGAGGCGGAAAAGCTGCGGAAACAAAAAGAGTCGCAAGAAAAAAATGAAACAAAGCTCAACAAAATGGGCGTCCGTATGAATGATGGCATTATCACGATCGATACGAACAAGACAAAAGCATTTTTCAGAGACTTCAATCAAAAAATGTCTGCAAAAATGAAAAAGATCTCTGATGACCTGGAAAAAGGGATTATTGAGACCAAAGAGGCCGGGGTGGAGATGAATGAAGAGTATATTCATATCGATCTCAACAAAACCCAAGATCTACTGCAGGAATGGGGAAAGAAAATGCAAATTTTTGTACAAGAGTTGGATGAAATGGCACGTACAATAGAAACAAATGCCTCAAATACGACAAATAAAGGAATGTAATGCAACCGATAGATATGAACTCAGATGAATTTCAAGCCGAACTGGAAAAGACTTGGGCCTTTGTAGATAAGGTCAATAACCAGTTTGGTTTTGTTCCCAACCCTAATGAAGAGGTCAACGAAGGTGTGGCGATGGGGCTTGCACGCAATAAGCTCATCTACGGTAAAAGGTTTTGTCCTTGTTTTATGGTAATTGGAGAGACAAAAGAGGAGCAAAAAGCAGCAGATAACCGTATCTGCCCATGTACCCCTGCCCTGGAAAAAGAGATCCCTGAAGACGGTACCTGCCACTGTGGGATCTTCTGTACACCGGAGTACGCTCAGGCACAAGCACAGCATGATGCCATAGAGGAAGTCGTACATCAACACTCCGGTGGCTTGACCAAAGAGCAGGCAGAGCTTCTTCTCAAAGAAGAGCAGCTTGACGGAGATGAACTTGAAGCGCTCATAGAAGCAAAAAAACTGGGGATGATCAATTTTACCCTTGTGGATACAAGAGAGTACATGGAGTATCAAATGGAACATATCGTAGGGACTGATGTACTTGTACCTACCTCACAATTCTACGCAAAAGTAGAAGCAGAACTTGCAGCGAAGAAAGCAGAACCTATCATCGTATACTGCCATTCAGGCAGCCGAAGCTACCAGGTGCAACACGCCATGAAAGGCCTGGGCTTCGAACATGTATGCAACCTCAGACCGGGAATCATCGGATTCTCAGGCGAAACACAAAGAGGATAACCCAAAACCCACCCGGAGGAATTATTTCCTCCTCTTATACAAGAGGAAGCCCTCACCCCTCAAAAAAATCACAACGATAATACTATTCATCAGCCCACGGCAGTCCTTTGCATTTTGTTTTTTTGGGTTCGTTTTTCTATTTGTTGCATCAACAAATAAAAAAAGGAATAAATAAAATACAATTCATAAAAAATTCTAAATTTTAAAAAAGTTGGGGAAATAATTAAAGGGGTTGAGGAGCAAAAGCTCCTCAAAAGATAGTCAACTAAGACTTATTTAGCAATCGCAGCTTTTGAAGCTTCCGCTACTTTTGCAAAACTTTCAGGCGCATTCATTGCCATATCAGCAAGAATCTTTCTGTCAAGTTCGATATTTGCAAGTTTAAGACCATGCATAAATGTTGAATAGTTCAATCCATTCAATCTTGCAGCTGCATTGATACGAACGATCCAGAGTCTTCTGAAATCTCTCTTTTTTTGTCTTCTATCTCTGTAAGCATATACTAATGAACGCTCGAGTTGTTCTTTCGCTTTTCTGAAGTGTTTTCTTCTACCGCTGTAGAACCCTCTTGCTTGTTTTAATAGTCTTTTATGACGTCTGTGTCTTACGACACCAGTTTTTACTCTCATGGTTTTCCTTTACCTTAGACTTGTACTGCAGCTTGTAAAAAGCCAGTTTTAGTAGGTGTCAAACATTCTCTCTGTTTGAACTTGCCCCTAATCGGGGGAATATTATCTATCAGAAGATGATTAGTTGATCATCTCTTTAATGTTTTTTGCATCAACAGGGTCAACGTGCTTAGGACTTCTCATACTTCTGTGATGTTTACCATCAACTTTAGAAAGGATGTGACTTCTGTACGCCGTACCTCTTTTGATCTTGCCGCTTTTTTTCACTTTAAAACGCTTAACAGCGCCTTTAACACTTTTCATTTTTGGCATATGCTTACTCCCGTATGGATTTTTTCGACCAAACATCCGTTTAGTAGAAAATGGGACGGTATTATATCCAAACTATCTAAAATATTTATAAATCCGTTCTCTACCGATATCTCTAACCCTATTTGTGATAGAATCTATCTATTAAAAATGAGGGCAAAGCTAGTGGACGAAGTAACCGAAATACTTTCTCAAAAAAAGAAACTTTTAACAGAAATCTATTTTGATCTGCAACTGTATTTTGAAGGAAAATACGGAAAAGATGCCCTTGTACTGATGGAGATCGTTATCTAGTATATACAACTTATATACATTTATTTACCCCATACACAACGCTATCACCGTTCTTTTTCTCAGCACAAAGTGTAATATACACTATGTAACCCTATTTGCCTCAAGAAGAATCTCAAAAAATATGACAATTTGACATCTTTTTTCTCCTTTTTTTTTAAATGTCCTAAAATAGATCTACTATCTATCAAAGGAGTCTAATGGGATGGAGCGTACATTTTCATTCTGTTCGTAAAGAATGGGCAGTAATTGATGACAATATGAAATTAGTAATTCCTGTCTATTATTTTCTCAAAGCAAGAAAGGGTGAAAGGTATGCTCAGAACAGTCTAAAAGCGTATGCCACTGACCTGATGCACTTGTATCGCTTTTTGAACAAAAGAGGATTAGATATTACCACCATGGAGAGTTCTGACATTGAAGACTTTAAAGAATGGCTCATGTTTCCAAGAGAACTGAGGGACTCTTTTGATTCAAGTATTCTGGTACTCAATAAAAAAGCTGCAATTACAGGCAGTTCATGGAATCGAATTTTGTCAACCCTGGAGGAGTATATAACGTGGCTGCACATAAGAAATACACCTTTATCTAAATCCATAATGAAACTAACTCACCTGCGTGAACAAAAAAGGAAAGGAAAGGGGCGAAGGAAAGGAAAAAAAGGACTTCTAAAAGTTAACGATATGGAGAAGCAACCCGAGTATATACCGCCAGACAAGAGAAATGAAATTCGTGGACACCTAGCTGAAAGGGATCAGCTCATCTTTGATTTTTTTTATTTTTCGGGCATGAGGATTGGAGAGGCGCTTTCCTTTAGAGTCTCTAGCTTTACACCTAAATCTTTTTCAGGCAGCATTGCCGACATAGAACTTGAAGATAGCCTAGAGGAAAGACTTGACCTTCAGACTAAAACGGGAGGCAGAACACTTTATTTACCGACCCCTCTTTATCAGAGGCTTTTGCAGTACCGACTATACAAAAGAGGCAGGACCAAAAGTGACAGACTTTTTGTCACCACTAGAAACTGCGGAAAGAGTAGCAAAGGTTCCCCTCTTGCCCCTGACACCTTCAGAAAAAACCTGAAGCGTGCCTGTGAAAAATGTGGTGCATCCTATACGCCACATGACCTAAGGCACACCCTAGCGACTGACATACTAAGGGCAACCAACGACATCAGTCTTGCGCAAGACATTTTGGGCCACAAATCCCTTGATACCACTAAAAAATATGTACACCCCCAAGACGAAGATATTGCACATGATCTTGGTGGCGTTTACACAAGCTTATATAGCAAGCTCATGGAGGACTAGATGACAAAGCCCAATGGCCCCGAACAATGCCAAACAAAAAGATGGATAAAGAGTCGCTTTGATACACCAAAAGAGCTATCCAAAGACTTAAAAATCGGGGAGCTTATAGCCTATATTTTTGCAAGAGGGGATATATCATGTGCAAAAATATCAAGAAAAGGCAACCTGCTTGAAACGATTACATACATTGCCGACATTACATTGAAAGACTTCAACTCAAAAGATCTATTTTTTGCAGCCTCAAAAGCTTGTGAAGGTACAGATGAAAAGCGCAAGAAGAGCAGAGAACAATCAATAAGAAGTGGCATTAAAACCCTTTTTCTTGATCCTGCAATAAAGAAAAATCTTTTGACATACGCGTACCTAAGGAGAGACAGAGACGACATAGAAGATTTTCTTGCCTGGATCTCCCGAAAAAGCTCTAGGAATCCTGCGTTGGTGCTGACTGGCGAGACCACCCTTGAAGAATATCTTGGTTGGCTCATCAAAAACAAAAAGTTGTCCATAAACAAGGTTCAGTCAATAGCTCTTTTTAAAGAAATAATTGAAAAGCTAATCAAGACAAAAATAAAGGATATCAACTCGGAAATGATTCTGGATGCGCTTTCTACCGACAAGGAAGTGCCTGCTGACAAGTTCGGGAGCACTCGCTCCAACTTCAAAAAGGTAATCATGAAAGATGCGATTGATTTGGGCATTTGCAAGTTCGCAAGACCTCGCTCCGCTACACCCGACTTTAGAAACTGGATCGCACAGCAGACAGAAGAAGTCCCCAAAATATCAAGAGACATGACTTTTGGACAATTTGTTGTTTGGCTCAACGGTAAAAATAAATTAAACGAAGAGCTTCTTTTTCGACTCTCTAAGACTTATGCCAAAAAAATTATAAGTGACACATTCGATATAAAATTATCAGAATTTCGTTGGAAAGACATACAGGTGGCAACCGAAACATACAAGAAAGAGACTGGAACAAAGGCTATCTACAAAAACCTTTTTAAAAGAGCTTTTTTAGACCCTGCTGCCGAAATGGGTCTTCTAGTCAAAGAATACACTAATAGGTCGGACACAAAATATATGATAGCTTGCCAATTAGAACTTTCTGAGCATATAAAAAAGGAGGATAGAACTATTGGATTCTATATCGCAAAAATTTATGGAGATTCAATGCATCAGCAAACATCTTTTCTCGATGTATTTCTTGATCTTTGGGACACCAAGGCCTCCTGTCTTGTGCCAACAATCATCCCTGCCCTTTCTTCTCGCAAAGAAGAGCAAGCACTCAGAGCTATTTGCGACTCAATAACTGAGGATAAATTGCTACAGTTTGATTTTTATGATTATCAAGAGATGCAAAGAAACATGACAACAGCAAACATAAGAGATGATATCTGGAAAATTAAAACAGGAGTAAGCACCTATAGTCGACTGGACTTCAGAGACATAGAGAGCAAAGCCCTAAAGATATTGGCAAAAAAATATATAAAATGGAGAATAGGAAAACAATACAAGGGCCAGACGCGCACGCTTAGACAACTAAAGGAAGGGTTATTTTTCTTTTTAAGCTCAACAGACAGGACACTGACACAATTCACAAACAGGTCAAAAAAAGAGTGGCTCTTATGGCTCAAAGGAAGATTTTCGGACAGCAGAGGCAAACAAGTTTTTTACACCGGAAAGCAATTCCTGTCTTACTGTCTTGACATTCATCCCAAAAGCCTCTCCAAAAACCTTAACCTTTCTGGGCTAAACAATCCCTTTAAGGAGTCCGCTGCAAATCCCAAACAATATCCACAATGGGAGATAGATCAGATTATTAGTGGCCTTAAAAGGCACAACGATAGACAATTCTCTGACATCTTGACTCTTATTATGCTTACTGCCAAAAGACGGTCCGAAATATTAACACTAAAGAGGGATTGCCTTATTGACATAGCTGGAATCAAATACTTAAAATATACCGACAGTAAAAACAATGCTGAAAAACGGTCTCCTCTTCAAAGCTTTAGGATCGAGGGTGCCCCTAGCCTCTTCAAAAAAGATGTAGAGACGATTATCACGGAAATTATTGAAAGACAAATAACACACAGCAAAGACAAGCTTCTCTTCTGCCACCCTGACGAAAGAGATCTTTTGTTGATAAGCGAAAGGGCGCAAAGGAACAACAGGGGCTATAAGTGCGGGGCGGTTACAGGCTCGGTTTACAAAACAAAGAAGGAGGCCTTTGTTCGTTTGCACAAAATTACATTCTCATTAGACGCCCACAAGTTCAGACACACACTTGCCTCTGCAATTATTCGCAGCGGAAAAGGAATCGATACGGCTGCCAGAACTTTAGGAAACCATCCTAAAACCACAGCCAAATATTACGAGGCAAACGTCAGCAAAAAGGAAACAATGAGCCTTCCAGTCTCCCCGAAAGTAGATGCGCTAGAGGATGCAAAGGAGCTGGCAATGCTCAATGAAGTTCCCACCTACTGCAAAGGTGATGCCCCTAATGATGGCTCCGCAGTACCGGGAGGGCGATGCCTTGGGGGACAAGAAACAAAATTGTCCTGTAAGTTCTATCAGCGTCTTTTTGGAAGTGGTGGCTGCCTTGGTTGCGGCAGTCTTGGAGTCGGAGAGGAAAACAGATTCTACTACGAGGACTTGAAATATGAATTGAACAAGGAGCTAGACGAAGTTAAAGGAACACCTTTTGCCTCAGCCGTATCGTCAAAAATAAAGCTTGTAACGAATACACTAAAGACATTGGACAAAGGAGAGAAATTATAATGGAGGCAACAAAGCTAACCCATAGTTTTTCGGCAAAAGAAAAACACGACAACCATCTTTACGATAACGTTGAGAGCCGAATAGCCGACGAATTTGATGTGACCCACTTACTGCAAGACAAAACACTCACTAAAAAAACTATATATTTTGACAAATTTCCTGCTTGGGCTCGCAAAGCCGTTAAATACTATATAGAGAATGAAATCCTGCTCAGGAACTCGACACCTTCAAGCGCAAATGATTTAACGATACATCTAAAAGGTGCCTTTGCTTATCTGCAAAAACATTACGACACTAACACTCTCGCAGAAATACATGAGCAGCATTTTGATTCATACATAAAACATTTGGAGGACAGGGTGAGAGTCGAAGGGTCAATGAAGCTCAAAACCGCTTATTCTTACACTGTGGCCTTCATGAAGTTTCTTGAGTTTGTCGAAGATGAAGAAATTTCTAGTTATCCCTATCTTTCAAAGATTGAGCCCGCCAAGATCTTTCCGTATGACAAGCCTGAAAAGTTCTTTGATGGAGACTCCCTCAAGAAGCATTTAGCTAATACACAAAAGAATAAGGATGAGCGCCCGCTAAGCTACTCTCATCTGGTCGAAATACTTGAATGCATTTCGGACTACAACGATGTTTTATTTACAAACATAAGTATCATAATGGCCCACTCAGGACTCCGGGCTACAGAAGTTCTTCATTTGGAGACCGACTGCCTTGAGTATGTCACAGAAGAAGAAATGAGAATTTCAAAAAACAACAGAATCCCCATTGATGACAAAGAAGAACTTTATTGGCTAAGCAACTACAAAACCATCAAAGGCAAACAGAAAAACTGGACCATAGGTACCCCTATTTTAGTTGGAAGCGAAGTAAAAAATGCCATAGATACGCTTGTTGAACATTCAAGGGATTTGCTGTCCAAATATGAGCCTATGGAAACTAAAATTTCAAATAACATCTGCCTTCTTCTCTATCAAGGCAAGACTAAGATATTAACATATGCAGGCTACAGGAGCAAACTAAAGAGGTTTGTATCCGAAACAGGAGTCAAGCCTTTTACTGCTCATCAATTCAGGCACACCTACGCAAGTATGCTGTATGACTCAGGCGTACCAATCGAATTTATACGAAAATACCTAAATCACATACATGAAGACATGACAGACGGATACATCAAGAAAAACAAGCAAAAAACTATGGAAAAGTATGAGTCTTTTGCTTCTGCCAAAGTTTTTGCAGGAGGAGGAGAAAAAAAGGCATACGAACTTCAAAACAAACTAAAAGAGGCGCTAGAGCACCCAGAATTTGCTGCCATGATAATTGAAGAGAGACTTGAACTTTTAGAAATACTATCTGACTCGCTAGACATGGACATTCATGCTATGGATCATGGAATGTGTCTTATTCCCAAAAATGCTACCTGCCCAAATAATTTTATTGAAATAAACTCCTGCTTTGAACAAAACTGTCAGCAGTTTGCTACCACCGAAAACAGCATTCCTCATTTTACAAGATTGATTGAATATAAAGAGGGGTGGATTGAGGACTTTGAAAAAACAGGGCATTGGTCAGCCGCAGAAAGAGGCAGAAAGGGTCTTGAAAAGAACATCAATATACTAGAAAAGCTAAAAAAGGGAGAGTACTTTGTCAAATAAAAGAAAAATCACAAAAGAGGATGTCAAGTCAGCCATAAGAAGACTCCGAAGAAGAAAAAGCTACACAAAAGACAGCGACATCACAATTACACTGATCGCCAAAGAAGTCGGTTGTAGCAGAAATGCCCTTTACAGATCAGAGTTTAAAGATATTCTGCACCCATTTCACAAGATTAAAAAAAATACAGAAAAAGAAAAACACACAAAGGGATCGAACGAAGATCTCATGAGCATCATATCAAGCAAGGACGACGAGATTGCCAAATGCAAACAGGAACTTGGCAAGCTAAAAGACTGGACCATAGACAAAGAGAATATGTCTACAGAGATAGATAAGCTCATAGCCGAGGTTGAGAGACTTCAAGAGAAAGTCTCAGAGATGTACTCCCCAGAGGAAGTCAAAAAGCTTGCGTCAGACAATGCAAGACTCAGAGAGCTATTGCTGCGAAATGGAGTGTCTACCTGAGGAGGAAGCTAGAGGAGTGCAGCAATGCAAAACTTTGAGGAACTTATAGAAGACGATGCAATACTCAGGCTCAGAAAGCAGTATCTCAGCCACTCCCCTGGCACCAAGGTGGTTGTGACAAAAGAGATAAAAGAGAAGAACCAGGAGGAGAATGTGATCGTCTTCAGAATAAAAGGTACATTCTCGACCAATACGATACGAAGCGACCTCTTTTGGGATTATTTTGAAGTGTCGCTAGGCTTTAGCTAGAAGGCGGGCGGTACTATAAGTTTTGTGTCGGCTGTCAGTCCCAATAAAAAATGCTAAAATCCAATGAAATACACTGCAGATTTTTAGAAGAAGGGATTTTGGATATAATCTTAACATATTACTAAATTAACATCAGGACTAATAGAGGCATGAGTATAAGTTTGCAAACAAAGGATTTTGATGAAGTTTTATGGAAAAATGTGATTTCCGATGTAAAACATAAAGGATGTCAGTATTATTTTACACCCTTTTCTGATGCATTGAAGTCAGCACAAGATGAAGTAAGCATTCGTGTATTTACGACGCTGTCACAAATCTCATCCTTTCACTTTAGACCAGATAATATTAGTGAACCATATGGTGCAATGATGATAATGGAAGGTTCACGCTCTGCAATACCAGATGATTTAAGCGAAGAACAACTAGAAGTACTTGCAAGCCTAATCGATTCATTTGACATTGATTTTAAGGCTCGTATTGCAGATATTGTATGGTTAAGAAAGAGAAATTTCCCAATGGCATTAAAAGCCATAGAGTCATATATAGAAGCTTCGTATTATCTACTGGAATATGATGATACTTGGGTTCAAGCATTTGAATGTGTTAAGCGTGCATTTAAATTGTCCAGAAGTTTAGGAAAAGGTGCCAATGAACAATATGAGATGGTTATTGAAAATATACAAAAAGTTCTTATCAATCAAGGCCCTTTGGAAGTTCAATATTTTTCACTTAGACTAATGGAACTATTGAGGGAGACTCAGGTTGATAATTTTGTCGAGTTAGCTCAACTATCAGAAACAATTGCGAGTAATCATGAAGACCAGGGTCAGCAAAATGGTGCAAATAGTTATTGGCTTAATGCCGCATATTTACATGATAAAGTTGAGCAATATGAAGAAGCGAAAAACTGCAGAGTAAAAGCTGCTGAATGTTATGTAAAAATGGCTGAGTATAGTAGTAGTGCCATGGTTGGAGCAAATTTTTTACAAAAATCTATTGAAGCGTATAGGCGTATCGGTGGCCATCAATCACGAACGGATGAATTATATAACCAACTTCTTATGGTTCAAGAAAAAATGGCATCTGAATTACATAGAGTATCAACCGACATAGATGTTACAGAATTAGTTGAGCATGCGATATCATCTATTGAGGGCAAACCATTTAGTGAAGCCGTTCAAAACATATGTTTACTTTCTCATCCACAAAGTATTAATTCCCTCAGAGAGTCTATAAACAAACTTGTAAAAACATCACCAATGCAATTTTTAGTATCTAGTCAAATTTTAGATTCAGAAGGCAAAACAGTAGCAACTTATCCAAATATGATGGATCCAAATGAAAAAGAAGCTGCGATGGAAGCACATATGATGAATCACACACAGTTTCAAAGAGTTGTGGCCACTATTGGTTCTATTGAGCCTGCAAGAAAGCAGATACTATTAGAACATAATGTTTCAATATCTATGCTGATGCCTTTATTGACAAATAACCCTTTTGTTCCTGTTGGGCGTGAATACATTGTTGCCAAAGGTCTTATCTCTGGATTTAATGGCGAATGGATAGAGGCTACAAATATTTTAATACCTCAATTTGAAGAATCAATTAGATATGTCTTAAAACAAAATGGTGAAGTTGTTTCGGGGATGGATGCCAATAACTTGCAAGATGTTCGTAGTTTAAATACAACGTTGCTCAATCCACTTATGGATGAAATATTTGGAAAAGACCTATCCTTCGAATTAAAGGCATTGCTAATAAATCGTTATGGTGCAAACTTACGCAATAAAGTTTCCCATGGACTGATGCACGTAAGCGAATACTACACTTACAATACGATATACTTTTGGTGGATTTATTTACGATTAATTTGTTGGCCTATGGTGATGAAAAGGCAAAAAAATGCAAATTAATATAACTACACTTTAAATCAAAGTTTTTACTTCAAAATTCTCATGATATTCCAATCACATGAAAACCTTATAAATTTATATATTTTATAAGGTTTTGAAATTGTCAATATTTATATCATTCGATATAGTAAAACTACTTCATCCTGTTAATAATGATTACCTTATTGTTAACTTGTTGTCCAGAAGCTTTCTGAGCTCTAAAGCATTAATAGGTCTTTTGCAATTACCACAGCAAAGTCACCTTGGTGGCTTATGGGTAACAGTTTTGGGCTGAATCGAAAGAAGCTTGTCATGCTCAATCTTGGTAAGTGGTTCAGAGCATCCTAGTATCTTTCGTGCATATCCATTTTTCATAAAACCTAGTACCTCTTTTCTGTTGATTGACACTCTTCTTACTTTGTCCATAAACCCTTTCTTGTGCCATATGATCCCATTGTCAGAGCATGGGATACCTGCGTTGCGTATCTCTGCATAGGTTTGCTTTGGAATATGTGCATTATAGTTCACACCAAACGGTAGTGCATAGGCTTTACCTTTGGCATACAATACATGTCTGTCATTCGGGTCAAATTTTGGTTGCAGTTGGCAGCCTGATAAGAGAACTGCACCTGTGATTGCCAATATTAATAAATTCTTCATGTTTTTCCTTGTCCAGAGGTTTATTTGAAGCTCAAGTGTAACCAAAACAAGAGGAAAACCTTTACACTATCACATGATAAAATTTTTTCTTGCATGAATTTTATTTTTTTGTGTACTTAATTCTCATTGTCCACTATATTGTCAGTACTAGCAAACAACACTAAAACCCAATGTGATAGACTAAAAATTTTAGGGAGAGAATAGCTAAACAATAAACCTTATAAATTTATATATTTTATAAGGCTTCTGGAAAAATCAAGTGTTTCATACTGCTTTGAATGTACTTGCAAACGATTAAAAATGACGAAAAAGATTAATTTTCCCAAAATGAGGACACAAACTTCCCATTTTGAGGACTCATTAAAAAACCTGTTAATTAACCATAAAACCACTAAAAAGTAATAAAAATAAAGTAAATATCACTTAGAGTACATACAATTACAAGATATTTTTATTATATTAAGGACATATATTTACCATACTGAGGACTAGCATTTCCCAAAATGAGGACTTTTATATTAGATCATTAAACTCCCGTATTTATGGGTACTCATAGCTAATCAGCATTTTGAAATCCTATATTAGAACCTAGATAATTATGGAAAATTTACCATATTGAGGACTAGGATTTACCATTTAGAGGACACCCCAATTTTTGTCAAAATTGCTTCCAAAATAACCAAATCTGAAGTCAATATGCTAGAAATTGCTATTAAAAATGGAAATTATTTACCATATGAAGGACATGATTTACCATTTGGAGGACTCATATTTACCAAATTGAGGACTATAACCCAATATCCTAATATTAAAAATTTTAAGTAAAGAATGTAGGCATTATCATACCTTTGTCAACTTTAACAAAATACTAAAAGCCCATGAGTGGAACTATAGATTAGTGCAAATGAAAAAGTGAATAAAAGCCATATAAATAACATTTCCTATAAAAAATACTAAAATTCAACAAAGTATGCTATAAGTTTTGGGAAAGAGGATATGATTGAGTCGATAAAAGTTTTGGAATATCAGTGTGAGCGTCTACACATTGGCTCTATATTACCATCTATCTTTTCAAAAATATCATCATGTATTTTTGGTATAAGTAATATAATACCAAAAAGTATTATTTTGTATAAGATTCATTATGATACCATCTGGTATTATTAATATGATACTAAACGGAACTGCCATGAGTATTCAACAAATCACAAATCCTTTTCTTTTTGACAAAGAGGTTTCCGGTACACATTTTTGTGGCCGCAGCAATGATATAAATCAACTACTAAATCATATCCGAAACAGTGTAGATGTCATTATGTTTGCCAAAAAAAGATTGGGGAAATCTTCATTGATCAAAGAGATATTCGAAAACCATCTTGATGACGATATACTTCGTGCTCATATAGATATTTATCCTGTCTCAAGTACAAAAGAGCTGTATGAAAAACTCAAGTATGGCATTGCAGAAAGCCTAAAAGGAAAAGAAAGCAGTCTTGACAAACTTCAGCATAAAGCATCAGATCTCCAAAAATATTTTGCAAGAGCAAAAATATCCCTACAGCTAACGCCTATGCCCGTATTTGAAATAGAACCAACATCAAGTCTATATCATGAAGCCATAATGGATATTCTTACTGGGTACTTTGATTACCTTGAGGATAACAAACTGTTTTCCATTATTGCTATTGATGAATTTCAGAAAATCGCTTCATTGAGTGAGAACGCAAAGATCGAAGAGGTATTAAGGACGGCAATAAGCAAAAGAAAGAACTGTTCTTTTATCTTTATTGGATCCGAGCGAAATAAACTCCTCTCAATGTTCAATTCTCCTAATAGACCTTTTTATAAACTAGGGATAGAACATTCCCTGGGGCCCATAGAACAGGAAGTATTCTATAAATGGATTCTGAAGAACTTCAAAAAGGAAAATATCATTTTAGAGGAAGATGCTTTTAACTATCTCTATAGTGAATCTTATGGAGAAACACGTTTTATACAGTGGATATCATACAAAATGTTCGAGCTAGAGAATGGGATGACGATCATAGATAAAGTAAAAATGAGAAAATATATTGATGAGACAATACTGAACGATACAGGCACAGCAATGTACTACAATACCTTTCCTATTGTCCAGCAAAACATACTGAAGATAATAGCCAAAGAAGACGGTAGTGATCTATATAGCAAATATGTGCTTGACAAGTATGATATCAAAAAAGGTTCTTTGCAAAGTGGTATTGAAAGGCTGGTTAATGCAGGGGAGATTTTTAAATCAGGAGATAAATACATTTTTGAGAATATTGAACTTGGAATGTGGTTAAAACTCGTATAGTAGTATATACAATCGAAGGAAATTGTAGATTGGTTGTGGTTTTAAATAGTATTTTTTATTGTAGCTTAGTGGGACTTTTTGGATGACGGGATGAATAAATTTGTTCAGCAGGATAAGGTTTAGGATGAGAGTTTCTTTATTGAAATAAAAACCTTAGAATCTAACATAGAAAATGACAGACGAGAAATCCTTATAAAGTTATATATTTTATAAGGTTTTAGAATTATAGATAAAATTATAATACGATACATCTTTAATCATTGCAAAAAGTTGATCATCCCATCATTGACACTGTTTATTGCATTACCGTTACTGTTAAAAAAGGGAATGGACCAGTATGAGTATATCGATCATACTAACCGTGATTGCATACTATCTGATATTTCTGATGCTTCAGAAAATCGGGATAAAAACTCTGATCATGGTTTTTTAATTTCCACGGAAATGTGCACCAGTTCTTTGTGAATAGAAAGCTCTTTTTTAATATCGTCTATCTCAATATTATCATTTGAATTTAGTGTTAATATACAGCCGAATTTCCCTTTTCCTACTCGCCAAACATGCAAATCCTCGATGAGAATATTTTGTTGTAAAGCGTTGATCACTTCTATTACTTCTTCTACAATCGGTGCATCCATTTCTGCATCTAGAAGAATCTTTCCCGACTGCTTTATCAGGCTGACAGCCCAGACGAACACCAGAACAGAACCGACAATCCCCATCATCGGGTCAAGCCAGGAGAAGCCATAGATCATCCCTCCTGTAAGTGCAATGATCGCCAAAACAGATGTAAGGGCATCGGCCAGTACATGCAGATATGCTGCCTTTAGATTCATATCATGGTGATGATGCCCGTGTTCATGAGTATGGTGATGATCGTGGCCATGATTGTGATGATGATCGTCTTTAAGTAGCCATGCACAGATAAGATTAACGATAAGTCCTACGATGGCAATTGTAATGGCCTCTTTATAGGCTATGCTTACTGGATTGAAAATCCTTTCAACCGAGTGAAATACCATAAAAAATGCAACGACTAAAAGCAGAATCGCACTGGTATATCCACCTAGAACCTCCATCTTATAGGTTCCGAAATTAAATCTGAAATCATTGGCATATTTGCTTGCCATTACATAAGCCATGTACGCCATTCCAAGAGCAAGGACATGTGAACTCATATGCCAGCCATCGGCAAGCAGTGCCATGGAGTTATAGTAATATCCACCGAATATTTCAACAATCATCGTCACAAAAGTCAGAAGTGTCGCATAAAGCGTATTCTTTTTTGCAATAGGGTTGGATGTGTCAAAATGGTGCGAGTGTGAAATTTCCTTTAATGATTCAATGGTATTCATTTAAATCCTCTTTAAAATATTTTTTGATACTATACCCCAGTATACCTTATCAAATCATAAAGGCAATAAGATGGCACATTTGATCGCAAACAAAGAGAAATTGATCTTAAGGATAAAAAAGATCAAAGGGCAATTAAACAGTATAGAAAAAGCTTTGGAAGCAGAAAATGACTGCTTTAAAGTGTTGCAGCAAATTAGTGCAAGTAGAGGTGCTATACAATCACTAATGAGTGAAGTTTTAGATGGTCACATCAAAGAGCATTTAGGTAGTCATGTAAGCGATGAACAAAGAGAACAAGAAATTGAAAATCTGACAACACTACTCAAAACATATTTAAAGTAATTTGTATAAAAAAAATAAGGATTATACTTGATTGAAAAACTGAAAAAATGGGCAAGCTATCTGAAACATTACCTGTATGCCCTATATTTGGCATATCATCACAAAGATGTTCCAATAGTTGCTAAAATAATAGCGGTAATAGTGGTTTCATATGCCCTAAGCCCAATAGATTTGATTCCTGATTTTATCCCTATCATTGGATATTTGGACGATTTTATTTTATTGCCACTTGGAATAGTATTAGCCATAAAACTGATACCAGAGGAGATTTGGAGTGATTGTAAAAATGAAGCCCATCAATCAACTCTAAAATCTCTACCTCATTCTAAAACAGCTGCCTTTGTTGTAATCATTATATGGATCATAATGGCAACTTTACTTTTTCGGTTGTTCTCCTAAACTTATAAATTTAATGATTTATCGTTTACGAAACAAGAACCAAATAGCTGTATTCAGTATAATATTTATAAAAAATACTCAAATAATATCAGAGATCACAACTAAATTAAAGCTAATATCACACCAGCTATGAAGTTGGTTTTATCTATAAGGCCAAAGTCTCTGGACAGGTTAAATATTTTAAGCTAAACTACTTCAAATAAAAAGGCAAAAGCAGTGAAAAAGAAAATAGTACAGTTTTTATTGTTATTATCACTCTTCTTTGGCATTGCCCATGCTTCTGTCATAGCAATAGAAGATGAATGTCATCATGAAACTGCACATGAATATGTACTAGAACAGTCTCAATCCACTGAATGCGGTGATTTGTGCGATATGCACCATTTCTTCCATGTTATAGCTATTCTCGATATGCAAAGTACTATATGGAATACAGACTATGTCCAAGAAGGCTTAATACATAAAAACAACCGTTACACTCCCCCAGTTCAAGAAACAATTATTAAACCCCCTATAGCATAATCTTATCTACCACACCCTAGTTCTCTTTTGAACACACAATTTAAACATACCATTACAGGAATACCTATGAAAAAAATCATAACGATTTTTTTGAGCTTATCTCTTGGTCTATTTGCCATGAGTTACGAACAGTTCAAAAAATATATAGAGAAAAATGCAAAAGCATTACAAAGTCAAGCACTTTCACTACAAACAACACAAGAAGAAAATAAAATTCTCTTGCGAACACAGAATCCTACACTCGAAATCGAAGCTTCTAGATTTAATCCTAATAGTATTGAGTCCCGTTTTGGATACTCTGTCATCGCTTCACAAACGGTACGTACAGGTAACTACTATGGAGGCTTGGAAGATCAAGCAACTGCCTCTACTTTGTTGCAACAAGCTTACGTTCATGATGGCAAAGCAGGTTATTTTAGAACACTAGAGAATTTGTATACAGAGTATGTCTACCAGAGTAAACTCTTAGCACTACTACAAGAGGAGTACACACTTTCAAATAAAATGACTGACATGGTGCATGAACGATATAAAAGTGGCTCTGAAAACAAAGTTGCCTATTTGCAAGCCAAGACAGACACTATGATGCTTAAAACGCAAATGTACACCACTAAACAAGAGATGCATAAACTCTATTATCAACTCTTAGCTATTGCAGGACTTAGCATGAAAGTTTCTTTAGAAAAGCACTTTATCTATTCTGTATCCACACAAACAAGTTCTGTAGCTAAAACCAACCCAAAAGAACAGATACTTGAAGCAAAAAAGAAACTACTTGAAAGCAAAATTCGCATAAATGAAAGTAGTATCAATAGTTATAAAGTGTATGGCGGTATAGAAGATGAACCAGAACAATCTATCTTAAGAATAGGTGTTTCTATACCTTTACCAATCTGGAATGAAAAAAGTGAAGAAAAAGCCCTTGCAAAACTACAGATGCAACAACTTAGTTTGGATAAAGAGCAATTAAACATTGATCTGATCTCTCAAAAAGAGATGATTAAAGCTTCTATCAGAGAATTATCAGAGCAATACCGTTCACTCAAAAACCTTAAAAAAGAGCAGCAAATACTCAATGACATACTTCAAGAAGGATATAAAATCGCACAAGGATCTATTTTTGAGATGATGAGTGCAAAAAATAAACTCATACAAACACAAAAATCACTTTTGCAAACACACAAAACGATTAACAATCAAAAAATAGAATTACGTTTCATACAAGGACAATACAATGACTAAATATTTACTTTTACTTTTGCCACTTTTAAGTTTTGCCTCTGCTATTAAAGTAGAGCATGCACAGCTCAAGCCATTGGGGAAAATGATACAAACCAATGCGCAGATCACCCAACTCTCAGACCAAAAACAAGAGATAGTTTCACGTCTCTCTGGACACCTGGAAAGATACTATGTCCAAGCAGGACAGCACGTTAAGAATGGAGAAAAAGTAGCACTCATAGAATCTATAGAACTCTCTAAAATGTCAGCAGCCTACTTGGCACTTATTCAGCAAAGCAAAGCTGCAGAGATACAAAAAAATGCAACGATGAAGCTGCATCAAAAAGGCTTAAGTTCACAAAATGACTTGAGCAATGCTATTATCTCTCTAGAAGAGATACGTTCAAAGAAAAATGCTTTGGCTTCACAGCTCAAATCTTTAGGTATTAACCCTACCACACTCAAAGAAGCAACTGATAAACTTACTATCTATGCGCATGCTGATGGTGTAGTGGGTCAAATTACCGCACCACTTCACTCAAATGTAGATGCACAAACCCTACTCATGACACTGGTTAATCAAAGTGGCTACTACGCAGTAGCCTATCTTGGTGTCAATGACGCAATGAAAATCACAAAAGAGACCAAAGGATGGATAAATGTTGCAGAGAAACAATACCCTTCTACTTTTGTACAGCTACTGCCAAATATTGATCCTGAAACACAACGTGCCAAAGTGCTGTTCAGTATCGATCAAAGCCCATCTAATTTACTTTTAGGTGCTTTTAATGAGATGGACATTGCACTGGCACCGTATACAAATACTGTGATGGTGAAAAAATCTGCTTTGAGTCTTTTTAAAGGTGAATGGGTTGTATTTGTAGAAAAAGAACATGAAGAAGCGGAACATCATGATGAAAAACCTGACCACGATCATGACAAAGAAGACAAAGAGCATGAAGAACATGAAGATAGCGATGACGAAGAGGGAGAAGAGCATGAAGAAGCACCCTATGAAGCAAAAGTCGTTGAGATTGTTGCGTATGCAGGAGATGATGTAGCCGTTAAAGGCCTCAAAGCAGATGAAGAGTATGTGAGTGAAGGTGTTTATTTTGTAAAATCAATGATACTCAAGTCTTCTCTTGGCGATGGCGATTAGGAGCATAAAATGAAACGATTTTTTGAACTACTTATACAGTATAAATTTCTCATGCTCGCACTTTTCATAGCCATCTCCGGATTTGGCTATAAAGCGTACCAAAATATACCCGTAGATGCCTTTCCGGACATCACACCCAAACAAGTGGTCATCTATACCGAGAGTGCGGGTAACTCTGCTGAAGATATAGAAAAGCTCATTACTTACCCTATAGAAGCGGCTATGTCAGGACTTCCTGGTGTGAAGATGATACTTTCCAACTCCATTTTTGGACTTTCCTATGTTTCTATTTTTTTTGAAGATGAGTATGATACTTACCTCTTGCGTCAACTCGTCACTGAAAGACTCAACACAGTAGACATCCCAAAAGGCTGGGGAACGCCTGTGATGGGTCCAAATACCACTGGCCTTGGACAAGTACTCTGGTATGCACTCAAAGATGAGTCTAAAACATTTACACCAAGCCAACTTAGGCAAATGCATGAATATACGGTTACCCCACTACTTAAATCAGTAGATGGTGTAGAAGAAGTCATCTCGTGGGGTGGCTATGAAAAACAATATGAAGTACTCATAGACCCTAAACGCTTACAGAGTGTAGATGTCACCTATAATGAAGTTATAGAAGCCCTTGAAAAATCAAACCAATCTGTAGGAGGACAATACCTCGAATTTAACCGTGAACAGTACCTTATACGTGCTGCAGGTCTTTATAACACTCTTGATGACATCAGAAATACTGTCATTCGTACCAAAGATGCTAAAACAGTCACCGTTCAAGATGTTGCCACCATCCAAGAAGGCAAAGCACCACGTTTTGGTGCTGTATCAGTAGATGGCAAAGAGAGAGTCTTTGGTATGGTACTGCAACGTTCAGGTACCAATGCAGCTAAAGTTGTTGAACTCATTAAAACAAAAATGCCATTGGTCAATGCTGCACTTCCCAAAGGTGTCACTCTGGATGTCATTTATGACAGAACAGAGATCACGCATAAAGCAGTAAGTACTATGAACTCTGCTCTCCTTACCGGGTCGATCTTGGTTGCTATAACACTCTTTCTATTTTTGTTTGAGTTGCGTTCTGCGTTTATTGTGATTGTCTCCTTACCTATCTCTTTGCTTATCGCATTTTTGATGATGCAGGAGTATGGTATCTCTGCAAATCTCATGTCTCTCTCGGGCCTTGCCATCGCCATAGGGATGATAGTCGATGGTACCATCGTTGTGGTGGAGAACTCCTTTAGGCTGCTTCACGACAACCCCAAGGCATCCAGAGCTGAAGTCATCGCAGAAGCTACTGCCGAAGTGGCAAAACCTGTGCTTTTTGCCCTGCTTATTATCGCTACTGTATTTATACCACTACTTAGCCTTGATGGTCTTGCAGGTAAACTCTATACACCTATGGCTCTAGACATTGTCTTTGTGATGCTTGGTTCACTCGCAGTTGCACTTCTGCTTGTGCCTGTACTTTCATTCATGATGCTCAAACAAGGAAAACATGCCAACAGTCCACTAATGCATGCTATTAAGTCATTTTATACCCCTATGTTAATCTTTTCACTCAAACATGCTAAAAAGTTAGTTACTGTAACCTTTTTCATCTTTATTGTTCTGGCAGGACTTTTGAGCCAGCAAGGTCGTGAGTTTATGCCTGAACTTAATGAAGAGACCATCATGTACAGAGTCATCGCCATCCCTGGAACAGCACTCACTCAAAGTGTAGAAAATGCGCAAGCCATTGAAAATTTCATACTTGAGACGTACCCTAAAGAAGTGCTATCGGTGCTTTCCATGATAGGGCGTAGTGAAAAAGGTGAGACTGCACAAGCCAACTACATGGAAGTACTGCTCACACTCAATCCAGAGTTCACAGAGATACCAAAGCTCGATAAAGAGATGACAAAAAAACTAAAAGAAAAGTTTAACTTCTTACAATTCATTTCTACGCAGCCTATCGCTATGCGTATCGAAGAGTTACTTGAAGGTGTAAGTGCAGAACTTGCTGTTAAAATCTACGGGGAAGACCAAAAAATCATGTCGCAAATAGCTGGTGAAATTTCTGGCATTCTTAGAGGCATAGAAGGGCTTGATCATGCTGAAGTAGAAACACAATTGGGACAGGCGCAAATCAACATCAAACCAAACTACTTAGCTCTTTCACGTTATGGGTTGAGTATAGAAGATGTGATGCAAGTGATTCGTTATGGTATCGGTGAAGAAGCTGTGACACAAAAAATAGAAGGCGTAAAACGTTTTGGTATCGTAGCTAAACTCAAAGATGCAAAACAAGATATCAACACACTGAAATCACTTGTTTTACGTTCAGACTCCGGAAAAGTTGTGACACTTGAAGAAGTATGCGACATAACTGTTATACAGGGTCCTGCTTTCATTAAAAGAGAAGACTTGAGCCGTTATATGGTACTTTCACTCGAAGTAGAAGATCGTGACATTGCTACTTTCGTAGAAGAAGCAGATGCCAAGATAAAAGCCAATGTAAATATACCAGACGGCTACTACATCAAATGGGTGGGTGACTTTAAAAATATGCAAGAAGCCACAGCAACCTTGGCGATGATTATTCCTATTACTTTACTGCTCATTATGCTTTTGCTCTACACCGCATTTAACTCGTTTAAAAAAGCTTTTCTAATCTTGCTTGGTGTGCCTCTAGGTCTCATGGGTGGGATAGTCGGACTTTTACTCTCTGGTGAGTATCTTTCGGTCTCTGCTATTGTTGGATTCATTGCTATTTTTGCCATCGCTATACTCAACGGCATTGTTCTTGTATCTTTTATAGATGAGTTGCGCAAAAAATTCCCCACAGTCAAAACCATAGACTTGGTAAAAGATGCCACGCTCTTACGGCTCAGACCTGTACTTATGACAGCCTTTACCACACTCTTTGGGATATTACCTCTACTTTATGCTACAGGTGTAGGCTCAGAGATACAGTATCCACTTTCTGTAGCTGTAACAGGAGGGATTATCTCTTCTACGATACTCACTCTTTTAGTTTTACCGGGCTTGTATGTGTTGTTCTTTAAAAAAGAGGAATAATTAATCATTATCATGGGAGAATCCCATGGTATACTATTTTTTATTCCCTTTTATATAGATTTATTAGAATATACTTGTGTCTTATTCTTATCCATCTTCTTTGATGTAGATTTTATGCTTATTTCAGAAACCTTATAATCTAACATATTTTATAACGTTTCCCGCTATAGCGTTGTTTGCGAGCCATAAAATCTACCCCTTCAATAGAAAACCTTATAAAATGTTCCATATTGGAATGTTTTATAAGGAAAACTATCAAAAGAAGTGTGATCTAAAAAAGTATAAAAACAGATGTTTCAATTACATGAAATCGTTCGAGTATAGACAATTAATTGTGCTATAATTTTTATCTATCGGTGACACAAAATTCTGAACGGTCTCAAAAGCCACCTGCGGGTTTTTGATTGGTCTCCTTTGATTTGTTATGTGTTTTTAATTTGTTCGAACAGGGCATCGGTTATGTCGTCCATTTCATATGTGTGATTGGTGACTCCAACTAGCGCATCATCAAATGCTTCAATTGCAAATAAGACTAAAGACCTCGCAAGCTTCTTGTCTACTTTCTCAGCTGGTATAGTTAAGCTACCGTTTTCTCTTTGGAAATACAGTGCACTTTCTCTAGTTTGGACAAAACCTGAATTGTGTGCCAGATTCATTATGCGCTGAAGCTCTGGACTTCCAAGAGCTTCGTTTAAACGTTGCGCCACTGTAACAGTCGGCAATGCAGCCATTTGATGCTTTGTTCTATGATCTCGGAATATATTACGCCCATTTTTTTCTGGATGTTTTCCATCAGTAAAGGAACCAATGTGTGCCTTTGCAATTTCTTCACATGCACTTATACTCAAAAATGCAGAAGTTGGATAGCTACCATTCATGTATAAAGTACATGCATCTTGAATAAGCTGAACTATATGGTCAACTGCTTTGTTAAAATCATCAACACTTTGAATAAGATTTTCATCCGTTCTTACCATGCTGCTGATAAGTTCAAATACTTCCATAGTAGGTTCTCGCTTTACACATAATGTTTAAAATAAGAAATAAATTAGCCGCAGGATAATTTATTTCTCTCCAATGATTTGTTATATTTTTCCCTAATATTTACAATGATAGGAGTAACTAATTTTGTTATATATTCTCTATCTTGATCACTCCCACTAAATCCATATGACATAGCTATTGTAATTATTTTAGCTTGTTCAATTAATGGGGCAATCGTATAAACATAATTTTCAATTTCTTGTTCACTCCACAAATCCCCCTCTAAGTAATAGCTTGATTTATTAAATATATCTAAGTCTAAGTCTAATATAATTTTTTTATTGCCTATAGAGTGTATTAAGTCTTCAATTTTATCATGGATGTTTTGTTTGGCACCATAATTAATCAATAAGCTTTCATCTAATCCAATTTCTGTATCTGTTTGAAAACAGTGAAAATCCACTCTATTTACATAACCTCTAATTATTGATGGAGCAATGAAAGAATCCTTTCTAATATAGTTTTCTTCAATAAGTACATCCTTCATCGTTTCTAGATTCATATCTTTGATTATAGACTCATCTTCTTGATAGTCATTTATCGCATCCCAATGATAATCTAGATGAACTAAAGTAGAAGGAATATCGTTTTCTTCTCTATATAGTTCCCAGCAATACAATGACCATTTGTGATTATCCATAATCCATATATTTGGGTATATTTCCTCAAAATATTCTTCATTATTTGAAAAAATTATTTTATTGATATAATCCATCAACTTCCTTAGTATAACGTTTAAAATGACCAATCAAAAAGCCGCTTGCAGGTTTTTGATTGATCTCCTCTGATTTATTATGCCGCGATACTCCGTTTTTGCGGAAGCAAGAAGGCTCCGAATAGCATCCCAAGCACTAAGCCAACAATGATTGCCGGAAGGCCAATAGCAATATACCATCCTATACCCAATACAATATAGGCACTCAATAGACCAGAGAGCACAGCTCCCACGATTGCAACGCCTAGGTCAGGCATCTTGAATCTCTCTAGCAGGCGGACTAACCCAAATAATACGAGTGCGATGATGATTGCATAGATAGAGAGAAGCAGTGCCCATCCCAGTATGTATACTGTATTGCTTAAGAATTCTTCCCAGGAGAGCGAGAACGGTTCAGCATACCATCCGGGGCCAGGTCTGTCACTATAAGCGAGATAACCTGCCACTGGCGAGAGAATTAGGAAGAGAGTGGTTCCCCCAACGACCACGCCCAAGTACATTGCTACTGTCTTCAGCAAATCAAGTGATATCCGCTTCATTGAGTCTCTCTCCGCATAATTATTTATTCAACAAACACTTTATACAAAACATTCGGAAATCCCTATGATAACCAACAGAAAAAATGTGTGTTTATTGGATAAAACTTCCTCTTTTTAACTATTTTATACCAAAAATGATAAAAATTCCTAAAATACATCAAAATGCAATGTGCCATTTGCCCAGAAATTGGCGATATTTGTACAAAGTGTGGTTTATCGGGAAAATATCGGGATAAAACCACAAAGTGTGTGTTTATTGGAACTGACACTTATGATTTTTGCTCGCCTTGTTTTTTAAATACCATAGCGCCCTATGGAGACCCGCAATAACGCTGCCTAAAATCACAACTACTGCTAATGTGCTCACGATGTTCCTTGTGGAGAATTAATAAAATTTTCTATTAAAATCTCCATATATTTTTAAGAATTTGAGAATTGATTTCTTCTTGTTTTTCTCTAATAGAAGTTAGTTGTCTTTTTTTAACCTTCATTAGTTGCTCGGCTTGTCGAATTTCAGACCGCAAGGTTTGATTTAGTATGTCAACTTTTTCTTCATTTGAATTAAACATTTTTTGCAAAAAGTTTCTATCTTTTAAATATTTTAGATTCAATTTTATTTTGGAATTACATTCCGAAATATCCCATTCTAATGAATTAATTTCTATATCTAATTCATATTCCTCTTTATCCAAAGGCTGTCTTTTGCTTATTAGGGCCTTGCGCTCATTTATTTCATCTAATATCTCTTGCAAGTCTCGTTGATATTTATCTGGATTACTTAATGCCTTCTGAAGTATTTTTAAGCCATCTCTTTGTCTCTTGAAGTATGCTTTTTCTTCTAGTGATTCTTCATAGTCATTGTCTTCTTTCCACATCTCGTAATGTGCGTCAGTCGTACTCATTATATGAAATGCTAATTGTTCACATTTGTGATTTAAGAAATCAATATTGTCTTTGCTAATCATTATTTTTAAACTCTCGGTCATTACAATTACAATAAACTACTTTATCTTTGAAGTGTTTTTTGTAGTGTTTCAATTCCCTTTCAATACCGGGAAACTGGGTATAAAACTCATCTTCTTTGGAGTCTATTGCTCTATGGAGATTCGAATTTAGTACTTTTTCTGCCATTTCACAATAAACTTTTATGCTAAGTCGTGGTTATCTTAACATTAAGGCACTTAATCTATATGTAGATTATCAATCTTCCATACGAGACTCAACTGCAACAGAGACAGACTCATCATTTCCAAATAGTTTTTTGATCATTCCAAACATAATCTGTATCCCATAATTAGTTATCATTTAGTATATACTATCACATATTATGACATATTCTAGCCATACCATATTGCTTTGCAGACCCTATCTAGAACAAAACAATAAAATGTGTGGCTAAGCTTCGACTTTAGATATACTTTTATATCCCTACAAAGAAGGATCAACATGAGCACAACAGCAACATTGATAGTTTTAGGTGGCATATTGGCGATACCATACAGAGCACCATGCTACCTTGAGAAAAGAAATGCAAAATCGGACAATTAATATTACACTTTCTGTAATTGGATACCCTATACGCCTATATATCGCATGGTATTACACTTTAATACTAGATAAAGAATGGTACTTTTTTTGAAGTCTATGAGGTCAATAACGATGAGATGAAAGTAGGTAAGGCCAAAGAGATAGCCGAACTGCTCAACATACAACTCACTCGAAAAAGCAAAGCCGTACTCGAAAACTCGGTTTCCAATCCTCTTCTTGCAGGTGTCCCGGCCGTCTCACTGGACCGTTACCTCTCCCGTCTCATTGCTACCAAAAAATATACCATCATCGTGGTCAAACAAAAAGGAGAGATGCCGAACATCAAACGCTATGTCTCCAACATCATCTCTCCGGGTACAAACTTTGAATACCTGAGTGAACCCTCTGAGAATAACATCGTCTCTCTGCTCATCGATGAGAATGCCGGCATCTTCTCCGTAGGGTATGCGGCGATAGATGTGAGTACAGGTAAAACCATCTGTAACGAGATACACTCCACCCGCGATGACAAAACCTATGCCCTGGATGAAGCGTTCAACCTTCTGCAAACCTATACGACTTCAGAGGTCATCATCACGCTTGATAGTAAAGAGATTGACAAAGAGTGGATTATTCACTATTTGGAACTTGAGTCTCTGCACTACTCTCTCAATACAAAACGGTTTAAAATACAATTTCAAAATGAGCTCTTCACCCGGGTCTTCAACATCAACTCTTTTCTCTCCAGTATAGAGTTTCTTGACCTTGAGAGACATCCTTATACCACAGAGTCTCTGGCTGTACTGATCGACTTTATCATCGAACATGATGAGAGTATCATAGAGAAGATGAACAAGCCGCAGTTCTTGGGGAATAATCGTTATATGTACATCGGCAACAATGCCATGGAACAGCTTTCAGTGATTTCCCGCGATCCTTCCGACATCACACTGCTTGACCTGATAGACAAAACATCGACTGCTTTTGGCAAACGTCTTCTCAAGGAGCGCTTGCTCAACCCTATCTGTGATAAAGCACTGCTTGAAGCACGGTATAACCTCACAGAACTGTTACTGCCGAGCATCAACCGTTTTGAGACACATCTGAAACAGATCTATGACCTTGAGCGTATCACGCGGCGTATCAAACTGCGTAAACTGCATCCTGTAGAATTGACATACATTGCGATGTCCCTGGATGCCATTTTGAAACTGCTTGACGATGCCCAAAGTAATGGCCTTGAGATAGAGGGGAACCTCTATGATGAAACTCAGGAGATGCTGAAAGTGTTACATGACACGTTTGAACTGGATATCTGTGCACGCTTCCGTATAGAACAGATCAATGACAACCTCTTTAAAGACGGGGTCTATCCTGCTATTGACACTATTGTCAAGAGTCAGCAAAAAGAGGTCAACAAAATGGAAGATGTAGCCGCCCATGTTGAATCCCTTTTTGACCAAGACAAACTGTTCTCCGGCACTGCTAAATATACAACGGTCAATTACCTTGAAAGCGAAGGGTATTTTCTCAACCTTACAAAAAACCGTTTTACCCTCATAGAGAAGTCCCTTAAGGACTCTTTCGTGACCATTGACAACCAACATCACTTCTTTAAAGACTTTCACTATAAATACTTAAAAAATGCCGTCAAGGTACAGGCACCTCTTTTTGAAGAGATCACGAGAAACTACGAAGCCTCTCAGGTCAAACTCGTTTCCCTTGTCAAACAACGCTATATAGAGAGTCTTGATCTACTTGAAAACAGGTTCTCTTTACTGCTTGACAAACTGATAGTCTTCATCGCCGACATCGATGTGGCGATCTCCAATGCAAAATGCAGCAAAACGATGAACCTCTCCCGTCCTATCATAGAAGAGGGTAACTTTTATGAGGCGATAGCCTTGCGACATCCTATTATAGAGTCCAATGACGAAAGAGGTATTTATGTGCCTAATGATGTTTTTTTAGGAGAGAACAATGGGACAACACACAACCATATTACCCTCAATGCCAGTGACGGTGAAGATGTTCTAGGTACGCTTTTGTACGGTATCAACTCTTCAGGGAAGTCCTCATTGATGAAAAGTATAGGGATCTCAGTGGTCCTGGCACAAGCCGGTTTTTTTGTCCCTGCGGTGGAACTTCGTTTCGGGCTCTATGAGAAACTCTTTACACGGATCGTTTCACAAGACAATCTTTACAAAGGGTTGTCAACCTTTGCTGTGGAGATGATGGAGCTCAAAAACATCTTCAACCGTGCAAATGCGCGCTCTTTGGTCCTAGGTGATGAGATAAGCCAAGGGACGGAAACAGAATCTGCCCTTGCCATCGTTTCAAGTGCTATACTCAAACTTATCTCTTTGAGATCGACCTTTATCTTCGCAACGCACTTGCATCAGCTGGGAAGCATCCCTCAGCTGCAAAGTATGAAACAGCTTATCTTCCTGCATCTGGGGATCAAGTATGATGAAAGTAATGATACCCTCATCTATAACCGTGTACTGCAGTTAGGCATGGGAGACAGCCTTTACGGACTGGAGTTTGCCAAATCACTCCATATGGACAGTGAATTTCTCAATATGGCACAGACTATTCGGGAGAATCTGAACAATAGCGGAAGCGACATCAAAAAGCTACGCAGACAAAAGAGCAGTAAATACAATAAAGATCTCTATCTCAGTAAGTGTGCCCTATGTGAAGAGAGTGTAGAGGATGTTCATCATATCGCTGAACAGAAGCATGCAAATCAGGAAGGGCAGATAGAGCACTTCCATAAAAACCATAAATACAACCTCATCCCTCTATGTAAAAATCATCATAATCTGGTGCATGAAGGAAAAATTAATATCTCTGGATTCGTGATGACAAGTGAAGGGTTAAAATTGCATTATGAGATCAAGAGCTAAAACTCATTGCATGTGAGGAACTATATTCCGAATCGTACAAAGAGTAACGCAAACCAAAATAGGTTTAGATGCATGAAGTTTTCTCACAGGAAATGCCCTTGGGTGTGCTAGAGATTTAAAAGCTGTACTAAGAGTACAGCATTAAATATCTATCGAAAGATTATGTGCTATAAACTTATTTTTATTTCTTTTGAGGTGTCACATACATGTTAATGTAGCGCCCCTCTTGTGTAGGTTTACTCTCCAGGTTTCCGATATCTTCAAGCATAGGCCAGACACGGTTAAGCACTTCTACGCCCCATTCAGGGTTTGCCATCTCGCGTCCTCTAAGGAAGACGCGAAGTTTTACATGCTTCCCTTTCTCCAAGAACTCTCTGGCATGTTTTACTTTATAGTTGATATCATTCTCAGCAATCTTACAAGAGAACTTGACCTCTTTTACATCGATGGTCTTCTGCTTCTTTTTTGCTTCTTTTTTCTTTTTCTCAAGCTCGTATTTGTGTTTACCGTAGTCCATGATTTTAGCAACAGGAGGTTTCGCATCAGGTGACATAAGAACAAGATCTAAACCTCTCTCTTCTGCTATTTGCAGTGCTTCAGACTTAGAGATGATACCAAGCTGCTCTCCGTCATCACTGAGTACCCTAAGTTCATTCGCTCTGATAGCGTCATTCATAATGACATCATCACCTTTTTTTCTGCCTCTGCTTCTATCTTGTTGTCTACTCAAATTTTACCTTCTTGAAGTTGTTGTGTTAATTTTACCATAAATTCTTCTTGTGAAAGATTATACTGTTCTTTGGCTCTTCTGTCTCGAATCGCGACCGTTTTATTTGCCACTTCTTCATCTCCGATGATCACAACGTACGGTACACGCTGCTTTTCTGCGTTACGTACACGTTTGTTAAGAGAGTCATTTTTGTCATAGACTTCAGCATCCATTCCCTCTTGAACCAATCTTTTCTTAAGCGCATAGGCATAATCTGCATGCGTATCTGCAATAGGAACAAATATCACCTGTACAGGCGCCAAGAAGAAAGGGAACTCCCCGGCATAATGCTCCGTGAGGATACCAATGAAACGTTCAAATGATCCCAGGATCGCTCTGTGTATCATCACCGGTTTCTTACGCGTGTTGTCATCCGCAACATACTCTACTTCAAAACGTTCAGGAAGGTTGAAGTCTACCTGTATCGTACCGCACTGCCATTTACGTCCAATAGCATCGGTGATCTTAATGTCTATCTTCGGACCATAAAATGCGCCCCCGCCTTCATCGATGGTAAACGGCAGATTATTGCCGTTGAGTGCATCTTTGAGTCCTTGTGTTGCCAATTCCCATACTGCATCATCACCGATCGCTTTTTCCGGTTTGGTTGCCACTTCCATCGTATACTCAAAGCCGAACAGCTTCATTACTGAATCCACGAACTCCACAACATCAAGTACCTCAGTCGCGATCTGGTTCGGTTCACAGAAGATATGTGCATCATCCTGGGTAAATTCACGTACACGGAGAAGCCCGTGAAGTACTCCTGACTTTTCATGACGATGTACCACACCATACTCATAATAACGCAGTGGCAGATCACGATAACTTTTCGGTGCTTGTTTAAAGACCTGGATGTGCCCCAAACAGTTCATCGGCTTGATCCCATACTCTTGTTCATCGATCGTAGTGAGGTACATATTTTCACCATAACATGCATAGTGCCCGGAAATTCTCCACATATCCGCCTTGAGGATCTCCGGTCCGCGTACGGGTTCATAACCGCGAGTAAGGTGTGCTTTGTGCAGGATACTCTCCAGTTTGTAACGCAGCTTTGCACCTTTTGGCATCCAGAACGGAAGCCCTGGTCCTGCCGCATCATTGAACATAAAGAGTTCCATTTCGTGACCAATCTTTCTATGGTCACGCTTTTTAGCCTCTTCAAGCATTGTCAAATGCGCTTTCAGTGTCTCTTTGTCTGCAAACGCCACACCGTAGATACGTGTCAGCATCTCCGCATTCTCATCACCGCCAAGGTATGCCCCTGCGACACGTGTCAGTTTGAAATTATGCAAGAAACGGAGTGCCGGTACGTGAGGTCCACGGCACAGGTCTTCAAAATCACCCTGCTTATAGATAGAGAGCGTATCATCTTCGATACGAGACATGACCTTTTGTTTGAGATCATCATCCGCGAACTTTTCCATCGCTTCAGCCTTGCTCATCTCATACTTTTCAATCTTGTACTTTTTCTTGATGAGCTCTTTCATCTTCTTTTCGATCGTTTTAAGATCATTCTCGCCTATTTGCTCATCCACTCTGAAGTCATAGTAGAAACCTTCATCCACCACAGGACCGACAAAGAACTGTGAATTAGGATACAGTTCTGTGATAGCCTGGGCCATAAGGTGTGCTGTCGAGTGACGTACTATCTCCAAAGAAGCCTCAGAATTGTCATACTCTATAGGTGTTGCTGTGCAGTTTTCTCCTGCACTCTGTGTATCAATAATATTGCCTTGGTCATCTATATAACCGATAAGATTTTCACTCAAATTAACCCTTTGTGTTATCGCCGCCTACAATGCAGCGTTAAAAATGCGGCTATTATATCCAAAAGTTGGATAGAAAGAAATTAATGGGGAAAAGAGAGCGGTTTTTCCCACAAGTGCATCCCTAGTCATTCAATATTTTCACCAGTCCCATTGGTGCATATGCAGCCATGGGACCGCCTGCTACCCATTTTTTCATTGCAAGTTTTCCCCGTAACGCATAATTACTGCCATCATCTGTGTCTCTTATGTCATCACAGTATTTCATTAATTCCTGGGCTTGTTCCAAGTCATTGTCCGTAAAGTTTTTTAGTAGATAGTGTGTACGTATTTTAAGTTGATCTTTTTCGTTGAGCTGGTAGGCTTGTGCAATATAATCCATCACTCCCATAAAATAGCCAAAGATCATTGCATGTTTGTTCTTGTCATCAAGGAGGAAAGGGTTATTCATTTTAGGCATAGCCAGAGAAGCCTCTGTGAAGGCACTCAACTCTTCATATATTTTTTCATAAGGTACCGTATCTTTCGTTTTTAGAAAGTCAAATAGTCCCAAAACAACCCCTGTCAATCAATTTGATATAGAAACTATATCATAAAAACGTCACATTATATCAAATAATATTGTGTAATACAAAATAAATATCAAGATGTGAAGTTAAGAAAAGTTTTGTAAAGGATTGATTGTATCAAAAAAGTGAGTGGTGATCACGATTGGACTTGAACCAACGACTTCTTCCATGTCAAGGAAGTACTCTACCAACTGAGTTACGCGATCATTGAACAAAACAGAGATGTTTTGCAGGTTGAAAGTATAGCCAACAGATACTTAAAAATGGGGGCGACTTAGTCTTCACAGACCCAGGCGCTCTCCGAGCAGAGTCTGTCGAGATATTCACTTGCTTCACTTTTCCCTGAGATCAATGCTTTTTTAAAATTGTCATACGCCTTCATTTTATCATGCGTGATACCTTCTCCCCATGCATAGAGGACTGCCACATTGACCTGTGCTGCATTGTCACCCATACTTGCTGCTTTTTGAAAAAGTTCAAAGGCCTTTTGCTGGTCCTGCTTCACGCCTTTGCCTTCCATATATAATGCGGCCAGGTTATTGTAGGCCTGCATAATACCTGACTCTACCGCTTTCTCATACCAGTATCGTGCTTTTTCATAGCCATGTGCATCCGTCTCTCCCCCACTGTGATAGAGTTGTGCCAAGTTGTACTGTGCAGACCCGTTGCCCTGTTTCGCTGCTTTTTCATACCATTGCTTCGCTTTGTCAAGGTCTTTCTGTACACCTTTGCCATTCGCATAGATAAGCCCGACATTGTACTGTGCCTTTGCATCATCTTTTTTCGCCAAGGCATAAAAGGTATTCAATGCTTTGATATAACCGCCATTATTATAGTCCTCGACTGCCTGATTGAAATCATTGGCAAAGAGAGTGACCGTAGCGATGATAAAAATAGATAAAACTTTCATAACTTCCTCTTTCAACTAACAGATAGATTATATCAAGGTCTCAGCAACAAATGTCTTAGTTACCTTACCGCCAAACCTGTAGACACCCTCTTCATAACTCACATAGAGTTCCTCCCCGCTTGTAGGAAATACCTTCATCTTATCAGGAACTTTCCCCTCTTTATGACAACGTATAAAACATGCGACCATCCCTGTCCCACAGGCTAAGGTTTCATCTTCCACGCCACGCTCGTAGGTACGGACATAGAGGGCATCATCTTTCACGCTACAGATATCCACATTCGCATTATACTTATGACGTAAAATACGTGCTTCTTCTATGTTGAGATCATCTACATTCTCTCTCACAGCTACAAGATGGGGGACCCCCGAATTGATCAGCCACCAATTTTCACCATACTCATCTATCTCTTTACTGATGATCTCTGGAGGGACCATATCGCTGACCACATAAAGACCGTTGATCGTGGCACGTATCACCCCTGCTCCGGTGAGGAACTCTGCCTTATTGTCTTTTGCAATCCCTTTTTCCAAGGCAAAATGGGCTACGGCTCTACTTGCATTACCGCACATATCTGCAACACTTCCGTCTGCATTGTAAAATTCCCATTCAAAGTCATATTCAGGATGTGGCAACACCACTACAAGACCGTCTGCTCCTACACCGTTTTGTCTATGGCAGAGTTTTTTGGCAAGTTCCGATCTGTCCGCTTTTTTTTGTGCCACAAACATTACAAAATCGTTACCGCTGGCTGAATATTTAGTTACTGTCATTAAGTATCTCCTCTTTTACGCGTTCACATTCTTTTTCTAATTGTGTAAGTGTACCACTATTATCTATAACATAGGTTGCGCGCTTACGTTTTTCTTCCACAGGTATTTGTGCCTCTATACGATTGAGTGCTTCTTCTTTCGTATACCCTTCCCTCTGCATCAGGCGTTCAAGCTGTTTCTCTTCTGTCGTATAGACCACGAGCGATTTTTTAATAGGGTACCGTTCATTTTCAAAAAAGAGGGGAATATCTATAAAATAGGGCTTCCTCAGCCTGTCCTGTTCGAGAGAGAGACGTTCGATCTCTTCATAGATCAGCGGATGCAGCAGTGCTTCAAGTGCTTTACGCTTCTCTTTATCGGAAAAGACAATAGCCCCCAAAGCCTTTCTGTCTACCTTACCCTCATGTACCAATGTCTCACCGAATTTCTCAGCAATCGCTTCATGCTGTTCATCAAGTATCTTATGGGCGATCTTGTCGGCATCTATGATATGAAATCCCGAAGCCTCGAGAAGCTTTACCGTCGAACTTTTCCCCGTCGCGATACTTCCTGTGAGGGCGATAGCATACTTAAAAGCCATTACCATTTTCTATAAGACTGAAGTTGCATATGATCATAACCGTATATATCCTCTCTAAACTGCAGTACGCCATCGTAATCTACATAAGCAGTCAGATACACCACATCTACAGGCACCTTCTGGGTTAAAGACAAGAACTCTTTTCTTGTACCCTTGAGCCTCTCCTGTGCCTTCTCAAAATCTATCGTATCATTAAAAGAAGAAAATGTTTCTAACAGTTCTATGGGCTTGCCCAAACGGATACACCCATGACTGAAAGCCCTTACATTCCGTTCAAAAAGATTTTTTGTCGGTGTATCATGCATATAGACAGAAAACTGGTTTGGAAAAAGGAATTTCACCTTTCCAAGCGCATTATGATACCCCGGTGTCTGTGCAAAGCGAAACGGTACTGTTTTGCTGTAACGGTATTGCCCCCAGTCTACAGAGCCTGCACTCACTTTTTGGGCATCTTCTCCCCAGCCTGTATAGATCTCTATTTTCTCTTTTTTCATGGCATGCGGATCTTTAAATATCTTAGGGATCATCTCTTTTTGGATAATGCTCTTGGGCACGTTCCAATGCGGGTTAAGGACAATGGTCCGCACGGTATTGGAAAAGACCGGTGTAGGATTTTTTCTTGTCCCCGTGATCACTTTCATCTGCAGGCGCAATGCGCTATCTTCTTCAAAAAAGAGTGTAAATGCAGGGATATTAATAATAATATGCCGTTTTGCATTGCGTTCATGAAGCCACTTGATACGGTCAAGGTTTAAACGTATCTGCTCAATACGCTTTTCTATAGGAACATTAAGCGCTGCCATCGTCTTTGGACCAATAATGCCTTCATCTTCCAGACCATGACGTTTTTGAAAATGCACAATAGCCTCTTTTAAACAGTTATCATACCTGTTGTCCTCTTTGCTGTGACACTTTCCATCATCTCCTGTGATGCGCACTCTTTTTCTTAAGAGGGGAACAACCTCATGGGATTCACCTGGCTTAAGCACACCTTTGAACGCGATGATAGGCCATCCGCCGTTTTTTTGCATCTCCAGGTACTGGATAAGTGATGCCTGAAGCTCTTTATAGTGGTACTCTTTGGGTTCTGCCTGGGCAAACAACTCGGATAAACTGCCGCTCAGTGCTGCCGTTTCAAGCAGAGAGAGTGGACCAAATCCGGGTCTGTACGTCACCCAGCCAGCATAGATGCCCTGTGCTTTCAGGTTGTAAAGTCTATCTTGAAATGCACCCCAGTTGATACTGCCATACAGCGTATAATCAGCATACCCTTTATAGAGTTGCGACATTTTGAATTCAAGGTCTACTTTTTGGGACACTGTACCATTGGTACCGTAAATCTCCTGTGCTTTTTGCTCCAAAATGAGCGCATCCTGATAGAGTTTGGAAGTCGCATCAAGGGTTCGATCCTGCGTGATCTGTCTAAAAAGTTCTTGACTGAATGCAGAGAGAGAATCTTCATCTATCCAGACAGGTACGAAAAAAAGCCGTGTATAGAGTCGTTTTAAAAAACTATTCGAAGGTTGGGTCTGCAGTGAATTTATCATCACCGTTGATGCCACTTCATGGAACTCCAAATGGGTATTTGCATTGGCACCTTGGGAGAACATAAAAGCAGCAATAAGCCCAAGGCGTATAGTTACATCTCTGATTATCTGTTTAATTCTTTTCATTGACCTTCCATTCTATCTTGATCAGCTATGAGTATATCAAAAAATTATACCAAAACAGTTTTCATCCCAAAGAGGAGTGATCTAAAAAGAATAATTGACAAACATCCTAAAGTTTTGAAAAGAGAGATCTCCATTTTCGACATCGGAGTAGACAGCTGAAAAGTTGACGGCATCGCTATACGCATATCCCATCCCGATGTCATACTCCCTGGCATGGTTTTGCTCTCCTGTATGGGCATCTATATTTGCTGTAAAGTTTAATCCCTCTGCACCTATGATAGAGGCATCCCATCCTATGGTGTAGAGTATGGTCTCTCCATCCGGCCCTTCTTCTCTAAGGGTATTATGTTCTGCATTGGTGAAGAACGGACCGCCCCCAAAAAAGTTGTCCGCAGCACTTCCATGGACTTTATTGTAGGCGATCGTCGCTGTAAGGCCTGCCTTCTTGAGACCAAAAGATGCCGCTACCCCATAAATTTCGGAGTCCTCTGCGTTGTCATAATCTTGAAAAGCATACTGGAGTGCCCCACCATAGGTAAAGCGATCGGTCTCCTCTTCGTAATTGGCTTCCAGATAGCTTATCTTTACTGCATCTTTCAAATAATAGAACCATCCCGATACGACCGTTTTACTCATTCCTTCATAGGTGATACCCACTATTTGCATACCCTCATTCCCATGCACATTACTAAATGTACCGGGTGATTCACTGTCGACACCGGCCCATTTTTGTAGATGGGAAAGAAATATCGTTGTATCTTTGAGGGATGTATTGAGAAGTGTCAGGGCCTCAAATGTGTTAGGGACCATCCCTATATCATCACTGTCGGCAAAAGGCGTATCAAAACTCTGTCGTCCTGCAACCAGTGTTGTTCCTGAAAATCTGCCTTTCAAATAGGCTTCACCCAAGATGGCATAATCTTCATTCTTCTCATCAAAAAAAGGTATGCCTTCAAACCCCTCTTCGCCATTACCTTGGGAAGTAAAGAGTGTTGCACCTGCCTGCAGACCATAGAAAGGTGCTGTTTCGAAGTGCAGTTTGACTCCTAGTGCATACTCTGTATCTGTGTCATTGTCTGCTTTATGGCTTTGATACCCTACTCTCACCATGGCATCATAATGCGCTTTGGATAACGATTGACCCAAACTCTCTGCACAGAGAGGCATACCCGTGATCAACAGAACACCGACTATTCTCTTTTTCGCTGAATCTTTAATGGTCTATCTGCTCTACTTCTATTTTGCCAGCTTCATCTGCACGCAATGCGATAAGCGTTGAGCCTACTTCTATCTCCATCGTCTGCTTGGCAAGGGAGCACCCTTTGACAAAAAGAGTTTCACCCCGCATCACTCCAAATGAGGTGAGCCTGTCCTTTAGAGCCTTGTCCGCATGTACCTTTATGATCTCTGCTTTGTCACCTTTATGCAATTCACTCAATACCATCTTACACTCCTGTCATCATCAACGTCACATGGTACGCTACAAAACTCAATATCCAAGCTGTCACTGTGGTCATAAAGAAAAGATAGACCAGGTATTTCCACCCTCCGGCCTCTTTTGCAAAGACCATGGATGCAGCCAAGCAAGGCAGGTAGACCATTACAAAGACCACAAATGCTATAGCTGCGGCAAATGGGATGTTCGCTTTGATCTTTGCTATCAATCCTTCATTCCCTTCATCCACTTCATCTCCAAGCGCATAGAGTACGCCCAGTGTCGAGACCACTACCTCTTTTGCCGCAAGTCCTGATTCCAATGCCACTGCCATACGCCAGTCAAACCCGAGCGGTGCAAAAAACGGTTCGGAAGCATGTCCTATCTTCCCCAGGTAACTCTCTTCAAGCAGACGTGCCGAGAGTTCATTGTGTAAATGGTTTTTCTCTTTCTCATTGAGTGCCTGCGATATCTTTGTCTCATACTGCGCTTCAAGCTCACTGTTTTTAGGGTAGTTCCCTGCAAACCAGATCAAAACGGCTGCAGCCAAAATGTAAGTTCCTGCTTTTTTCAGGTAAGATTTCGCCTGGCCATACACGGTGTGCCAGATGAGCTTCAGTGACGGCATACGGTATTTTGGCATCTCCATCACAAACGGTTCATCTTCGCCTTTAAAGACAAACATTTTAAGCACCTTTGCAGCGACCAGACCAAAAATGGCCCCGGATATATAGATAATAAACAGGATATTCCCCGCTTTTTCTTGGGCAAAAAACGCGCCTGCAAAAAGCACGTAGATAGGCAGTCTGGCACCGCAGGACATAAATCCTATGATGAAAAGCGTGATCAATCTGTCTTTTTCATTTTTAAGCGTCCGTGCCGCCATATAGGCGGGTACAGAACACCCAAACCCTGTGACCAGAGGGATAAAACTCTTTCCATGCAGTCCGAACTTATGGAAAAAACCATCCAGCAAAAAGGCCACACGGCTCATATAGCCTGTCGTCTCCAGCAGGGCAATCCCTATGAAGAGTATCAGAATATTGGGCAGGAACATGATGACCGCTCCCACACCTGCTATCATCCCGTCGGCAACCAGTGAACCCAGTTCCCCCTCACCCAGAACCGACTTGGCCTGATCTCCGAACCACCCGAAAGCAGCGTCGATATAATCCATAGGTACAGAACCCAGTTCAAATGTAAGCTGGAACAGCGCCCACATAAAGAAGAGAAAAAGCGGTATACCCAGGATCTTGTTGATAAGAAGGTTGTCTATCTTTTGTGTCAGGTTTTTGGCTTTCATTCCCTCCACAGACATCACTTCCATCTTTGCCCCTTTGGCAAAAGCAAAATGTTCATCCGCAAAGATCTCATCCAAGTCTTTGGTATTATTGTGAAGGTAAAGATGGTTCAGGGCTTCTCTTACGATAGGCAGCATCTCTATCCAGATAGGTTCATCGTGCATTTTCTTATACACATCTGTATCTTCTTGTAATAACCTTACAGCCAAATGGCGATAAGGAAGTGAACTTTTATAATTTTTCTCTTTTAGGAAGGTGACGATCGTCTCTATCTCTTCTTCTATTGGGTCACTATAGACAACCTTTGAGCCTGTCTCTTCTCTTTCATACACTTCAATGATGGCTGCTTTCAGTGCTTCAATACCTACTTTTTGTGAGGCAGAGGTTTTGATACATGGTACCCCAAGGATGGCAGAGAGCTGTTTTTCATCTATCATAATGCCTTCTTTTTGTGCCTCATCATCCATATTAAGTGCAACAATGACTTTCTTGCCCGTTTCAAGGAGTTGTGTGGTAAAGAGGAGATTTCTCTGAAGGTTCGTGGAGTCCACGACATTCACGATGATATCGTATTCATCACTTTGTAAAAAGCTCTTGGTGACCTTCTCTTCTATCGTGTATTCCGTTAAAGAGTAGGCACCAGGAAGGTCAATGATATGTATCTCATAGTCCTTGCAGCTGACCTCATCACACAGTGTAAATTCTACTTCTGTTTTATCTACGGTGACACCTGAAAAGTTACCTACTTTGAGTGTGGCATTGGATATCGCGTTAATGAGTGAGCTTTTCCCTACGTTTGGCTGTCCTGCCAATGCTATGGTTATTTTTTCCACCTATTTTCCTTATGGTATAACCTATATAAATGATAACAATTATCACTTATCTAAATTTTGATGAAGTATAGTCTACCTTCTCTTAAAAAAGTATTAAATTGAGAGTAATTATCAATTTAATAGAGTGCCTCACTAAAATGGCAAACTTTTTAAAAACTCTGCGGCCTGACCACCCAGTGCCTTATCAAGCTTCTCCTGCACCTTCTCATCTATTTTATCTTTGATCAGTGCAGAGGTATCAATGGTGATTTTTGGGCTATTGACCGACCCTTTGATCTTCCCTCTTACTCTATGGTCCTCATAGACGAATGAGAACCTGGCTGTATTGGTATTAGTGGCCGTATTGAGTCTACCCTGAGTAATATCAATACTGCTTCTTGTTCCTACCGCATGCAATGTATAATCAATGATGTTTTTGTCTATATCGGCATGAAACTTGGTGGAGGAGAAGATCACACGTGCAGGATCCTTTCCTATCGCCAAGCTTATCATTTTGGTCAGATCACTCGGTTTGATCTGGAATGAGGCGATATCCAGGTCCACCACACCGGATTTTCGTTTCAGATTGTATTTTGCTTTCCCTGAAGCCGATCCCAAAAAGTTCCTTTTGTGTCCGAGTGTCCCTAAAATATTTTCCAGAGGTACACTGCTTATCGTGCTGGTCAGGTCATCCCCTTTCAGGATATAATCGATCTTGCCTCCCAAAGAGGTCGTTGCCCCCGTTACCTGCAGTACTTTGTCTTTAGAGAACTCCCCTTTCAAGAGAAGCGGTCCATAAAGCTTTTGACCGATCAGCGGTTGCACTTCCTTTAGATCTGGAATGTCAATGGTATAACTGCTTTTCAACGTTTGCTTCTGTGCATCATACACCATATTGTCAAGCGTGATGTCTCCCACGGAACTTTTCACATCTGTATGGATCGTTCCTTTTCCCTCTTTGAATCTCCCTGAAGACTCTACGACCGCATGCATATTGAATGCCTCACCTGTCAATTGTTTCATCGCATCGGGCTGTGTTACCAGTTTGCTGCTCTTGAGAGAAAACGTTCCCTCTTGGGGGTCAAGATTCGTAAAATCTATATGGCTGTCTATGGTCCCCTTCACATACACAGGCAATCCGCTCAAGGCGAGTACCTTCTCTACAGAAAGCTCGGAGATATCTACTTTGGCAGTTTTGCTGTCATACTCAAACGCGACCTTTTTACCCAATCCTTCCGTCACACCGGAGATGCTCAGTGTATCCGTAAGGTTGAGTGTCCCTTTGGCACTGACAGGTGTAGCTTTCGCTTCTTTTGCCTTAGGGATCAATGCATTGATATCATGGACGAGGATATCGTACTCTGAGACCAGAGTGTTTTGTTTCAGGTCATATTCGAATGAAGGGAGTGTGATATCGGTCAATGTTGAGACTACCAACGCATTTCCGCTAAGCAGTGCATTCTCTATCTCTCCTTTAGATTCGAAGGTAAAGGTATTCTCTTCGGGGATCTTGTATCCTGCCATCTTTTCTACAGTCTTAGGGTTTAATACCCCTTTATCAACCTGTAGTCTATAGGTCCCGGAGATCTCTTCCAACTCCTCCAGCACCAAGTTCCCGCTGAGTTCGCCTTTGGCATAGTCGGGCTGTTTAAGAAAAGCGAGAAGCTTCTCTAAAGAGAGTTTCTCTAAAGTGACCTTGGCTGTTTCTCCTAACATAAAATCGAGCACACCTCCTAAAGAGCGGCTCGTTCCGGTCACACGTGTAACTTCATCTTTCTTTTCTATATTCCCTTCTATTTTGAAAGGACCTGCCAGCTTATTCTTTGTCAGGATACGCATATCTTTCACATCCAAACGGTATGCTGCTTTGGCTTCATCAGAATCCATATCCATCACTGCATCTTTGATCTGCAAGGCAAAAAGGTTGCTTTTTATATCACCCGCCAGTTGGGCACTTTTCCCTTCCAGTGTGGCATCCACTCTTCCCTCTACATAACTTTTTTTAGGAAGGGTATAGTGATAGAGTTCTTTCACCAATGCACGATCGAACGTGGCTTTGTTCAGGACGATATGGCCATACCCGCTTGCAGTCTCTTCACCGATTTCAGGCATATTGATCTCAACATCTATCTTACCTTCTGCCAGAGCAGGATACCCCACCAGCTGTAATACTTCTGAAAAGTGTGCACCTTTCATGTTGGCCATGATCTTCTGTGCGCTCTCATCGATGAGATTGAAACGGTAGTCCAACGCTGCGCCAAGGGCTTTTCCTTGCCCCTCTACATAGATATCTTCAGGATCCCCTTTAAAGTCTCCATGAATATCTACATCCTTTACCTTGATCTGCTCATAAGTAAACCTGTCCGTTTTGATCTGATAGGTACCTTCAAATGCCTGGCTCCATAGATTATGCTCTGTAGCTACATTGACAAAAGCCTGTTTGTTGATCACTATCTCCAAGCTTGATGTCCCCGAGTCGAGTTTGAATCTATTGACCTCAACAGGTAATCCTATCTTCTCTTCCAGCGTCTCTTTGACATAGGGTTTTAGCAACTCATTACCCGTTTGACTAAAAATGAAAAAAGAGAGGCCTATGATTGTAAGCAAAAGAAACAGTACTATAGAAAGTGTTATTTTAAGTATTTTATTCATGCCTTATTATACTAAAATAAACATAGAAGTGCTAGAATACCCCATGCATTTTACATTCGGTTCGCCCTATCTATTGGCCCTACTGTTACTCTTACCCTGTTTCCTCTGGTGTAAACAGTATAGTAAACCCTACTATTTCCCTAAATTGGCATGGGTGACACGACAGAGTCCTCTTTTGAGCTGGGAGCCGTGGCTGAAAATGGCCCTCTTCACACTGATGGTCTTCGCCCTTGCAAAACCATTTGTCTATGATGCGAGCTCTGCTCAACACAAAAAAGGAAGGGATCTCATTCTATCTATTGACGCGAGCGGTTCTATGGCACAGAGCGGATTTCATCTCAAAGACCGAATGAAAACCAAATATCAAATCACCACCGAACTCTCCAAAGACTTCATAGCAAAACGTTTTGATGACAACATGGGGGTTGTCGTTTTTGGTACCTTTGCCTATACTGCTTCTCCTCTCACCTATGACCTTGAATCACTCTCATATCTGCTTGAGATGACCAATGTCGGGCTTGCAGGAGAGAGTACTGCCCTGGGTGATGCCATCATGCAGTCCATCCGTACCCTCTCTTACGGTGAGGCAAACAACAAAGTGATCGTCCTTCTTACCGACGGATACCATAATGCAGGACAAAGCTCGCCTAAAGAAGCAGTGATGAGGGCCAAAGAGCTGGGTATCAAGATCTATACCATAGGGATAGGGAAAAAATCGGATTATGATGCTTCCCTACTTGAGACCATCGCCAAACAGAGCGGTGCTAAAAGTTATGCTGCCTCTTCTGCAGAAGCCCTTTCCAAGGTCTACGACGAGATCAATGACCTGGAGCCCAGTGCGATACGGAGTGAGAACTACCTTAACCAGAAGCTGCTCATACTCTACCCTCTGGCACTGGTGTTCCTCCTTCTTTTACTCTGGGTACTCCTGACCAAAGGGGATGAAAAATGACACTGCTCTATCCAAGCTTTTTGTGGTTGCTGATCCCTCTGGCTCTTCTTTTATGGTACCGTTCACGTAAACTGATACCTCTTGTGCATCTGATCATCCTTATGCTTATTGTGCTCTCTCTTGCACGTCCCGTCCAGGAAGAGGCGCTGCAGGAAGCAAGCATAGAGGCTAAAGACATTATTATTGCATTGGATGTCTCATACTCCATGAAAGCCAAAGATATCACCCCTACACGTTACGACTTTGCAAAAGAGACCATTGCTGCCCTTCTGCAGGCAAATCCGGGTGACAACATCATGCTTATTGCCTTTACAACCAACCCGTTGCTGCTCTCTCCCCCTACTACGGACCATACACTGATCAATATTGCCCTTGAAAATCTCAATCCGGAGTTTATCCTTACCAAGGGTACCTCTCTTGAAAAGCTTTTTAAGAGACTCGCTTCCATGAAGATGGAGCATAAAAACCTCATACTGATCACAGACGGTGGAGAAGAAGAGGATCTTGATAAACTGACAACACTCCTGCAAACCTCGGATATCTCTTTGACTGTTTTGGCATTGGGAACCACACAGGGAACCACCATTGAGAACAAAGACGGAAGCCTGCTAAAAGACAAAGATGACAACCTTGTTATCTCCCGTGTCAATCCTCTTTTGGAATCACTCTCTTCCTCTGTCTCAGGCACATACCTGACCGCCTCAAGTACCCCCGAGGCAACAGCGTACAAGATCAATGGTGCCTTGCAGGAGAATAAGGATCAAGCACAACAGATTCAGAAGATGCAACGCCATTACCTGGAACTCTATCAGCTCCCTTTGGCATTGGCTCTTCTCTTGTTCTTTATAGTCCACACGCGCGCTGTCAAATACCTGCTCCTGCTCTTTACACTTTTGGGAGTACAGGCCGAAGCTTCCATGCTGGACAACTACCATCTGAACCGTGCCTACAAAAGCTACCAAGCCTCTGATCTCAATGAGACAAAAAAACAGCTACAGCAGATAAAGGTCCGTTCCTTGCAGAGCCAAATCGTGCTGGCAAATACCTACTACAAACAGCGCGCCTTTAAAAAAGCGATCCAAACCTACAAATCCATCCGCTCCACCTCTCCAAAGATAAAGCAGCAACTCTATTACAACACTGCCAATGCCTATGCCATGTTAGAATCGTACGATAAAGCCAAAATCTACTATACTAAAGCCTTACAGTTAGGTGAAGATCCGGATGCTGAACATAACCTGAAGCTGGTTGCACTTCTCAGCGACAAAAAAAGTGCAGATCTTGGTATCGCCCACCCGAAATCACAAGACTCCTCTTCAAGCAAAAGTGAGTCACAAGAAGAGACCAAAGAGTCAAAAAGTGAAGATGAACCCAGTTCCGGAAGCGGCGGGGGCGGAGAGAGCCAAACGCAAAAAGAACAGGAAAAGAACAAGCTGTTAGATGCAGGAGAGCAGGAGCAGCACCCGCTGGGCTCCAAAGTCTATGAACTTATCAATAAAGGATATATACGTGAAACACAACCTTGGTAAAAGATCTTTGCATCTTTTCTTTCTTCTTCTAAGCTTTCTCACGCTGCACGCAGAAGATTTTACCTATACGTTTAAGGTAGATCAACCCACACCTTATGTCAAAGAGCCCGTCATTCTTACCCTTGACCTCAACCAAACCAACCATGATGTCGTGATGCTCTTTAGCTTTGACATTAAGAAGAGTGAAGATTACACGTTTCAAAGACTTGACATCCGGAAAACCGAGAATTATCATGATGCCAAAATACATTATGTCTATCTCATCTACCCCTTAAGATCCGGAGAGCTGGACATTACATTCGACCTCATCAAAAAAGTCACAACCGATGAAAGTCTGGCTTACAGTTTCTCCGGAGACAGAGACAATGTGAAGAAGTTGGTGACCAAGGACACACAGATCGATCTGCCCCCTGTGCAACTCCGGGTCAAACCGCTCCCTGAAGGTACTCTGCTTGTAGGAGACTTTACATTGTCCTATGAGATCAAAAAGCATCAAGCCAAGGCCTATGAACCGCTGCCTTTCCAAGTGAGTATCAAAGGGAAGGGATACCCTCCGCTGGTAGGGACACTGCTTCCAAAAGAGGGGAACTTTACGCGCTTTACAGAAAAACCTATTGTCAAGTCTGTAGCAACCAAAGAGGGAACACACAGTACGGTGACCTACCCGATGGCGCTTTCGCATAGTCAAAGTTTTTCTCTCTCGCCTATACGCCTCAACGCCTTTGATCCCAAAAGCGAAAAAAAATATACCCTTGATATCCCATCACAGCAGTTTGATATTGAGCAGGTGGAGTCCCGTCATTTGGTTGACACAGTAGATGCACCGGATATTGCCAGTGAAGACTGGTCCTGGTTAAGCACACTTTTGGGCTACACCATAACATTTTTTGCCGGCTATATGACCGCACTTAGCTGGAGATGGAGTATGAAAAAGAGACAAAAAGAAAACCATCCTTTGGTCCAAAAGATACGTAACTGTAAAGACGAAAAATCGTTACTGCAGGTACTTATCGCCGCAGACCATAGTGATTTTACCTCCAGTATAGAAAAACTGGAAGATTCTTTATACGGAAATGGTAAAATCAACTTTAATAAAGTAAAACAGGACGCGCTGGAGAAACGAATATGAATGAACAGATAAACACACTTAAAAAAGAGATAAGCAAAGCCGTTATAGGGCAGGAGGCCATGGTTGAAGGACTGCTCATAGGATTGCTCTGTGACGGGCATATACTGGTAGAAGGTGTACCGGGACTTGCAAAGACCACAACCATCAATGCACTCTCACGTGCCTTAGGGTTAGAGTCTAAACGTATCCAGTTCACACCGGACCTTTTACCTTCGGACATCATCGGTGCACAGATCTATAACCCGCAAGACCACAGTTTCAGTATCAAAAAGGGTCCGCTTTTCACACACCTTCTTTTAGCCGACGAGATCAACCGTGCCCCTGCCAAAGTACAATCCGCCCTGCTTGAAGTGATGCAGGAGAGACAGGTCACCATTGCCGAAGAGACCTTTAAACTTGAACGGCCGTTTCTGGTCATGGCCACGCAGAACCCCATAGAACAAGAAGGGGTCTACGCACTGCCTGAAGCGCAGCTGGACCGCTTTATGATGAAGATCGTCGTGCAGCACAACTCTGAAGCCCAAGAGCTGGAGATCATGCGGAAAGCAGCAAGTAAAAGTTTTGGTGAAGTGCAGACCGTACTGAGTATAGAGGACCTCTTTGCACTGCAAGAAGAGATCGGCAAGATCCATATCGATGAAGAGATGGAACGCTATATGGTACAGATCATCACTGCAACAAGGGAACCTCTCAGATTTGGCCTAGAGGATATCGCTGAGAACATTATGTTCGGCGCAAGCCCAAGAGCCTCTATAGACCTTTACAAGGCAGCCAAAGCCAAGGCCTTTCTGCGTGGAAATGACTTTGTATCTCCTGCAGACATCGGATATGTGATACACAATGTACTCCGTCACCGTATTGTCCTCTCTTATGAGGCCAGAGCCAAAGGTATCCATACCGATGAGATCATCACTGCGATTATTGAGACACTACCGATACCCTAATGAATACAGCCCTTAAAGCACTGCAACTCAAAGCCAGACACCAAGTATACACGCTGCTTAGCGGACACAACCTCTCTAAGCTCCATGGGGAGGGGTATGACTTCTCGGAACTCAGAGAGTACCAGATGGGGGATGACATCCGGAAGATAAACTGGACCATCTCGGCAAAGCTGGGATATCCCTATATCAAGGAGTTGCATGCCAACCGTGAACTCTCCGTCGTAGTGGCTGCCTTCATGGATGCCAGCCTCTATTTTGGCCAGGGAAATGCCAAACAGGAGAAGCTTACAGAGGTAGCCACTATCCTGGGCTATGCGGCACAGCAGAATAATGACCTCTTTACAGGGATACACTATACTCAGGAGCAAACCCATACGACCCCGCCGACCAAACAGCTCTATCATATAGAACAGTTCTCACAAGCACTCTACGGTGCCTCTGTGCTCCATACTGCACTGGACCATAGCGCTGCCATTCAAGACCTTTTCAAAAGGCTGCACAAACCTTCGCTTCTATTTATCCTGAGTGATTTTTTAGAAGAGATGGATCTCTCTTTGCTCTCTCAAAAACACGAAGTCATTGCAGTGATCATCAGAGATAGAGAAGAAGAGGTCCCTAAAAAACTCGGGGAGGTCACTCTCTCCCATCCGCAGGATGACAAGAAGATGGATACCTATTTTGGCCAAAGAAGTATAGAGAAGTATCTTGCAAGACTCAAAGAGAACGATGAGAAGCTCTCTGAGCATTTTGCCCACTATGACATTCGTTCGGTTAAGATATTCACAGATGACGAAGCCGTAAGCAAACTGGTGGGGCTCTTTGTATAGTTTAAACAAACAGTAAGTAGACAAAGACCACAAACAAGATCACATGCAGGAAACCTTCAAGCATGTTGGTCTCCCCGTCATTAAAGTTCACGATACTCACAAGCAGTGTCAATCCCAACATTACCCCTTGTACCGGTGTGATGGCAAGGTTAAGATCCATTCCCATATAGCGTGTCACAACAATCACCGCAGGTACCGTTAAAAGTATAGTTGCCAAAGATGCCCCCAAAGCGATATTGACAACCGTCTGCATACGGTTATCTAACGCCGCACGCACCGCAGTGATAAGCTCCGGTGCAGCGGAGATAAGGGCTACACCCACCGCAGCTATGGAGAGAGGCAGTCCGAATGTCTTCATCGTATTTCCCATAAATATGGCCAAAATTTCCGAAAGCACCCCGATCATGATGATGGCCACGACAAGATTCACACCATGGTACCATCCGTTGATCTTATGCGGGTTAGGGGTACAGTGCCCCTCTTCATCACATATCTCCTCCTCTTCATGTTCATATTCGAAAAAGTATCTGTGCGATGCTACCTGAATACGTGTAAAGGTAATATAGAGCAAAATGAACATCACCACATTGAACATCATATAACTGTCGATATGGGCTGCATCCATAAAGTGTGGTACCACCATGGCGATACCTATGGCAACAAGCAGCATCGAGAGATAGGAGTTTGAAGAATCCACATTGTAAGGCTGTTCACCATACTTGATCCCCCCTATGATCGCTGCGAGTCCCAGCAGGGCATTGATATCGAGCATAACGGCCGCATAGATGGTATCACGCGCCAGTACAGGGTTATGCTCATGGACCATCATAATAGCGATGATAACGATCTCCACCACCACTGCAGAGATGGTCAGGATCAGCGTACCGTAAGGCTCCCCGAACTTTTCTGCCAGCATCTCTGCATGGTGTGCCACAGACATCGCTGCATAGATAATGACCACAAACAGTACAGAAAAACCTATAAGATTCCCAACTGTAGATGCTACCAGTGTATGTTCAAAAAAAGTGATACCAAAATAAGCGATGATCGCTGCAAAGAGACTATACTCTTTTGAAAAATTTTTGAGAAGTTGCATTATTTCAATATATCCTTATAGCTTTTGTTGGCATTGAATTTGAGTTTGTCCTCCATGCCCATAATACGCTCATCCCCTGCCCTATAGGCCTTTTTCAAACGTTTTATGATCTTGGCCTGTTCTTTTTCTTTTGTGATCTTGTGCTGTTTGAAGAATTTTTTGAGTCCTATCCAACGCTCCTCTTCAGCATCCATGCTCTCTTCTTCCGAGATCACTTCTATCGCTTCTTGGGATTGTTTCTGCTCTAACTGATGGACATAGAGTGTACGCATTTCATAAAATGCCTCTTTGAGCAAGTCTATCTCCCCTTTGAGTGTTGTTGAGATCTGTTTATTGGACTTTTTGAGGTCTTTGACGGTACCTTTGAGCACCGAGATCGTTTCATCTTTAGCTTTCAGCAGTGCTTTATAGTCTTTGGCGTCTGTGAGAGGTACAGAAATGTTGGTTTGCGTTGAGATAGGCTTTTTTGTAATGACTGTTGTCTCTTCTTCACGAGGGGCTGTCTCTTGTCCACTCTCATTGTCAACGACAATGTAAAGTTTACCATCTACGTTTTTCGCTGTCAATATCCCCCGTTTGATCTTCGCATAGACCGCCTGCCGTGAGATACCCAACTCCTGTGCATACTCAGCAGGTTTCATCAACTTTTCCATATTCTCCCCTCCTGTTTACAGTTTTGTAAATGATAGCATAAGTTTTATGAAAGGTTTACGGAGAAAACAAAAGATATCAGGTGCCAAACTTCTTCCAGGGAGTAACTATTTCAGTGATTATTTGTTTATTATTTGTTAAGCGATATTCACTATACTTTATAAAGGTCCATGAAACAACAAAGGAGTCTTGAATCATATCAGACAAAGTACATAATAGAACGTAAAGGATACCATTATGGAACATGTGAAAGATGTATTAAAAACCTCGTTGGAGGAGTTGGAAAGAGTACTGGATACCAAAACCGTCGTAGGAGAGCCGATCGTCATAGAAGGCAATACACTGATCCCGCTGATCAGTATCGGATTTGGCTTCGGTGCCGGTGGTGGTACCGGAAAGTGCAAAAAAAGTGATGATGAAGGCATTGGAGCCGGCACCGGTGGTGGTGGCGGTATCAAGCCGGTTGCCCTTGTGATCATAAACAAAGAGGGTGATGTCAGGGTTGAGCCTATCAAAAGCGGTATGGCTTCAGCATTTGAACATTTGGGCGAAACTCTTGGAAAAGTAATGCAGGATAAAGAAGAAAAGAGTAAATAGCATAAAAAAATAAGGATCGGTAAAATGATGGAGATCATAATTCTTCTGATCGGGTTTCTGCTCTTTTGTTTGGCTCTTCTTGCTATCCCCGTTGATCTACTTTTCTATCTGAAAAAAGATGAAACAATGGAGTACCGGGCAGAACTCTGTATACTGTTTGGTCTTCTGACTATCGATATGACCAAGCAGGATCAGAAAACAGAGAAAAGCACATCGCCAAAGAAGAAAAAAAGAGAAAAAAAGCCTCATCTACCGTCATGGGTAGAAAGCAAAAGATTTATCAAAAGACTAATGAGACTCAACATGGATCTTTTACACACTTTACATATCAAAGAATTAAGCATGCATTGGCACATTGGACTGGGTGATCCGGCAGATACCGGGATGATTTTAGGCATACTTCAACCGATCCTTCTACCTTGGGAAAACGCAACACTAAGTGCAGATTTTCAGGAAGCCGTCTTTGAAGGCTATTGTAAAGCACATATCCGCCTTTTTCCGATCCGGATCATAGGTTATATTTTAGCATTTATTTTTTCCGGGGCAACACTGCGTATGATTAAAAACAGTCTGATTAAATAGTCGTAAATAGAATAAAGGAGGCACTATGGAAAATCAGGAAGCTTACCAAAGAGCTAAAAAAAGAGTAGAAGCGAAGTTTGGGTTTTACACTCATCTAGCAGTTTACATAGCTGTATCTTTTTTACTTATCATTATCAACCTAAATACCTCTGCAGAATACTTTTGGTTCCAGTGGCCGCTCATAGGCTGGGGCATTGGCGTATTGTTTCATGCTTTGGGAGTATTTGTATTTCCTAAAAAATCCGCTGTCACAGAAAAGATGATCGAAAAAGAGATGAAAAAAGAAGCCTTAGAGACGGAAAAAAATGAAGATCACACACTTTCTCTATAATGCTTTTATCATAGAATCCGGCAATAAAAAAATAGCTATAGATCCAGGTGGATTGTTCTTTTATTTTTTCAGATTCACACCCTTAATACCTAGATCCGAATGGGAAAGTATCACACACATTTTCGTCACCCATGGCGATCCTGACCATTATTGGCATGCTGATAGAGTGGCAGAAGCCTCAAATGCGCCTATTATCTGTAATGCAACCATGGTAAGAAATATAAATGGAAAAAACTTAATGCTTGGTCCAAGAGATAAAGGTCTGGCATTTACAACAGAAATTCATACTATTCATACGCTTAGCGTTGATGAAACCATTGAGCTTGATGAGATGGTCATCACAGGGATCAAAACCACACATGGTCCACTTAGATTGAAATTTGGTCCTTTTTCCAAAACCCTGCACCCCGGTCCGGAAGAAAGAATCGGTTGGGGTTCTATGGGTTTTGAGATCGAGCTAGATGGAAAAAAGATCGTGAATCTTGGAGATACGCTTTTACATGAAAAAGAGTGGCAAAAGATTCATGCACCTGATGTATTGATGCTGCCTATCGGAGGGAAAATGGTACACAATACCATGGATGAACAAGAAGCTTTACAGGCAATACGTATCATAAAACCCAAACTAGTGATTCCCTGTCATTATAACTGCCCTGCTTTTTTTATTAAAAAATACAATCCGGCTGATGATGAGATGTTTAAAAAGGAAGTTGAAAAAATGGGTATCGAGTGTGCAATTCTCTACATGGGTGATTCAGTCGATTTAAACAACAATGCATAAGCACAATCCTCTCAAAATCTGGTTGAATTTTTTTGTACGTATGACTTTGTTTGCCGTTGGACTGCTGTGGCCAGCAGGTACATGGCAGTGGTGGGAAGCTTGGGTATTGGTTGGGCTTTGGAGTGTCTATGGCCTTGTTACGACTATGTATTTATTACGTCATGACCCTGCGTTACTGGCAGAACGATTAAAGCTTGTGCCGCTTCACAAGGAACAAAAGGCTTGGGACAAAGCCTTGATGCTACTTTTTTTTATTGCGGGTATTGGTCTTTATCTGCTTCCTGGCTTTGATGTGATGCGTTATGCGTGGAGTGACCCCTTGCCTCTATGGGTAAGAGTTATTGCAATGCTTGTACATATACCTTCCTTGGCACTACTGTTTTGGGTCATGCACGAGAACACCTATCTATCACAGGTAGTAAAAATTGATAAAGAACGTGGTCATGAAGTGATCACAACCGGCCCCTACGCAGTTATTCGTCATCCTATGTATACTGTAACGATCATTTTACTCTTCGCTGTTCCCGTTGCACTTGGATCTCGATTCTCATTGATTATTTCATTATTTTTGACGGTGTTGTTAATTGTCCGGACTTACCTAGAAGATCGTACATTACACGCTGAACTAGAAGGCTATTCTGAGTATGCTAAACAAACAGTTTACCGACTAATTCCAGGGATTTGGTAAGCTAGGGAGAATTGGTAAAACTGACACTATTTACTGAAATGAAAACCTCATAAAATTATATATTTTATAAGGTTATGAAAATAAGATGTGTTAAAATTTTACTACGATTTTTCTCCACCATTAACCATATTTGGAATAATATCTTTACCTTCTATTGATTCTGTTATTACCAGTAATAGTGCTACTGTTGCCACACCTAATTTAATCATTCCCTTGTTCATCCTGTTTCCTTTATCATATAGCTGAAGCATTTCTTAACACCATCGAATTGATTGCAGAGTAAAAGAGCACATATCTCTTGCACAGGGTTAAAAAGTTAGAACTTTGTTGCTTTGTATCACCCAATCAGCAAGAATTTTCATTGTAGAAGATACTTTTTCATCAAAATAAGGTTCATTTTTCAAAATACCACAACGTGCATTACATGAACCGCATACCTGTAAATGTACACCATCCCTATATAGTTCCTTTAACATCGTTACCAAGTCATGGTCATAGTTTTCAGGCTTAGTCATCTTATCTCGTGCCAAATCAACCGCATCATTCATTAAAAAAATGTGTACTTGTTCTTGGTTATTGTGTAACTCTTTGGCTAGTCTTAGTGCATTCCATGTTACATCAGAGCCATCATACGGCTGATGGTTTAGTATAATTGTAACCATCTATTTTTCATTTTTTAAGACCGTAGTGCCTAAACCTGTCTTTATAGGATACCCTGCATTTGCCCAACCTTTTAATCCACCTTTTAGGGTAGTTGCATTTTTATATCCCATCTCTCTTAAAACCTTAGAAGCCAAAGCGCCACGACCACCTCTACGGCAATACGTCACAATAACTGCATCTTTGTCTTTGATCAATTGCTCTACTTCCCATTCTAAATTACCTCGTGTGATAGCAAAAAAGTCTTCTGCATTCATGTCATCAGACGGAATACTTCCTTCTGATCTCTGTTCGCTTTCTCTTACATCAAGAACAATAACATCTCCGGCTTCATCAAGCAGGTTTTTTAATTTTTTAGGAGTCATTTCTCCCACTTCTTTTTTGGCTTGGTTTATTAAATCCATTTTACCCATGGGCTGAGCCATCATGACTAATGGTAATATTATCGGTAATATTAAGAGTATTTTTTTCATTTTTCTTCCTTATTTTAGTGTATTCATGAGCGATTTTAATGTCTCAAAGAGCGTGTTTGTTTGTATATGGAGTTCTTTGTTAGCCTTTAATGTATCTAACATCATTTGCATATTTTGTGTTGATATGACAATATGATTATCTTTCTCATATATCGCAATTCTACATGGCATAAAAGGTGCAAAGTCTGGCTCATCAGTTAATACAAGTGCAGCTACTTTAGCTTGACATACCTCATAGATATATACTTTTCTCTCTATAGGAAAGCCTTTCTCTTTAACAACTTCATGATAGACATAATGGTGTAAAAGTGCTAAATTAAGCTCAGTACATAATACATCTACTTTATCAACAATATCCTCAATATGCTTTTCACTTTTTACCGTATAAGTCATGAGCTGAAAGAGACTTTTTTTATCTATGAAATACTTCATAAGAAATTTTAACATTTTATTTCCTTATTAATTAATTAGGCATTTAACTAAATACTTAAGAGTATGCTATAATAATTAAAATTATATGTCAAGGATGATTATGTTGGATATGAATCAAAAAATTAAAATCTTTAAAGCATTGGGAAATGAAACACGGTTTTTAATTTTCAAAAATGTATTTACAGGAGGGTACACATGTTCACTAGATAAAAAAGATCCCAATGTTAATGTAAGTGCTCATGCAACTTGTGTAAGTACCATAGCTGAACATTTTGAGTTTTCTTTACCGACGATTTCAAAACATTTAAAAGAGTTACGTGAAGCAAACATAGTCACTATGGAAAAAAAGGGTAACAAGATTTATATAGAGCCAAACATTGAAACAGTTAGAGAACTAGGAGGGTGTTTTTCTACCCTCGTAGATAACTTTGAAAAAAATCGTGAGTTGTTTTTTGATGATGTTGTATTGAGCTAATATCTAAAAATAAGGTCTTTTTATCTCTGCTTCTGCAGTTTCCACTACTCTCTTATCTGGATAACCTTATAATCTAACATATTTTATAAGGTTATTCACTATAACGACGTTTGCAGACCGTAAATCTCTACGTTCCAATAGAAAACCTTATAAAATGTACTATATAGCACGTTTTATAAGGAATATGATTTTTTTACGTTTAAAGATATTTGTTAAAAGGTTTATATAGTATTGTAAACTGAATTTACTTTTGAGTTCCGTCGAGTACGGGAACAAAGAGACACTGTTCGATCGTTTCGGAAGTGATACGGCCATTTTTCTTGTAGTACCGTGTGATGATATGATAATTCTCAGCCTCTTCTACAGGTGCTACCAGTATCCCGCCTTCAGCCAATTGTTCAAACAGTACCGCAGGTATCTCTTTGGCTGTGGCTGAAAAGAGTATACGCTCAAAAGGAGCATACTGCTTCCACCCTCTTTGACCGTCATCAAAACGTGTAATGATATTGTGCATTTCAAGTGCAGAAAAACGGCTTTTTGCCTCTTTGAGAAGCTCATCGATACGCTCTATGGTAAAGACACGGCGACAGATCTTGCTGAGTATCGCTGCTTGATACCCGCTTCCGCAGCCGATCTCAAGTACGGAGTCAACACCTTCAAGCTCTAAGTGTTGTGTCATTTTAGCGACCGTTAGAGGGGAGGATATCCACTGGCTTGCCGCCAAAGGGAGTGCATCGAGCTGATACGCAAGATGTTTAAATTGAGAAGGGACAAAGGTCTCTCTGTCAACAGCCAAAAATGCCTCTCTGACATGCTCATCCAGTGCAAAGTGCTTCTCGATCTCTGCAACAAGATTTTGTCTCTGTCTCTCTTTTATCATCAATTCAAGTCCCTCATCCCAAATAATGCAGAAATTCTACCTAAAATCTAGTTAAAAAGGCTTTTCCGCTTATCATGAAGGTAGGTTTTCTAGTCCATCACTATGTAACGACGCATCTTTTTGATCTCTCTGAAGTCAATACTTCCTTCGACCGCTTCCAAGCTATCATTCATCGTCACTTCCCCGGTAGGTGAGATGATGGATGATGAACTTGCCATATCTTCATCACAGGCGTTGGAGACGACCACATAACATTGATTCATCACCGCCAGAGCACGGGAGAGTACTTCGAGATGTGTTTTGCGCTGTTTCCCCCATCTTGAAGGGACAAACACCACATCTGCACCCTCTACCTGCTGCCATAACTCCTTAAACCGCAGCTCAAAACAGATCAGTATGGCATACTTCACCCCTTCGATCTCAAAAGGTTTGATCCTCTTCTTTTTTCCTTCAAGAAAATAGAGGTCCTCATCCCCCAATTTAAAGAGTTTTACCTTCTCCTGCCGATGCACTACCTTATGCTTATGGATCACCACTGCCTGATTCACAAAATGCTCACCCTCTTCAAGAATCAACGTGAAGACCACTATCTGCTCATCCACCTCTTTTTTGAGTGTTTTCAGTGCATTGGCAGAAAATTTTGCAGCCGTGGCCATATGTTCATAATCGAACGCGGTCAAAAAGACTTCGGGTGCCACAACAATATGTTTGTCTTGGTGTTCTTTCAGGTGGTAAAGCAGTGTATCGAGGTTTTCCTGATACCGTTTGTGAGAAGGAAGCTGCAGCGTGACAACTTCCATGGTTTTAGGCAGGATCAACATGCAAAGACCTAAAAGTCATCCAGGTCCAAACTTCCTTTGGAGTAGTTCGTTACATTCCCTTCAAAGAAGTTCGTCTTTTGATCATTAAACTGTGAAAAGTTGTCTACCCATTTGATAGGATGTTCCACATTATAGATCTTCTCGAGTCCCACTGCATGCAGTCTTTTATCCGCAAGATACTGAATATACTGCTCGATGATATCATCTGTAAGCCCCAGTATCTGACCCTGAGTGATATAAGCTCCCCATTCACACTCAAGTTTTACTGCAGACCTGAACATTTCATACACTTCATCGATCAGCTCTTTGGTAAAAAGATCCGGTCTCTCTTTTCTGGTAGAGTTGATCATATTTTGGAACAGAAGAAGGTGTGTCACCTCATCTCTTTGGATAAAACGTATCATCTGTGCGGTTCCAAGCATTTTATCGGAACGTGCCAATGTATAGAGATAGGCAAACCCACTGTAAAAATAGATACCCTCAAGAATCTGATTGGCGAACATCGCTTTTACGATATTGGAATCTGTAGGGTTGTTTGTGAGATCTTCATAGACCTTTGCTATGGCATCATTTTTGGACTTGAGCATCATATCTCTTCTCCAGAGCTCATAGATCTCTTTTGAATTTGTCGATATACTGTCTACCATTACGGCATAGCTTTGGGAGTGTAATGCCTCTTCAAATGCCTGTCTTACCAAGATAAGGTTGATCTCGGGAGAAGTCATGTAAGGGTTAATGTTATCCATGATGTTATTGGTCTGAAGAGAGTCCATAAAAATAAGTTGCGCAAGTACTTTATCGTACGCCGACTTCTCTGCATCCGTAAGGTTTTTATAGTCATTGACATCACGGGTCATATCCACTTCTTTTGGGAACCATGTGTTATTTAGCATCATCTCCCATAGATTATAGGCCCATTGGTATTTGATGTCATTGAGTTCAAATATCCCTGTAGGATCACCACCAAATATCTTACGTTCTCCTGTTTTCTCTTCTGAATCAGGATTGTATATTCTTTTTCTTTCCATCTCTCCACCTTGATAATTTTTTCATCGATTATTTTAAAACATTATACACATTTTGGCTGATGATTTAGTAAGAATAATTCGATGAATGATTGATAAAAAAACAAACTCAAATGAGCGCTTGAGCTTGTACCCTTTAGACCTTCAACATCTATCGTCATTCTCGATGACGAAGAGGTGCTAAAGATCTGAACAATGCCCTAAGACACACAAACGTTTAGATAGGAGGATCTACTCTTCCCATTTATGTTTATGTGGGGTTCGTTCCAAATACTCATGATCATAGTCGTCATCATCATAGTATTCGTCATCTGCATCTGCCCATCCGAAAAATTCATCCGTAAAGACCTTATCATACCCCATCTCAACAAGCATTTCGTCAAGTACCGGATAATCTGTGCCTTTCGTTCTGCAATAATTCATAAGCGTTTGCATGTCCTCTTTCCCAACCCCGTTTACTTTCAAAGCAAACTCAATCTCTTGGAAGGTCATCCTACCCTCTCCTATTTTTTTAAATCACTGCTGATTAGACAGTTTCTCTGGAAGTTTTTATGTTTCTATCCATATTGGAATTATATGTCAAAATCTGAGATTTTACGCTAAAAAAAATCTTAATTTATCTAAAAAATAATGCTGACATTTTTATCATGGATGATCCTGTTTAGAGGAAGATGTAAAGGCGTAATAAAAAGGTAACTTTTCATGGGAAGTATTTTTGAAAAAAGGAGTTGCACCCATCAACGGAGAGTCAAGATGCATACAAAGTGAAAAGCTACCTAGAAAGCCTGAAGTGTCAAAAAGGGATAAAGAGTCCTTCATGACTTTCTTGTGGTAAGTATAACTCCATTGTATGAAACAAGTGTGAAATCTATCTGGCATTCATTCTCAAAGCGTATGATTCTTCTACCCTTTACCTTGCCAGACCCAACTTTTGAAACAAGATAACTCTCTTAAAGGAGGGTATTCACATGAGATGAGAATGCCCGTATATACACAAAAGCTATCTAGAAAACCATCGAGGCTTATAAAAGGGAGGGAGGAGTAACCTCAGTGGTTTTCATGCTGCTATTATAATCGTCTTGTGTGTAATGTTTGTGAAATTTATACGTGACTGGAAAAGTCATGCTTTAATCGTCAATTTGGCCACTTTTCAGTGCCTATAATAAGCATCTTTTTTATTTTTTTAATACCAGAGCTTAAAAAGAGGTTTAAAACGTCTTATTTCGCAATTTAGATAGCTTTATTCACCTTTTAAAGCTTTTTAACACCCACTGTACTAATTTATAATAGTTTTTACACAAAAAAATCTATTGATAAAGAAAGAGCGATTTCTTGCAATAGCCATTTTCATTTTATATATATCGGGACGAGACTTTTTTGGGATTCGTTTTATTCTTTCGTTGCATCAACAAAGAAAAAAAGAATGAAGGGGAAAGAGATCAAAGTTTTAGATTTAAAAATATCAGTTAGCACAGAAATTGTAGTAACTGTATAGAAACTAACTTATTAAGTATAAAAGAGTAAAAAACAGAAATATTCTCTTTATCAGAGAATAACTCCTATTTTAGTCCTTACTCACATCTATGTGTCATTATTGACAACCGACACACTCCATAGATCTATCTTCTACATCATTAGAAGATTCAGGAGATTGCGATCTTAGATAGTAGGTAGACTTCAATCCAAACTTCCAAGCATTCATGTAGATCTCATTGAGGTATTTACCACTTGCTTTATCCAGCGTGATAAAGATATTGAGACTCTGTCCCTGATCCAGCCATTTTTGTCTGATAGCTCCTGCTTTGACAAGAAGGTTTTGATCAAGATCATAACTAGGTGTATAGTACTGCCATGTGTCTGCCGTAAGATTCGGTGCAACGACCGGGATGAGCCCTGAGAGGTTCTCTTCAAACCACTTTCTTTTATAGACCGGTTCGATCGCTTGTGTTGTACCTGTCAAAATAGAGATAGAACTTGTCGGTGCGATAGCCATAAGGTAACCGTTTCTCATACCGTCTGTTTTAACTTTTTCTTTCAGCCCCTGCCAGTCATGGCTATATCCAAAGAGACCGCCTCTGTCAACCAGTTTACATGCATTCTCATTTGCTTTATCAATAGGGAAAATACCTTTGGACCAGTCTGAACCTTCAAAGTTCGGATAGGCTCCTTTCTCCAATGCCAGGTTACTGGATGATTCAATGGCATAATAAGAGAATGACTCCATCACTTCATCTATCTTGGTAAAGTGGTCATGACTTCCCCACTCTATCTGATGTTCTGCAAGCATCTGTGACTCACCCATGACACCAAGACCGATGGATCTTGACTTTTCATTTGTCTTCTTTACTTTTGCCAAAGGATAGAAGTTCAGGTCAATCACATTGTCAAGCATACGGATCGCGGTAGGCACAACACGCTCCATATCTTCTTTGGTATTGACATTGGCAAGGTTGACAGATGCAAGGTTACATACCGCTGTATCACCATCCGTTTTTTCTTTGTCAACGATCCATATCTGCTTACCATTAAGGCTGTCAAGTGCTGTCACCTTTTTAGCCGGTTTTGTTTTTCCGTTGTCTACCGTGAGCATCTCATTTTCATCATAGGCTTCGGTCGTTCCATCTTCGAATGTGAAACGTGTTTTATAGGTGTTCGGTGCAGTGTTTTGGAAGATCTCTGTACAGAGGTTTGTACTTCTGATCACACCTGCATGCTTGTTAGGGTTTGCTTTGTTTGCCGTATCTTTGAACGTAAGGAACGGGTTTCCTGTTTCAAAGTAAGATCTCAGCATCTCCTTCCAAAGCGCTTTTGCAGAGACTCTCTCTCTGGTAATATTATCATCTGAATTTTCAAGCTCTATATAACGTGCCTCGAACTCATCCCCATAGAGTGTTGTCAACTCTGACACTTCAAATGGATCAAAGAGTGTCCACATCTCATCTGCTTCTACCCTTTTCATAAAGAGGTCATTGAGCCACATCGCAGGGAAGAGGTCATGTGCCCTACGACGCTCTTCACCCGAGTTCTTTTTCAAGTCAAGGAAGTCACGTACGTCAACATGCCACGGTTCAATGTAAACAGCGATAGCCCCTTTACGTGTACCAAGCTGGTCCACTGCGATGGCAACATCGTTGGCGATTTTGAGGAAAGGTACGATACCCCCTGCGGCATGCTTATGCCCATCGATATATGAGCCCATACCACGGACGAGTGACCAGTCCCAACCGATACCTCCGCCAAATTTAGAAAGTAATGCCATCTCTTTGTATCCGTCAAAGATTCCTTCAATATTATCCGGTGTTGACCCGATGTAACATGAACTCAGTTGATGTCTCGGCGTTCTTGCATTGGACAGGGTCGGTGTTGCTGCCATCACTTCAAACTTACTCAAAATGTCATAAAACTTTTTCGCCCATGTTTGACAGTCAAACTCATTTTGCGCCAGGAACATGGCTACACCCATAAAGAGCTGCTGAGGCAATTCAATAGGCGTTCCGCTACGGTCTTTTAAGAGATATCTGTCATAGAGTGTACGAATACCAAGATAGGTAAATTGCAGATCACGCTCAGGCTTAATGTAATCGTTAAGATCGTCAAGGTCATATTTGTCTTTCAATCCAAGAACGATACGCCCCTCTTTCTCTCCACGTTCAAAATGTTCACGCAGATGGTTATAGCCTGTAAAACCGGTTACTTTATGGTAGAGATCGTAAAGAAAAAGTCTAGCAGCGACAAACGTCCAGTCGGGTCTGTCAATGTCTATCTTGTCAACCGCTGTTTTGATCAGCGTTTGCTGTATCTCTTGAGAAGAGATCATGTCACGAAATTGGAGCTTTGCATCCACCTCAAGTTCACTTTGACTTACCCGCACAAGTCCCTCTACTGCTGCGGCTGTATACTTCTGAATCTTGCCTACATCTAAAGTCTCTACTCTACCGTTTCGTTTAACAACTCTGATCATCTTTTCCCTGTCCTTTTGTGTTGCTTTGTCATCGTTTTTTATGACATTGATTAATCCGATTTTACTCAAATTTACCTTGTGTATTTTTGAAAAGTTGTATCATTTTTAGACATCTTTTTTATAAGATTTGGTGATGGCGTTTGAAAGGCTCTCTACCGGGGAGATTACAAAAGTATAAGGGTTATTTATAGGGGTGAAAGGGGAGGGGAAAAGTGTGATTGATCTATATTTTTTCATGGGCGAAGTGCCCATGATAGACTCTATTTATTGAAACACTCTTTTGAAAATAGCATCTACATTTTTTGTGTAGTAGTCATAATTAAAACATTCTCTGATCTGTGCCTCGGAAAGTTTAGATCTTAACTCTTCGTCTGCAAGCAAGTGTCCCAGGTACAAAGATTCACCTTCGTCATTCGTCGTTGGTTTACCTTGCTGGATCTCTTCCCATACTTTCATTGCATTTCTTTGAACGATCTTATACGCATCTTCTCTGCTTACACCCGCTTTAGGAAGCTCCAGCAGTACTCTTTGAGAGAAAACCAATCCACCCGTAAGGTTAAGGTTCTTCATCATGTTCTCAGGCATGACTGTAAGGTTTGCAATGACACTGTTCATTCTGTGCAGCATGAAGTCAGAAGTGATAAACGCATCCGGAAGCCAAAATCTTTCAGTAGATGAGTGAGAGATATCTCTTTCATGCCAAAGTGCTACGTTTTCCATAGCCGGAGCAGCATAGGCTCTTATCATACGTGCAAGACCTGTAATGTTTTCTGTCAAAATAGGGTTTCTTTTATGCGGCATAGCAGAAGAGCCTTTTTGACCTTTGGCAAAATATTCCTCAGCTTCATACACTTCTGTTCTTTGCAAGTGTCTGACCTGCACTGCGAATTTTTCTACAGAAGAAGCCATCAATGCCAAAGCAGTTGCCAGTCTTGCATATCTGTCTCTATGTACGACCTGGTTTGAACAAGGCTCAGGTTTTAAACCCAGTTCAGCCATGGCCAACTCTTCAAGCTCAAGCGGCGCATGTGCAAAGTTACCCATCGCACCTGAGATCTGACCTACAGCGATCACTTCCATTGTCTCTTCAAGGTTCTTAAGATGTCTGGCCATCTCATCATACCAGACTGCCAAAGTCAAACCAAATGTAATAGGTTCTCCATGGATACCATGACTTCTTCCTACCATAAGAGTCATTTTATGTTCTTCGGCACGTTTCTTGATAGACTCCATGAGCATCTTTGTATCTGCAATGATGATCTCCAGAGAAGCTTTCATCTGGAGAGCAACACCTGTATCTACTGCATCTGAAGATGTCATACCATAGTGGAACCATCTGGACTCTTCTCCGAGACTTTCGCTGACACTGGTGTTAAAAGCAATAAGATCATGTTTTGTAATCGCTTCTATCTCTTCTATTCTCTCCACTGAGAATGTAGCATTGTTCACGATCTTTTCGCAATCGTCATCAGGAATAAGCCCCAGTTTATTCCATGCTTTCACAGCGGCTTTTTCAACCTCAAGCCATGCTGCATATCTTGCATGTTGTGTCCAATGTTTTGCCATCTCTTCTCTTGAATATCTTTCAACCATTTTCTTTTCCTTGGTGTTTTACATTGCAACCCTCGTTCCCATGATCTCTGTGGGAATAGATATTTCAATACAATATAGAAACAAATTTTTTATGCTAGAATTCTACCAAAATAGCAGTTATATAAAGGTGAAGCAGAGATGCCATTTGTTAAAGAGAAGTTTACAGTAGCAGAGAAAATGCCTGCATTTGTATTTATCATGCGTACCTTTAATATGTCACAAGGACAAGCCCAGCGTGTCATCTCCAAAGGCAGGTTACTGATCGGGAACAACTCTTTTTTCCGTTCCGGAGAGCATATAGAAGGTGAAGTGGAAGTGGTCTATTTCAAACCCTCTTCACAAGGGAATTTCCCTCTCTTTCATACCAAAGACTTTATGGTCTTTGAGAAATATTCCGGTGTACTGGTCCATCCCAATACGATGGCAACCCCCTACTCCCTCCTCGATGAGATCCGTAGTGTTTCTGGTGATGATGCCAATGCTGTGCACCGTATAGACATGGAGACATCCGGATTGCTTTTGGCAAGTAAGCATAAGCACTCAGAATCTTTTTTGAAGCGCTCCTTTGAAGAGAGAAGTATCCAGAAATCCTACCTTGCATGGGTAGACGGTAAACTCACAGAACCCTTCTCTTCGAAAGAGCGTATCAAGGTCAACAGTGACTACAGCCAAAGCAAACACAAGGTCTTTATCTCTGAAGAAGGTAAAGCTTCGCATACAGATTTCATCCCTCTTGAATATGATGAAACCCTTGATGCTACGCTCGTTGCCTGTTATCCCCATACAGGGAGAACACATCAGATCAGAGTCCATTTGTTTCACGTGAAACATCCTATTTTGGGTGATCCCCTATATGGAACGACATTCAAAACTGCCAATGCTTACCTCGAAGAGGAACTCAGCCAGGAAGACCGTATAAGAGAAACAGGCGCAAGTAGACTGATGCTGCATGCCCATAGTCTGACCTTCAGTATGGGATCAAAATTTCATATAGAGAGTAAAAGTGATTTTGCTCAGATGAAAGAGCTGATCTGCGAGAAAGAAAAAAGAGTCTTTAACAAAAGTTAGGAGAAAGCTACTTCTCCTCATCACTCCTGGAATCATAGATAAACCAACCTACTCCGATCGCTGCAACAATGATAATAAATCCCAACATAAAAAGTTCCAAAGTTGACATTACACTTCTCCTTCTAATTCCTGTTCGCGTAGCTGACCGCAGGCTGCTGATATATCCAGTCCTTTAGACTCACGTATTGTACAATGCAACCCTCTTTTAGTCAGGTACTCCTGAAACTCTTTCATATCTTTTTCACTAGGACGCTTGAACTCCGTACCTCCGTACGGATTAAAATATATCAAATTGACCTTGGCTTTAATACCGTCAAGAAGAGAGAGAAGTTTCTTTGCTGCAGAGATATCATCATTGACATCCTTGATGACAAGATACTCAAACATCACTCTTTTTCTGTCATTGACAGGAAAGTTTTTTACCGCAGTGATGATAGACTCAATATTGTATGCCTTGTTAATGGGCATCAACTGTTGTCTCAACTCATCGTCAACCGCATGTAAAGAGATGGCCAGATTTACGCCCAGTTCCATTTTCCCAAGTTTTTCTATCTTTGTACTGAGTCCGGAGGTAGAGATGGTTTGTCTATGTGTGGCTATGGCCATACCCTCAGGATCAGCAAAGATCTTGACGGCTTTCGCCACTTCTGTCAGGTTGTCAAGTGGTTCACCCATCCCCATGAAAACAATATTGACACGACGGTTGGCATCGATCGCATTGTCTTTTTTGATCATCCGTACCTGTTCAACGATCTCACCCGCTGTCAGGTTACGCATAAAACCGCCCTTTGCGGTCAAACAAAAGGCACACCCTACCTTACACCCTACCTGAGATGAGATACAAACCGTATAACGCTCCTGATGTTTTACAGAGCCATCTTCATGATACTCTTTCTCTCTCATTAAAAGCAGTACAGATTCCACTGTATGTTTATCATGAAGTTCGAAAAGATATTTACGGCTTCCGTCTTTAGAATTTTGTACCATGACTGTTTTGAGAGGGGTAAGGGTATACTCCTCACCCAGTTTTTCTCTCATCTCTTTGGGTAGGTTTTTCATCTCTTCAAACGAATCTGCATACTTATGGTAGATCCAATTGTATATCTGCTTCGCACGGAAAGAGGGCTTGATCACTTCACCTAACTCTTCTTTTGTCAGATCTTGTATTATTTTTTTCATCTATTTACTTTCTTTTATATACTGGGTTAATCTCAGCATTGCTTCTTTATGGTTATCCATAAAATCTCTGTGTGCATTCTCATCACAATAGTTGGTCACAATGAAAATACCTGCCGCAGGAATATCAAAAGATTTTGCTACCTTCAGTACAGCATAGTATTCCATATTCTCTAAGTGGATATTTTTGGAAAGATACGCCTTCCCTATACTTTTATCCGTCGTAATATAATTGGAACTGTTCACGATTGTTTCACGTGAAACATCTTCTGCCGTGGAGACCATATTGTCTATAGGGGTATAGGAGCCCCCTGTGAAGAAACTGTTCTCTATGTTCGCTGCTGTTTTTGATTCTACAATGTCAAAGACTTTCTTTTTACCATACGAGCCTGCCGTACCTACGAACAATAGAAACTTTGGTTTTTGAGACAAACACAAACGTGTTAAATTGATCGCAACATCTGTCAACCCAATGCCGACAGGCAAAGCAAAATCAAATTGCTCGCTCTCTCCTGCACAAATGATCATAGGTTACATTCTCACCGGGATATTCTTCCCTCTAAGATAGCTTTTTAATTCCATTATGTCAATCTCTTTAAAGTGGAAGATCGAAGCCGCCAGAGCAGCATCCGCATGACCGATCGTGAATGCCTCTTCAATGTGCTGCATGGTTCCCGCACCACCAGATGCAATGACCGGTATATTGACAAGATCACTGATGCTTCTGTTGAGGTCGTTGTCAAATCCTGCTTTGGTTCCATCTGCATCCATAGAGGTGACGAGCAGTTCACCCGCACCTCTTTCATAGGCTTCTTTCGCCCATTCGAGTGCATCAATACCCGTATCGTTACGTCCCCCATGGGTAAAGACATGCCATTTGTCATCGCCGACTCTTTTGGCATCTATCGCCACTACGATACATTGGGATCCAAAACGTTTTGCTCCCTCTTCAATGAACCCAGGGTTCTTGATAGCTGCGGAATTCACACTGACCTTATCGCAACCTACATTGAGAAGGTTATAGATATCAGAGAGTTCTCTGATCCCTCCGCCTACCGTAAGAGGGATGAAGACTTCCTGTGCCACTTTTTTCACGACATCAACGATCGTGTCACGTCCTTCGTGGCTCGCACCGATATCAAGAAAAGTGATCTCGTCTGCACCCTCTTCATTGTAACGTCTGGCCACTTCTACAGGATCTCCTGCATCACGCAACCCGACAAAATTAACACCTTTTACTACCCTTCCGTTATCTACATCCAGACAAGGTATGATACGTTTTGCAAAATAATCCATCTAATACGCCGTTTTCCTCTCAAAATTATGATAAGATTATACAAAAATTATCCCAAACGTGGGATTAGTATCAATTATAAAGGTAGATTATAGTATGATTATTGAAAATTTAGCCGAATTTGCCAGTAAAAAATTTGGTCAAAACTTTTTAAAGAATGATATCTATCTTCATAAAATCATCCAAGCGATGCCCAATGACGATCTAAAAGTCGCAGAGATTGGGCCTGGCTTAGGTGATTTAACCAAAGAGCTTGTAAAAGTTCGAAATGTCACAGCATTTGAGGTTGATAAAAGATTATGTGAGCATCTTACAACTGAATTTGAAGAACCTATCCACAAAGGGCGCTTTGAATTACGGTGCGGGGATGTGCTTGAGCGTTGGGAGTCAGGAAGCCTGCTGGATGAGCCTTATCATCTGGTAGCCAACCTGCCCTACTATATCGCAACCAATATCATTTTAAAAGCATTGAAAGATGAACACTGCCAGTCTATCCTGGTCATGGTTCAAAAAGAAGTGGCTGTCAAATTTGCAGCGAGTGTGAAACAAAAAGAGTTTTCTGCTCTTTCTGTACTTGCGCAAACGGTAGGGAAAGCGACACTGTGTTTCGAAGTTGAACCCGAAGCATTTGTCCCCCCTCCGAAAGTGACTTCCGCGGTGCTTTTAATAGAGAAAGACCAGTCACTGGATGACGAGAGGTTTGAAGCGTTCTTAAAGATCGCATTTGCGCAACCGCGTAAAAAACTCTCTAAAAACCTTACGGCTGTTTTTTCTAAAGATATGGTACATCAAACCTTCGAAAAGTTGGGTATAGACCCCAACCTACGGCCTCATGAAGCTGAGACATCTATTTATCATCACATATATAATGAACTAAAGGATAATTTAGATGGAAAACAACGGTCAGAACAACGAAAGATCTCAAAATCAAGGGCAAAGAACACCCAGAGATAGAAAACCAAATCCACACAGACAAAATGCACAAGGGCAAAACAGCAACCGCCCTAACCCTAATCCGAACAGAAAACCGCATCCTAATAGAAAACCAAACCCTAATAGAGAAGTAAACGGTAATGTGCAGGACAGAGAAGCTCCGGACGGAAACAGAAAGCCAAACCCTAACAGAAAACCGCATCCTAATAGAAAACCAAATCCACATAGAAGTCAAGGTACAGAAGGAACTGGCAGTAGACAAAACCCTACCAAAAAACAACATCCTGGTAAAAAACCTCAGCAGAGCCGTGGCGGTGGGAAAAGCAGAGGTAGAAGAAAAAATGTTACCACGGTAAATGATACCATGAGAGCATCTCTTGAAGAGAATGCACGTGTAAAAGAATCTACCATGAATCCATGGAAAAAAATTGACATGGCAAGCAAAGGGAAGGTCAGATTTACACCACTTGGAGGTCTTGGCGAGATCGGTGGAAATATGGCTGTACTTGAAACAGAGACGACGGCTATCGTGATCGACGTGGGTATGAGTTTCCCTGATGAAACGATGCACGGTGTCGATATCCTGGTTCCTGACTTTTCTTATCTGCATGCGCTCAAAGGTAAAAAAGACGTGTATATCATCATCACCCATGGACATGAAGACCACATCGGTGCGATGCCTTACTTGTTTAAAGAACTGCAATTCCCTATCTATGCAACACCACTGGCACTTGCTATGATAGAAAACAAGTTCAATGAACATGGATTAAGCGCACACACAAAACATTTCAACTTCGTGACACTGAGAAAACAGTATCAGATCGGTGATATGCAGATAGAGTGGCTGCATAATACACACTCCATCATCGATGCCTGTTCTCTTGCGATTGAGACGCCTGCAGGTATCATCATGCATACGGCTGACTTTAAAATAGACCACACACCAGTAGATGACTATACAATGGACCTGCGCCGTTATGCCTACTATGGAGAAAAAGGTGTACTTTGTCTCTTCTCAGATTCTACGAACTCACACAACCCTGGATTCACAAAAAGTGAAAAAGTGGTGGGGAAAACGTTTGATTCACTCTTCGATCTTGCAAAAGGAAGGGTGATCATGTCAACTTTCTCTTCCAACGTTCACCGAATCTTCCAAGCGATGCAAAGAGCAGTAACACACGGAAGAAAGATCTGTGTGATCGGTCGTTCTATGGAGCGTAATGTCGAGACGAACAGAGCCCTTGGCTTTGTGGATATCGAAGACAAACACTTCATCGAAGTCCATGAAGTTCCTAAGTATGCGGACCATGAGGTCCTCGTCGTCACGACTGGTTCACAGGGAGAGACCATGGCGGCACTGAACCGTATGGCAACGGATGAGCATAGACATATCAAACTTAAGCCTTCTGATACGGTGATCATCTCGGCTTCAGCGATCCCAGGGAACGAAGCCTCTGTATCCAGCCTTATGAATAAACTGATGAAAGCCGGCGTCACGGTAAGATATAAAGAGTTTGGTGATATCCATGTCTCTGGACATGCGGCACAAGAGGAGCAAAAGCTCATCTTGAGACTGATCCAGCCTAAATTCTTCCTGCCTGTGCACGGTGAGTACAATCACATTGCCCAGCATGCGAAAACTGCTGTCTCTTGTGGTGTGGATGAGAGAAATATCTTGCTGATGAGCGATGGGGACCAGGTAGAGATCACGCCTAAATATCTCAAAAAGGTCAAAACGGTCAAGAGCGGTAAAACATACATCGATAACCAAAACAATATGACGATCGAGAACGATGTCGTACTTGATAGACAGAAACTGGCTGAGGACGGTATCGTCAATGTGGTGGCACAGATCAGTCAAAGCAACCAAAAAGTTGTTGGTAAACCGGTAGTAACAAGTCACGGACTTGTAGCGGCAAAAGAAGATAAAAAGTTCTCAAAAGAGATCGAGGTACTACTTGAAACGATGCTGCTCAACATGAAACCTGAAGCGTTGAAAAACCATAGAGATGTGGAGAATGAGATCCGTAATGTCGTGAGAAAACATGTGGTACGTACGAAAAAGAGATATCCTCTTATCATCCCGACGATCTTCATCATCTAATCTACTTCTGCCTTCAGGCAGGAGATAGGGTCATTTGACATATCTATTGTATCTGAAGAAACACCGTCATCTCTCCTTCACTGCTAATTATGCTATAATCCTCTAAAAATATATAAAGACTGGACCATGGATCTCATTAAAATTGCACAAGAAACTTTTCACATTGAAGCAGATGCCCTCTACAAAGCTGCCGAACGTCTGGACCAAAACTTTCTGGATGCCATTTCACTGATATTGGGGACCAAGGGAAAGCTCATCATCACTGGTGTAGGAAAATCCGGTCTTGTCGGTGCCAAAATGGCTGCGACTTTCGCCAGTACGGGTACATCAAGTTTCTTTTTACATCCGACAGAGGCGCTGCATGGGGACCTGGGGATGATAAGCAAAAACGATACCCTGCTTGCTATCAGCAGCAGTGGAGAGAGTGAAGAGCTGACCAAGATCCTTCCCCATATCAAACGTTTTGATATCCCGCTTATCGGGCTGACAGGAAATGCGCATTCATCGCTTGGCTCTTACGCAGATGTTTTTCTTGATATCTCAGTAGAGAAAGAGGCATGTCCCCTGGGTGCTGCACCTACGACATCCACCACTCTGACCATGGCACTGGGTGATGCTTTGGCCGTGGCACTCATGGAACAAAGAGGGTTTAAACAAGAGGATTTTGCCTCTTTCCACCCCGGAGGCTCGCTGGGAAGAAAACTTTTCGTGAAGATCAAAGATCTCATGAGAACCACAGACCTGCCTATCATCAAAGATACGACCACACTGAAAGATGCGATTGTGGCCATGAGCGAAGGGAAACTCGGTACCGTACTGATCGTAGATGAAGAAGATAGGTTTATCGCTATTTTAAGTGACGGTGACCTGAGACGCGCACTGATGAAAGAAGGATTCAGCCTGGACCACCTGGCCATAGAATATGCCAGCCGGAATCCTAAAAGCTATACCAATACAGAGCTACTGGCAAGTGAAGCCCTAGAGATTATAGAAGAGGGGCGCATACAACTTTTGCCTATCACAAACGATGCAGGCAAGATCATTGGTGTACTGCACATCCATGATCTGGTCAATGCCGGTATAAAAAGCAAATAAAAACGAGAAACAATGAGACTGAACAAATATATATCACATCACACTAAATACTCTAGAAGAGAAGCAGATAAGCTTATAGAAGAGGGTGAGGTCACCCTTAATAAAAAAGTGTTGAAAGATTTTGGTTATGAAGTAGAAGAAGGTGACCAGATCTATGTCAAAGGCAGACTGGTCAAGCCAAGCAAAGAAGTGACGGTGATCGTTTACAATAAACCCAAAGGGGTTCTAGTCACAAAAAAAGATGACAGAGGCCGTGCAACCATCTATCATAAACTACCAGGCAAATATAGGCACTTTGTACCCGTAGGCAGGCTGGACTATGCTTCGGAAGGACTTTTGCTCCTGACAGACTCTCCGGAAGTCGCAACTGCCCTTATGGAGAGCAGTTTAGATAGAACCTATAACCTGAAGATAGATAAACCCATCACCCAGGAGATGATCAGTGCGATGCAGGAGGGCCTTGTTTTGGATGATGCCCGTGCCGGTGCCCATGAAAAAAGCAAGATCTACAGCATGGAGTTCGCACCTTTTGTGCATTTTGAAATACGGGCAGAAGGCAAAAACTTTTCGAAGATTCGTGTCACCATTGCTGAAGGTAAGAACAGGGAGCTGAGACGTTTCTTTGCACATTTTGAAGCCAAAGTACTTGACCTTAAACGTGTCGCCTTCGGAGGGATAGAACTGAACAATCTGCCTACGAACAAAACACGTTACTTTACACGTAGAGAATATGATGATCTCCATAAATTCATGAAACGCAGAAAAAAGAATGCAGAAATAGAAGCAAAGAACAAAAGCAATGCACTGAAACAAGAAACACACAAATCTGATGCATCAAAAAAGTCGACCAAAAAAGATTAAGTTTTGCCAAACCTTGCACTCAAATACCGTCCTAAAACACTTGATGCACTTATAGGCCAAGCCCACCTTTTGGGTGAGGATGCCATCCTGCGGAAACTGATCACCACAGGCACCCTCTCCCACACGTTCTTTTACGGACCTCCGGGCTGTGGGAAAACAACACTTGCGAGGGTGATCGCCACCCTTCTGGATAGACCTTTCTACGAGATGAATGCCACCACTCTCAAAATCGAGGATCTGCGTAAGATCTTTAAAGAGTATACCAATGCCTTGCAGAAACCTCTTATCTTCATAGATGAGGTACATAGGCTCAGCAAAAACCAGCAAGAAGTACTCTTGCCTTTTATGGAGAACCAGGCAGCCCTGATCATAGGGGCCTCTACTGAAAACCCCTACTACTCGCTTACTGCTGCGATGCGTTCCCGTTCTCACCTTTTTGCACTCGAAGCGATCGATGAAAAAGAGTTGCATACCTATCTTGATGGCATCATTCAACTCGAATCGCTCACCATAGAAGAAGAGGCAAAAGAGTACCTTGTCTTCTCCAGTGGCGGGGATGTCCGTGCCATGCTAAATCTGCTTGAAAGCGCTGCTGCAGTTGAAAGTCCCATTCGCCTTGCCACACTCAAACAGATACGCCCTCATGCCATGCAGGCAGGAAGTGCGGAGAGCGAAAGCCACTATGAACTGACCTCTGCCATGATCAAAAGTATTCGGGGCTCTGATATCGATGCTTCCATCTATTATCTTGCAAGACTGATAGACGGGGGAGAACCCGCAGAATTCATTGCAAGACGTTTAGCGATACTAGCCAGTGAAGATATCGGAAATGCAAACCCCCCTGCTCTGAACCTTGCCAGTTCGACACTGAACATCGTCAAACATATAGGGTACCCTGAAGCGAGGATCTCACTTTCGCAGCTGGTCATCTACCTTGCCTCATCACCTAAGTCCAACAGTGCCTATATGGCTATCAACAGTGCACTGAAAGATATAGCCGGCGGAGAGATACACCCTATCCCGTCCCATATCAAAACGCATGCAAAAAACTATCTCTATCCTCATGACTTTGATGGCTGGGTCAAACAATCCTACCTTTTAACACCCAAGAAATACTATGAGTCCAAACAGATAGGTTTTGAAAAAACCCTTTGGCAATGGCATGAGAAAATAGTCTCTAAATCATAAAACACATTTTTCACACATTTCTGTGCTATAATTCACACTATTTAATATAAATAAAAAGGAATTTGAGATGAAAAGAAATATACTTAAGTTTATGCTTGCATCAACTGCAAGTATGATCTTACTGAATGGCTGTACAGGCTCAGAAGTGACACCTAACAATGCAACACAGACAGGTGCGGCAACCGGTGCTGTGGCAGGGGCAGTAATAGGATACAATACAGGTAGTGGCGGCGGAAAAAATGCTGCTGTTGGTGCACTTATAGGTACAGCCCTTGGTGCCGGTATAGGAAGTGCTGTGGACAGTCAAAATCCAGAACCGGTAGAAACGGGTGGATGGCAATAATCGTTTAATCATTAAAAAAAGGAAAACATTATGAAACTAAGTAAAAAAATAGTTGCTGCATCTGCAGCAGCATTCATGCTGGGAGGTTGTTACAATCAGCCGGGGCTTGTGGAAGATCAAAGCTACGATCGTACAAAAACAGGTGTAGCTGCCGGTGCAGTTGCAGGCTCAATGATAGGGTATAATACAGGTAAGCATGATGCAAAAAGTGCTATCATTGGCGGTCTTTTAGGTGCTGCTGTAGGTGGGGCGATCGGTTACAATATGGATCAGCAGGCCAATGAAGTTGCCCGTGCACTGGGTACAGGTGTAAATAATGACCCTCTAGCAGCACTTGATCCGCGCAGAGACATTGTTGTATCAAAATATAATAACTATGTAAAGATCATATTTAGAGATCGCATGATGTTTGCAACGGGATCATCAAAACTACAGTCTAATGCAAGAAATAAAGTAAATAAAGTTGCACAAGTTTTACGTAACTACCCTCAAACTATTGTAGGTGTAGCAGGATTTACGGACAATGTAGGAAGCTACCAATACAACCTTGGACTTTCACAAAGACGTGCAGCTACCGTAAGTAATATCCTTGCCGTGAACGGAAGACCATACACAAAAGGATGCTCATATAACAAAGCCATTGCACCAAACGATTCTGCCACAAATAGAGCACTCAACAGAAGAGTAGAAGTCTATCTCTATGCAGACAGAAACAGAATGTCTGATCCTTGCCGTTAACCTCGACTATTTCAATAAGCTAAGCTCCCGCTTGGCTTGTTCTGCATTCATTTTACCGGAGAAATATTGACTCTCCACACTATCGATAGAGGCGATAAGCTTCGCTTGCAAGATATCCCCTCTCAACCTCTCTTTTACAAATATTTTCATTTCAGAAAAATCAGGGAAAAGCTCTAGGAACTCTATTTTCAACTTAGAATTATTCCATGCTTGTACCTGTATGCTTGCAGGTGCATCAGTCATATCAAGTATTTCCCTACCTATACTGTCAACAGTCTGATACTGATCAAATTGGTGCTTTTGCTTATACTCTTCGTTTTGGAATTTCTCATCCTCCTGGATATCACCTACAAAATTGGTGATAAAGTAAAGAAACCCAATACCTATGACAATAAAGAAAAATAAACTTTTGTCCATCATGAAATCCTAATTATTTATTTACTAGGAAAAGTATACAATAATTTTTAATATATGTTAATATGGTAGGCTTAATTTTAGATATCTTCACAATCTGCTAAGCCGGATGAATCGCCGTTTGAAACAAAAGGAAAGAGAGGAAAAGATGAAAAAGTTACTATTGAGCATCATGATACTATTCACTGCCACCCATACAAGCTTTAGCGCAGAAGAAACAGATCGGGACCTTTACCCAACGATACGGGCTGAGATGAGCACAACAAAAAAGATTACCAGAAAACCGATTCGAAAACCAAGGAAAAAGCCGCGAAAAAGACCCTTCATCCACCACCATTACTATACAACGACCATAGTCAGAAATTGCGATAGCTATATCAGTATTATCAATGAAAAAAACAGAGAGATCGAAGCATTAACCAAAGAGATCAAGAACTTAAGAGCGAACAAATATGAAATGATGCGGCAACAGCTAAAAGAATCCTATGAGAAAGAGCTGAAAAAATTTGAAGAGAGATAAAGGTCAGTTGCAGTATCTATGTAGCATTCACGAAGGAAGAGTATTTTACCCTCACCGGCAAGAGAGAATCCACATGTATAGTTTAATAGTAAAAGACACTCAAACGCTTTTAAAACCCTTTTTACCAATGCTCTTAAGTCAAGCCCTACCCAGCAATTAAACAAGCGCTTTATAGACGTTTATATCGTTATAGTACAAGATTGCTACATCAGAAGTGTTGACTAAAGAGACTATACGTGCAACGGTATGACTTAGAAATAAAAAAATGAGATACTAAATATCAAGATAACTATTATTAAAGTGTTTCAGATATTGATATGATTATGTGAAAATATTGATGATAAGTTTGTAGATGGTGCGGATGAGAGGACTCGAACCTCCACGCCGTAAAGCACCAGATCCTAAGTCTGGCGTGTATACCAATTTCACCACATCCGCATGTGATTGTTTTACATAACAATAAAAAGTAAGTGGTACACCCGTCAGGATTCGAACCTGAGACCGCTCGCTTAGAAGGCGAGTGCTCTATCCAGCTGAGCTACGAGTGCACATAATAATAAATAACACAGCTGATACATTAAAAAATGGTACGCCAGAGAGGACTCGAACCCCTAACCCTCAGATCCGAAGTCTGATGCTCTATCCAATTGAGCCACTAGCGCTTCATCATTCGGGTGGTTACCCTGTTTAATTACCAATGGGGTGGATGACGGGGCTCGAACCCGCGACACCCAGTGCCACAAACTGGTGCTCTACCAACTGAACTACATCCACCATAATTAAATGATTACTTATTATTATAACGTTAAATATCTAAATGGTCGGAGTGAAAGGACTCGAACCTTCGACCCCCTGGTCCCAAACCAGGTGCGCTACCAGACTGCGCTACACTCCGTTACCTTATAAAAAGGAACGCAATTATAGTCAAAAGGTTTCCATTTGTCAATAGATTTTGGAAAAAAAGTGAAAAATTTTCTTTTAATCACTAAATTAGAGGTACTTTAGGCGTTAATGAGTATAATGATTCCATCTTCGATACAGGGTTAACATATGAACAGTATATTTGAACAGATCAACGGTTTTTTAGGTTCGTTTTTCTTCTTTGACATCTTTTTTGGCAAAATGGAAGGCACAACTATGCCTTTCATCGTTGCATGGCTGATCGTGGGAGGAGTATTTCTTACTTTTCGCTTTGGCTTTATCAATGCACGTATGTTTGGTCATGCTTTTAAGATCATCACAGGTAAATATAAAACTGCCGATGATGTAGGAGAGATCACCCCTTTCCAGTCTTTGACCACCGCCCTATCCGCCACAGTCGGACTTGGAAATATTGCAGGGGTCGCCATTGCCATCGCTGTAGGAGGTCCTGGCGCTACCTTCTGGATGATCCTGGCAGGCTTCTTTGGTATGACACTCAAATTCACCGAAGTAACCCTTGCACAGGTCTATAGAGAGAGAAGACCCGATGGACGTATTATGGGTGGTGCTATGCAGTATCTTTCCATAGGACTCGCCTCTAAAGGATATGTCAAACTGGGAAAAGTACTCGCTGTGATGTTTGCTGTGCTCGCTATAGGAGGAAGTTTGGGTGCGGGGAATGCCTTCCAAACTTCACAGGCGATGGGAGCACTTTCAGAACGTATCCCTTTCTTTCAAGCCTATCCTATCGTTTTTGGTCTGATCCTGGCAACACTGGTAGGGTTTGTCATTATTGGAGGAATTAAGCGTATCGCAAGTACGGCAGAGAAGATCGTTCCTGTGATGGTATTTGTCTATTTGGCAGCATCTCTGTGGATCCTCATCACAAATGCCTCTCAAGTGCCTGCTGCGATCTTGACCATCTTTCATGAAGCCTTTGCTCCTACTGCCGTTGCAGGTGGTCTTATAGGTGTGCTTGTACAAGGATTTAAGCGTGCCGCCTTCTCAAGTGAAGCGGGTATAGGTTCCGCAGCCATTGTACACTCTACTGCTTCGGTCAAATACCCTGTCAGACAGGGGATGGTCGCACTGTATGAGCCCTTTATCGATACGATCGTTATCTGTAGTATGACCGCACTTGTGATTGTCACTACAGGTGTCTATGATCCTTCTGGGGAGTTTGCGAACCTTGTGGCTTCAAAACAGGGTGCAGCTCTAACTGCGGCAGCCTATGGAACGGTTATTTCATGGTTCCCTGTTATCTTGTCATTTTCCATTGTACTTTTTGCGTTTTCCACGATGATATCATGGTCTTATTATGGCGAGCGTTCCTGGACCTATCTGTTTGGAGAAAAATATACGCTGTTGTATAAACTGATCTTTGTCTCATTTACCGTCATAGCATCCGTCACCAGCGCTTCTACGTTGTTAGAATTCTCTGACCTTCTTATCTTGGGAATGGCCCTGCCAAACCTTATAGGGCTCTATATGCTGCAAGGTGTTGTGCATGCAAATCTCAAAGCCTATCTTACAAAATGGAAAAGTGGGGAGTTGGATAGAGAGTGTATAGAAAAAGGGGTTTGTGAACCCAAGTCGTAGATTCGATGTGATCTATATTAAAAGTAGAGAGATGGATCAAACCATCTCCACACCCTTTTCACCCTGTTCAAGTGTACCGATCACATAACCATCTGTATTTTCAAGCACGGTATCTACATTTTCAGGGTCTACCACCCATACCATGCCCACACCCATGTTAAAGGCTCTGTACATCTCTTCTTCTTCAACATACTGGCTCATGAATTCAAAGATCGGGAGTACCCTGATACTCTCTTTCTTTACGATCGCTCTCATACCCTCTGGAAGAACTCTAGGAAGGTTTTCTATGATCCCACCACCTGTGATGTGTGCTAAGGCTTTCACGTACTGTTTATTGGCTTTATACTCTTTGACATAGATACGTGTCGGTTCAAGCAGTGTCTCTACAAGCGGTTTGCCATTAAAATCATCTTTGAGGCTCATACCCAGCTTGTCAAAGAAAAGTTTTCTTACCAGTGAATATCCGTTAGAGTGTACACCGGAGCTCGGCATAGCAATGAGGACCTGCCCCTCCTTCACATTGGCTACCGTGTCCATTTCTGCACGCTCTGCGATACCTACTGCAAATCCTGCAAGGTCAAAGTCATCATCTGAGTACATACCCGGCATTTCGGCTGTTTCACCACCTACAAGTGCACATTCGGATCTGCGACACCCCTCTGCAATACCGGCAACGACATCTTTTGCATTCTCAGGAAGCAATTTACCCGTTGCATAATAGTCCAGGAAGAACATCGGCGTACCGTTGTTACAGATAAGATCATTGACACACATCGCTACAAGGTCAATACCTACGGTATCAAGTTTCCCGCTCTCTATGGCAATACGGAGCTTTGTCCCTACACCATCTGTTGCAGAAAGGATCACCGGCTCTTTGTAACCCGTTGGCAGTGCATAGGCACCGGCAAATGAACCTATGCCTCCGATGACATTTTTATCGAAAGTGGATTTTACATCACTTTTGATCGCTTCTACAAACTCATTACCCGCATCGATATCTACACCGGCATCTTTATATGATATATTTGACATCAGTTATTGTCCTTTTCATTGGTTTCTTCACATTTACACGCAGGGAAAATCTTTTTAAGCATAATAAGCCCTGGACAAAAGCCGGTCAGTCCTGCAATCACAAGCATGACCATCATGGCAAATTGTAAAATAAACGCGGCTGCGTACATGCCAGAACCTGCTAAGCCCATCACAAAGCCCAGGATACTTGCCTGTATTAAACGTTGTATCTTTTCAGCACACATTTAAAAATCCTTATTAGAAATTGGCGTATTATATCTAATTTTAGCTGTTTAACTTCCGTTATCACTAAGGAGGACGCTTTTAGAGCAAAGCTCCAAAATTATGTTCTCTTCAGCGGAGGGCTTACACAACTGGTTGTGTTAAGAACGAAGTTTTCGTCCTAACTTCTCCTCCACTGAACCTACTTTGTTACCCAGTCTGCCCACCGGTCCATCACGCCAATCGATCTTGATCGAACTGTAGACACGACCGCAATCCTTTTGGAGCTCTTCATAGGCTTTGTTGATCACAGCCAACACTTCTTCTACGGTTTCACCTTCTATGATCGTACCCATTGGTGTGAGCTGGTAAGCCAGTCCGCTTTTATCTACGATATCTAATACTCTTGCTACAAAGGCACTTTTGCTTTGGGTTTTTTCCGTAGGGAACATTGAAAATTCTACTAATGCTGACATGATCATCCTTATTCTTTTAATTTATTTTTGATGTTATAACAGATTATAGGTTATAATCCAGCATAGTTCGGGTGAAAGGGTAAAAATGACAGATATCATTGTTGTAGGTGCGGGGGCAGCTGGGCTCGTCGCTGCCATCACCTCTGCAAAGGCAGGTCAAAAGGTACTACTGCTGGAACAAAATAGCAAGATCGGTAAAAAAATACTCGTTTCTGGTAACGGAAAATGCAACATAGACAACAGATACATCGCTTCACACCGCTTTCATGGAGAGAATCCTGATTTTATAGATGCCGTCTTGGAAGGGTATGATTTTAAAGTCGTAGAAAAGTTTTTCACATCTCTGGGGCTTGAGCTCATCGAAGGGAAAGAAGGCAAAATGTTTCCTATGTCACTGCAAGCGAGTTCCGTAGTTGAAATACTTGAGTATGAAGCCAAAAAAGCAGGTGTAGAGATACTCTGCGACTCTGCAGTCACATCCATTAGTAAAGAAGCGGATACTTTTACGGTAGAGACATCCCAGGGAACCAAGCATTGCAGAAAACTCCTTTTGGCATCAGGTTCACCCGCCGCACCGCAACTTGGAGGCTCGAACTCCGGATATGCTTTTGCCACGAAAATGGGCCACACCCTCATACCCCGCCACCCTGCTCTCGTGCAGCTCTGTTCGGATGAAACATGGGTGAAGAGCTGTGCAGGAGTGAAAGTAGCCGGAGTGGCACAACTCTATGCAAACGGAGAGTACATCACAGAGAAAAAGGGTGACCTGCTTTTCACAAACTATGGGATCAGTGGATTGGCCATCCTGGACCTTAGCCGGGAGGCGAGTATAAGGCTGGCAAATTATGACTATTGTGAACTTAACCTGGACCTTATGCCGGAACTTAGCAAAGAGAAACTTACCAACCTGCTTCTGGGTCGCATAAAAGAGGGAAGTGAGAAATCTATAGAAATATGGCTTCACGGTATCATCAACAAGAAACTCATCTCTATCATTTTAGAACAGTCAAAGTGCAAAGCCAAACAGGAACATGAGTTAAACAGAAAAGAGGTTAGCAAGCTTGTCTACACCCTTAAAAATCTCAAGCTCTCTATCAACGATACAAAAGGCTTCCAAGGTGCAGAGGTAGCCACAGGTGGGATAAATACCACTGAAGTGAACCCGCAAACGATGGAGTCAAAACTTGTACCCGGTCTCTATTTTGCAGGGGAGATACTCGATGTCGATGGAGACAGAGGTGGTTTTAACTTTCACTTTGCCTGGGTAAGCGGATTACGTGTAGGAAATCATTATAAAAGTGAATTCAAATGAATAGTTTCTATATGATATTTTTCTCTCTATTCATGTTCTATCTAGGATACGATATTTACTCAACGAGTATTATAAGCTTAAAAGGAATGACTCACTCTCTTAATCAATATGAACAAATTATAATTAGTTTAATATTTGTAATATTTGGTTTATCTGCACTTTACTCAGTATTTACAAAAAATACTCAAAATAAAGATAACAATAAGAGAACCAAATAGTCTTTTAGTTTGCTGTAGATTTGAGGGTTGTTGAGAGGAAGCATACGGTCAGTATGTGACCGAACAAGCTCCCTCGAAGATGCAGTGAAATAAAAGAACTATTTTGCGTTCTTTTTGTCTCTTGCCATTCTTCTTCGGACATTCTCATCCAGATATTTCTTTCTGATTCTGATAGATTCAGGTGTGATCTCGATAAGCTCATCATCTTCAATCCACTCCATTGCACTTTCAAGAGTGATAGGTCTTGGCGGTACAAGCTTGATCGCATCATCAGCACCCGAAGTTCTCATGTTTGTAAGCTGCTTTCCTTTCAGTGGGTTCACATCAAGGTCTCCCGGTCTTGCAGATTCACCGATCACCATACCTGAGTATACTTTGTCTTGCGGTTTAATGAACATTACACCACGTGCCTGAAGGTTATAGATAGAGAAGGCTACGGCTTCACCGTTATCCATAGATACCAGTGCACCCGGTGTTCTGCTCACAACTGTTCCAGAGTAAGGTCTGTACTCCAAATATGAGTGGTTCATGATACCTTCACCCTTCGTGTCTGTCAAAAACTCATTTCTAAACCCGATCAATCCACGTGCAGGGATCTCAAATTCGATCCTTACTGTACCGTCAGGCATCGGTGTGAGTGAAGTCATCTCAGCTTTTCTTTTACCGAGTTTTTCAATGGCAACACCCTGGAACTCTTCAGGCACATCCACAACCAAGTGCTCGAACGGTTCCATTCTCACACCCTCTTCTTCTCTCACAACGACTTCCGGACGTGCAAGAAGGAACTCAAACCCTTCTCTTCTCATATTCTCAGCCAAGATACCGATCTGTAGCTCACCACGACCTGAAACTTTAAATGATGCCTCACCAGTAGGCTCCATACGCATAGCGATGTTTGTCTCCATCTCTTTTTCAAGTCTTTCACGGATCTTGTTGGAAGTAACGTGTTTCCCTTCTGTACCTGCCAAAGGACCGTCGTTTACAGACATAATAACTGAAAGTGTCGGCTCTTCAACATGCATAGGGTCAAGTGCTACCGGATTCACAGGATCACAGATAGAGTCACCTACATCGATATCAGCGAACCCTGCGATTGCCACGATATCACCCGCTTCAGCCTCTTGGATCTCGATACGGTCAAGTCCTTTAAATCCGATCAGTTTAGAAACCCTCGATTTTGATTTAGAACCATCCGCTTTCACTAGAAGATACTCATCACCTTTTTTCACTCTACCATTGAAGATACGTGTAATACCGATACGTCCGACAAAGTTGTCCGAGTCAAGTGTAAATACCTGTGCCTGAGTATCGTTGTCCGCCGAACCTTGCGGATAAGGTACTTTATCCAGGATCGCTTCAAAAAGCGGTGTCATATCTTTGTTCTCGTCTTCCATTTCCCATTTTGCATACCCGTCTCTGGCTGCAGCGTAGATCACTGGGAATTCAAGCTGCTCTTCATTTGCATCTAGAGCAACAAGAAGGTCAAACATCTCATCAAGTACTCTTTCCGGGTCTGCACCGTCCTTATCGATCTTGTTGATCACCACAACAGGGATAAGCCCCAACTCAATTGCTTTTTTCAAAACGAATTTGGTCTGAGGCATTGCACCTTCCTGTGCATCCACAAGCATAAGTACACCGTCCACCATCTTAAGTACACGTTCAACCTCACCACCAAAATCGGCGTGACCCGGGGTGTCGATAATATTGATCTTATGATCACCGTACGTAATAGCTGTATTTTTAGAAAGGATCGTGATCCCTCTCTCTTTTTCGATAGCATTGCTATCCATAGCTCTCTCTTCTACCTGCTGGTGCGCTGCGAACGTACCTGACTGCTGTAGAAGCTGATCAACAAGCGTTGTTTTACCGTGGTCAACGTGCGCGATAACGGCAATGTTTTTAATTTTTTGCATAAAATGTCCTGAAATAGAGCTTTTCGCCCTAATGTAATTTTCGCGAATTATACCCAAAAATTACTATATAAGAGATTTTAATATAAAAAATGACCTCATTTAGTTCAATATTCTGTGATTATTTACAGAGATACCTACCCTTTTCTATAGTGAAAATCCGTACAGTTCATGGTAAGTTTTCATCGCATACCGGTCTGTCATCGCTGCAATATAATCTGCAATAACCCGTTCTTTCGTACGTACATCAAAGAGCTCTTTTTGGTAAGGAGGTAGTAGGTCCGTATCTTCTGTAAATGCTTTGTACAGCCCTTGTATACACTGTTTTCCAGCATGCATTTTACGTACGATCTTTTGATGTCTGTAAAGTTTCTGATGCAGCAGTTTTTTGAGTTTTTTCAGCTGTGTTCCTGTCTCTTTTGAAAATCCCACAGGTAATTTCTCTTGTGCATCGATGGTCACACAAATAGGCACATCCTGTCGATATACTTTTGTACCCTCTTTTGAATTTTCAATAAAATCTTCTACAAGCAGTTTGATGAGTCCTGCCACAAAACGGTGTCTGTAGAGTTTTTCATCTCTTTTCACACCCTCGTTTTGCACCATTGCATCCACTCTTAAACAAAGCGTATCTTTTAAGAGATCCTCAAAAGTAATCAATCCGTATTTGATACCGTCATCTATGTCATGCGATGTATAGGCGATCTCATCTGCATGATCCACTACCATCGCTTCGAGTGAAGGATGTTTATCAAGGTTAAAATGAGGATCCAGTCCCTCCAAAAAAGGTTTTTTATAGGGATACGAATGTTTAAGTACCCCTTCTAGCGTAGCAAATGTAAGATTGAGCCCGTCAAACTCTTTATAACGTTTTTCCAGTTTGGTCAAAACCCTGAAGGATTGAAAATTGTGTTCAAATCCCAATGCTCTGCCATCTGCTTTGAGAAGTTTATCCAACTCGTCTCCGCCCACATGCCCGAACGGTGTATGTCCCAGGTCATGTGAAAGTGCGATCACTTCTGCAAGGGTCTCATTGAGTTCCAGCATGCGTGAAAGTGTTCTGGCGATCTGACTGACTTCGAGTGAATGGGTGAGGCGTGTACGAAAGTAGTCACCCTCATGGTTTAGAAAAACCTGTGTTTTGTACTCCAAACGTCTGAAAGAGCTGCAGTGGACCACTCTGTCCCTGTCCCTTGCATAGGGGTCTCTAAAATCTTTTTCAAAACTAAAAAATCGTTCATCAGGTCTCACGTCTTAATCCTTATATAGCTCTAAATTTATAGTGATATAATTGTATCTAAATATATGAGGGAGTGTGCCCATGGAAACAATGGAAATGTATCACATAGCGTATGACAAACCTAAAGTTACACTTTTACAACAATCTGGCCTCGGTGTTGCAGAGATCGCAGCAAGAACATGTTATGACAGTTTTGAAAACTCTGAAAACGAATGTGTGAAGCATGCAATGTTAGATCTGGATACCGATGCCATCAATAACATCGATGATTCAGATCTTCTTTCTAGTCTTGCATGGGTACATCACCATCACTCCATCATAGAACATGCAACTTTGAGTTATTTGATACAAGGCACTTCCAGAGGTGTGCTTCAGGAGCATGCAAGACACAGACTCCAAGCCATTTCTGTAAGAAGTACACGCTACACGATGTCAAGCGTTATCAATGCGTTTGTCGCCTCACTTGAGGCGGAAGACGGTCTTACCTTCTTCTTTGAAACACTTCTTGCCTTAAACCTCTTTGTAATTACAGACAGAGAGTATTTGCACATCGAGATCAAAGCCATCTATGACAAATTACATTTTCAATATCAAAGGGACACTGATTTCATACATACTGCCGTAGCAAAATCTTCTATTCCTTTCATCGAAGAAAACAAAGGCCATGCTGCTGCGCTTTTTAAAGCCTTGGAAAACGGAAAGAAAAAAAGAAATGTGGGAGATGGATTTAAACACATCGTCACAGATAACTGGAAAGTGGATATGGTCGTTACCTTCAATATCAGAAGTCTTAAAAACTATTTTGACCTCAGGGATTCCGGTGCGGCATGGTTCCAGATACAATGGCTGGCAGAGGAAATGAAAGCAGTCACCCCTGTAAAATATCTGAAACTCATAGATAAAAACTATAAAGATAAATAATAGCATAAAGGTCGGTTTTTTAGATTTTAGAAATATATTTAAGAAATTAATTGACATTTAATATTACATATTAATATAATATATTCTAATGATAATTTCAAATATACAAGGAGTGTAAAATGAAAAAATTTAATCTTTCATTAGTAGCGTTTTTGGCAATGAGTACACTCGCAACGGCGGGTGGGGATATCGCACCGGTTGAACCTGTGGTAGAAACTCCGGTAGTGGCAGAACCTACAGGCTCATTATATGCAGGTTTGGGTTATTCCTATATGAACTTGGATCCTGATAACAGTACGGAGGCAGACGGTGATGCAGTTCTTTTACTGGCAGGATACAACTTTAACCAATATATTGGTGTAGAGGGTAGATATACCGGACTTACAGATTGTCTTGAAAACAGTGCCATCTATCTTAAACCTATGTATCCAATGGGTGGAATTACACTTTACGGATTGCTCGGGTACGGACAGGTAGATTATGACCATGGTGTGAGTTTATCCGAATCCGGTTTTCAATGGGGTCTGGGTGCCAGCTATGAAGTGGTTGAGAATATAGATGTTTTTGTAGATTATACAAACCTCTATGATGACACGGGATTCGATGGCGAATTACCAAACCAAGATGTTCTAGCTGATTCTATCAGTATAGGATTTACCTATACATTCTGAAACGGGGTTAAGCCTTCACGGCTTAGCCTTATAAAAACGCTCACTCATTTACCCTTTCCTGCTACAATTGAACTTAGACTAAATTTCACTATAATACGTTTTCATAATATTTTGATACTTTAAAATTTGGAGCACTTTTTTGCGTTTTTTTACACTACTGATATTTTTACTATTTACACTCAATCCTCTTTATGGAGAGATACTTTCCATGGAGAGCATCGCTGCACATCTTCAAAAAGGGGTCCAAACACGTATCACTGGTCAAAATAAACCTATCATTCAAGATATATATAGCAAAACCGGTGATAAGCCTTTATGGATCGGTAATAAAAACAGGACAAAAACAAGCCTTCTGATACAAGCACTCAATGACCCACTTTTTAACTATAAAAATAAATCATTTGATCAAAGATCTATCAAACATCTCTTTTATCAGCTTGACAATGGAGAGATCAGCCAGGAAAAACAGGCCTCTGCCTATGCAAAACTTGACCTTGTACTTACCAGCTCATTCGTGCGTTTAGTACGATTTATCGTTCAGGGTGATGTAGACTGGAACCTCGTACAGGAGAAACTGAACAGCCTTGAACAAAGTGATGATATTACAGCCAGATGGGAAATGGAACCTAAAGCATTTCCGGATCTTGACGCATTGATCTCTGCTATAGAAAACGGTACTATCTATGAGTATCTGACCTCTCTTCTTCCTATGGAGAAACGCTATAGAAATCTTGTAAAACTTCTTCATGATTATCGTATGATGGATAAATTTCCAAAGATAAAATACAGTAATGAAACGTTGAAACTGGGTGATCGTTCCAGTCGTGTTGAAGAGATAAAAAAACGACTTCAGATCACTGGAGATTACCCTAAAAATGCGCCTATTGACCGTAAGTTTGATGAAACGCTTAAAAGAGCTGTCATCACTTACCAAAAACGTTACCTGATCAAAGTAACCGGTATGGTAGACAAAACAACGACCTACTATCTCAACCTACCAGCAAAAAGTAATATACAGGCCATCATCACCAATCTGGATAAAACAAAACTCTATCCAAAACAGTTTGAAGATGAGTATATTGAAGTCAATATCCCTGATTTTAATCTCCGGTATTATAGAGACCATGAGATGGTCATGAAAAAAGGTATCGTAGTAGGACGCATCGACAGACCAACCCCACTTTTCTCCAGTACGATACGCTATATGGTACTCAATCCGACCTGGACCATTACCGATAACCTGGTAAAACGCGATCTGATACCTGTACTCAAAGAAAACCCTATGTATTTGGAAGAGAACAATATTCATGCATTTCAAGGCAAAAAAGAGGTAGAGGTCACTTACGAGATGCTCGCCCCTTATGAAAAAAGCGAAGAGCGTGTACCTTACCGCTTTGTACAGTTCCCGGGAGATAATAATGCCTTAGGAAGGGTGAAGTTCATGTTCCCTAACAAATATGATGTATATCTGCATGATACGGATAATAAATCACTGCTCTCACGACGATATAAGATCTATAGTTCCGGCTGTATGCGTGTAGAAAAACCTTTTGATCTTATGAATAGGCTGCTTGAACATACATGGAAACGTTATTCACAAGAGAAAATAGATGAGATACTTGCAAGCAATGAGCCTACAACTATCTATCTAAAAAGGCAAATCCCTGTACATATCCTCTACTTTACTGTTTATGAAGAGGATGGTTTGGCGTATTTTAAAAATGATATCTATCTCTATGATAAGATCATTGAAGAGTCTGTGGTAGGAAATAAAAAGCCCACATTTACCATACCCCAAAAACGTATGATCTCTGTAAAGAAAAACGCACAACCGCTTTCTAACTAGATTTCTTTCGCAGTTTTACCCTTTGCAGATGCGTCAGTGCAATAGCCATAGCATCTGTGATATCCAAAGGTTTGATCTCCTTTTTAATGCCAAAGAGCCTTTTAACCATAAAAGCCACTTGTTCTTTATCTGCTTTCCCGTTTCCTGTAACCGCTTTTTTTACCTGTAATGGCGTATATTCATAGAAATAACCTATCTCTTGAAGTATCTTTAATGAGAGTGCGCCTCTAAACTGTGCAAGCTTTAAAACGGACTTGGGATTATAGGCAAAAAAGATATCTTCAATGGCCACTTCATCCACTTTATGGGCCTTTAAAATGACGTCTATCCCCTCTACAAGCTCAATGATCTGCTCCTGTAGCTCTTTTGCTTTGATTTTCACCAATCCTGCTTCAACAAGTGAAAAGTTTTTTCCATCCCAAAAAATGATACAGTACCCTAAATTACGGCTTCCGGGGTCTATTCCTAAAATATTCATTCACACCTTTGTTCACATAGTGAATAAAATTATTCAACTCTGTTTAATAACGCTATTTTAGCTTAAATTGGCTAAAATGTTA